>DAHL01000002.1:37634-80408 GCA_002509225.1 Euryarchaeota archaeon UBA102 | reverse complement strand
GTCCATATGTGCACAAAAAACAATATGCGGACCTTCTCCTTCTGAACGACACCAGATATTTGCTGTAGAATCTGAAACTTTTTCAATCTGTGGTGAATAATCAGATAGATACTTTTCTAGAAAAGTAATTTTTTCATTCTCTTCACCCATTGATGAAGGGATTCTTAGTAAATCGAGTAGTAGGCCTTCAATGTTCAAGATGCACCTCTTCAGCATTTAATGTAATAATATTATTATTTTCTTCAACCATCAGTTCACCATTTTCAGTAATATCTATAACGAGACCTTCAGAATTATTCCACCTGACATTCATACCGAGAAGGATTTCCGCTTTTCTATAACTGATAAAAAAATCATTTGAATCAAAATTCATTAATTCGCGCTGAAGAATGTTTTCAAATTTATCAGCTAGATCTAAAAGATTGATACTGGCGTCCACATCATTAAGAGAAATTGAAGAAGAGACGTCTGGTGTTTTTTCGATATTGATACCCACACCCACTATTGCAAAATCATTGTGAGACTCACAGAGTATTCCACCTAATTTTTTTCCATCTAAGATCAGGTCGTTAGGCCACTTTAGAGAGACGTTGAATTGATGAAAGAATTCGAGAGATAGTTTGGATGATAGCCCTGCTATGAGTGGAAGTAATTTGTGTTGAGGAGAACAGATTGAAAAATAAAAACCACCTTTTGGAGAAACCCAAGTGTTACCTCTCCTACCTCTACCTTGATGTTGTTCGAAAGCGATAATCGAATCCCATAGATTTGGATTTTGGAGTCTTAGCCTTTCATTGGTTGAAGGAATTTCTTGAAAAACCTGTCTCAAAAAAACTCACCCAAGTTAGTTTGAGTTGTTTCATCATTTTCAAGAGTGGTGTTTATTGAACTTAATGCCAATTCAACTCGTTGTTGTGTAAATTTATCCATATCTGGATATTTGACCAAAATATCCGAAACCATTTCCCTATATTTAGAGACTGAAGAGCGGGAAACGTTGAGTAAAATTTTACCACCACACTTAGAACATTTGTTAGATAGAGGTGGACGTCTGTATTTTGTATTACATTTATTACAACGAACTTTCTGTCTGGAAAAAGAACGTAAGTTACCGACTAAATCTCTAAGCAGATGTTTCTTGACTGTGTGTGTAGCTAAATATGAAGCATCAGAAGCTCGTATTTTACTCACTAAATGTAATGATGCATCCGATTTTTCTTGCATAGAACCTAAATCTACATATGTAGATGCTTTTGGACCTGCATTTATGTCTGAAGTTTGATGAGTGAAGAGGAATGGATATTCTTTATTCTCTTCTAAATGGTTAGAAACGAATTGCAAATCTTTAGCTATTTCTTTTGGAGACTTTTCTAATTCGGCATTATGATAAAAAGATAAAGGATATTGAGATTCTAAATCGATATTGTGAGCCTCGCTATCAATCTCCTTTGGATTTATGCGTGTAGTTAAGACTCGTGGCGTATCCATAGTACCTCCACGTCTACTTGGCAAGAATTTTTCTGAATAATTTAAAAGACCATCTAAGAGTAGCATGAAACAGTCTTCATCGCCATCACAATTTCTTCTTTTAGCAGCATGAAAGAATGGATGGCTGTATTGTGCATTTGCATCTGTAAAACCAATCAATCGAGAAAGAACGCCTGCTGAAGTATGCGGACTTAGACCAATCATAAGACTACCTATCATATCACTAGATTTTGCATTTTGACCTGGTTCGATATTGTAAAATTTTTCTAAGCCGTAAATTTTTTCGAGTTCGTCATCTACAAAACGAGCGACATTCAATAACCATGACGAAGATTTACGTGAAAAAATTACATCTTGAATCTGTAAAGTTACTAACTGATCTGGGGAAACTAAATTGTTGCCTAAGTAATCTTGAGTGTAACCTAACTCATTAGCTTTCTCTATAGAAAGACCTATTTCAGAAGGATAAAAATGAGTCAGAGGTAGATTCATCATATCATATCTTAATGTTCCATCTTTGTAAACTCTTAAATCATATTTAGCACGAAGAATTCCTTTTTCTAATAATTCTGGCGTCTTAGTAGCAGATGTCAACCCCTCAACACATTTAGTTGGTGGAATTTGATACATTTTAAGATGTTCTTTAGATGAATTGACTAATGATTTTAAATTTACCAGACGTGAACTGGCCCTCTCTTTCAAAAGAGTTGGTTCATTACAATGACGAGTTGAGACTGTATCTTCATTACACACAGAACAGGTTCTTGATTCAATTTCTAATTTTACTTCTCCATTTTGTAATTTTTCTAAAGAGGTGTTTATGAGACGCTGAGGGCCTCCGCTCTTTCCAATTGGAAATAAAGAATGCGGTGGTGGACTCATTCTTCGTTCATTAGCTTTTTCAGGCCTCCCCATACTAGAACCGAGCCTCGTGGGAGCTCGATTTTTAATTTTTAGATCTGAAAAATATTCGATTAGACTGAGTTGATTTGTTGAATTGTTCGGTTCTTTTGAACTGATAATATCGGTTCCAATAACATTCAATGCTAAAGAATGTAAAAGTGATGTAGCGAATTTTTCTATATGTAAAACATCTGAATGAACAGTGTGAAAAACACCTAAACATTCTAACATTGATTTAGCAGAAAGTGGGACTTTTAGAATTTCATTTTCAAATGAAGAAGATTGTAATATTTTTCTAAGTTCTAATATTTCAGAAAGTTCTAAATCATTCCAAAAAAATGTATATGTAGGATGCAATGCTGCACCAGATTTTTGACTGATTGAGAGTGCATCTTCAAAAGATATTTTGTTCGGATTAACCTCTGATGAATTTGCTTCTAATTGCCACCATTCATGACACCAAGCTCCTGGTTTTAAATTGTGATTATTTTCTAAAAATTCACCTGGAGAGATTAGGATTTCACCTAAATCTATAATTTTTTTTATTTTAGGAAGGTAGTCTTCAACATTAGACATATCATCTAAACGTAAAAAGGTACCATCATGTAAAACTACAGAAGGACCTTCTATAGAATCGCATGGTGTTATTGATGCAGCTTTACCCGGAAGTTGAGTTTTCAATTGAGTTCCGATAGCTGGAAAAGAATCCAAAACTTTCATAGTTACTGGAGAAAGACCAATCGCTGCTAAACCTGTTAATCTAGTTTTACCATATCTGAGTCTAAATGAACCTACTTTATCCGGAAAGGAAAAAATTGGTCTGCCTACTAAAACATCTCTTAGATATTTGTGTTCTCCTGTTGATTCTTTTTGACTCTCTTTTTTCTTTTCAGCGTAATTAGTTAAGAAATTCCAATCTTTAATTTTTAATCTTTCGACGTGCTTCAGGATTTTATTAGCCTTTAAACAAAGACCTTCAGCTATAACTAATGCAGCACCGCCCCTTATTCTATTTGTTTCAACCCGAGGAAGGTCTCGATTTCCGACAACTTCTAATCTTTCTGTAGGTTCACCAGTAATACAAACGGGACAAGATTTGATTATTGTTTCAATCTCTTCAGAAGAAGGAGTATATTGTAAATTTACCGCTCTTTTGTAAAGGGGTATCTCTTCTTTGTATCTTTCTATTTCAGATGTAGTTGGGATATATGATTTTAGACCCAATTCTCTTCTAACTACGTCCGCTATCAATACAGAAAGTGCTTGTGCAGTTCCTCCTGCTGCACGGATAGGTCCTGCATAGTATATTGCAGCACACTGGCTGCCATCTTCATTATCTAAAATATCGACCCTGACTAGCCCTTCTGTTGGAGCAACTAAAACACCTTCTGTTAAAATAGAAAGAGATGTTCTTACCGCTTGTTCTAAGGCACTTTTTACATCTTCTGTTTCTTTTATTTTTTTAGCTAGTACTTTAGCTATTTCTAAAGCTGAAATTTCCCTGCTACCTTCAATTAGAGAATTACGAATTAATTCAGAAACGCCTTTTGGACCTACTTGTGCTTCTACTCTTTCAGCTAAATCTCTTGCTTTTGTAATCTCCGTTTTATTTACAGGATCGAAACCCTTCTCTCTAGCTTTATTTGCAACTGTATAGCATTTATCAGCATTCTCGGAAAGCGAAGTGAAATAATTTTCAGATGTAGGAGAAGATTCGTTTGACAAGCACACTGGTAAGTAGATAAACCATTTAGAGTCTTCTGGTTAGATTAACTATATTTATCAGACCAAAAAGAACGATATGCTGAAGCCCCACCTTGTATTCCAAAATAATAAATTAAATAAGATAAAAAGCACATTGAAGCTCCAATAATAAGACCGAAATTAACATTTCCTTGGAGAAAAGCACCTGAAATTGCCATTAAGATGCCGGTGATAAAAGCTGAAGTACCCATAAGTAAAAATTGAGTTAAAAAATCTGGATTACCTCTATTATTAGAATCGAAATCTGCAAAGACGCCTGCCGCCCACATCCCTAAACCAGTATTGATTAGGATAGCTAAAATTACCATTTCACCAAAAAAAAGTGTGACTTTTACTGAAAAATTTGCGAAGTAACTAGTGGAAAGCCAGATAAAAAGAAGACCGGGCAATGAAAGAATAGCAATAGAGATTGCTTTGCCTTTTAGAACGGAAACAGAATCGATTGGAAGGGATTTTAAAATCCAAAGTCGTTTTCCTTCGATACCTATTGATGAAGCACCTACAAGTGTGCATTGAAGCAATGCACCAATGTAAATGCCGAGAGCTAATAGAGTTGGATAGAATGATTCACCACCTAAATCTTCAGTAGGTTTACCTATTGTATAGACCCAAAACAATATGAATAAACCTATAAAAATAGTCGAAATGTAAGCTCCGACTGCATCTTTTTCTCTTAAAGAATTGACTATTTCTTTACGTACCAATGCTGAGGTTTTTCTATTTAAAAAATAATTGAGCCAACCTAATCGAAAAATATGTGGTGTTGGTTTAGAAACTCTGGTTGAAATTTGCTGTGATAAGATACTGTCAATGTATAATTTATCAGAAAGAAAGAGGAGTATTGAAACCGTAGAACTTGAAAGTAAAAACAGATTAAAAGATGAAGAAGGATCCGTATGTGCTTGATCTAAAAATAGAATAGTTGAAGATAAGGGTAAAATTATTACGAACAGATATAATGATTTACGAAAAAAGGGAGTTATCGAACTATAAATACTCAATAGAAAACCAAAAATCGGTGCGAAAATAGTTGAAAGAAATATTAAATTTATAAAATCGGAAGGGAAGAAAATTGATTCATTTGTAAAATTAATTACAGCCAATATAGTTACTGTAGATAATAAGATAAGAGAAAGATTTGAAAATAATAAGGAAATTAAAAAACCTAGAATGATTTTTCTGGACGAGATAGGGTGTGATAGATAAGTATCAACTAAAGAGGAGCGTATTGCTTTCCTATAGGTTTGACCTGCGTTTCTAATAACTAGAATGGTAAACGAGATAGCTATAATTGAACCATAACCATCCGAACTATCACCGAACATTTCAGGTTGCCTTTCTATAAAATTAATAAGTTTAATTGAATAAAAAACAACAGTTGGTAATATTATTAAGAAAAGAAGGCGTGAGAGAGGGCGTTGAATTGTTTGAGTGCAAAATCCCCTCCAAGATGATAAAAGATCAGCCTTAGCTATTGCATAAACACTTCTCATCTACCGAGCATCTCCAATTTTCTATCCTTTTTAGATGCTTTTTTGAATTCTTTATAATGAGTTTTGCAAAGTTTTGCTTTTCGACTAGATGATGATAAATCTATAGAAAGTGTGCTTTTGACTTTTGAAGAAGAAATGGATCTCTTTACATCTGAAGAACAGCCGACTACGTCGCAAGATGGTTTTGATTTTTCTGTATTTGTAGACATGGTTATTGTAAAGTTATATCCGGCATTAAAGGACGAGTGGCCAATGATTTTAGAACGAAATTACTACCCTCCCCTACCCTGCATACGAAAAGATCTCTATGGTGCCGAGTTAGGCCAAATTCATCTAAACTTGCAACACCTCCGCAAATTTCCATTGCTAAGGTAAGTAGATCTGAAGCTTTTCTTGAACAGTCGATTTTTATTTTTGCAGCAGATTCCTTAGTAAGAGTGTTGGAATCATACTGATTTGTTAATGTAATGAGCCAATTCAGACCTTGTTCCAAAACAATATCCATATCGAGTATAACATCTTGAACTCGTTGAAAACGACCAATGGGGCCATCGAATTGTTCTCTTTCTTGGGCATATGAACGGCACTTGTCTAATGCAAAGGCCAAAGATGCAAGAGACATGGATGCAATGAAAAGACGGCCTCCATTAAGTGTTTGGACCATTATCTTGAAACCGTTGTTCAGTTCACCTAAAATATCATCATCTGTAACTTTTACACCGTCGAATGCTATAGAACCCGTAGAAGATTGTTTCCATAAATCTTTACCAGCCATTTCTTGATAATTGACTCCTGGACTATCCATTGGAACAATAAAACAGGTAGTGCCGCCATCAGTCAATGCGTGTACAACTACATGACTGGCCCATTTGGCATTAGTGGACCAACACTTTTCTCCCTTTATCTGCCAACCACCCTCAACTTTTGTTGCGTGAACTTGTGGATTGGCAGCATCACTACCTCTACCCGGTTCAGAAAGGCCGAAAACGAACATTCTTTTTCCTGTGGCTAAATCTGGAAGATGTGAATTTTTTTGTTCATCGGAGCCGAAAAGTTGAATTGGTTTAGCCCCTAATGATGAAGCTGCACCTGGCGTTATGGCTAATGATTGAGCATGATAACCTAATGCTAAGCCCATCAATATCAAATCGAGTTGAGAACCTCCTTGTCCACCATAATCTTCAGAAATAGTAGTACCGAAAAGACCCATATCCCCCATAAGATCTATAGCAGAGTCTGGAATCAATTCGTGATTTCTCTCCCAATCTAGCCAATTTGGCATTATATTTTCTTCAGCGAAATCAGAGACTGATTGATAAAAAAGAAGTTTGTCATCATCGACTAGCTTTTCCAAATAAGAATCCATTATGCGTTTCATAACAATATAACCTAGTAAGAACGGATAAAATAACTAACGTGACCTGCCCATTGCTCCTCTTGGGGGTTCTACGACGTAATCTACTTGCATTTCTGGAGGCCAATCGCGTGGAGTATCATCGACACCTTGTAGAATGATATAGGCGATTATAGTAAAGACAAATAACGCACCAACTGCAGCTGGCCGACCCCAACTTAATTCATTAACAATAATACCCCAGATTAGAGGGCCAATTATAGCTGCAAAACGGCCAACCATACTGTACAGTCCATAGAATTGGCCTACAAATTTAGGCGGAGTCAAAAGAAGCATATATGGCCTATCAGCAACCCATAATCCGCTGACCGAGATGCCTGCTAGAAATGCTCCTGACCAGATGATAACATCTGCATATGGTATATCGAATAAAGCTAATGCAATAACAACTATGAAATCGATAAACCATAGATATAAAACTAAATTCAAGGTCTTTTTTGGTCCAAAAATGTCGACTAAATAGCCCCACAAAAACCCACTTGCTATAGAAGATAGAACTCCCACTAAGAGAAAGTATTGTATATTTTTGTACCATATTGTAGTATCAGTAGTGAAACCGAATTCATTGGTAACATATATAGACATGAAAATAATTAAAGTATTTATTGCGTCCGTGTAAAAAATTCTCCCTATTAGAAATCTACCCAAACCTGGAAACTTCTTTACATTTTCTATTGTATGTAGAACTTCTCGAAAGGCGTCAGAAATCATACCTTTTTCAATTTGAGAAGTTTTATGTGATTCCTTTACAAAAAGAAAGCATGGTAAAGCGAATATCAAGAAAAGAAGAGCAGAAAATTGGAACATGCCCATATATCCTATATGATCCAATAACAAGATACCAGAACCTATTCCAAAAAGAGAACCGAAATAACCTAAACCGACGCCGAGACCGCCTACTCTTCCACGATTAGATTCAGTAGATATTGAAGGAAGTAAAGAATCATAAAATATTAAACCGGCTTGATAAAAATAATTGGCGATAATAAAGAACAACATAGCGAGATAAATTCGAGTTAGATTATCAGAAGAATTGAATAAATTTTGTATTATATTCTCTAAAAAACTGGGAGATTGGCCTATTAGAGCAGTAAAGGTAACGCAAATTACTGTTGCGACTACTAGGAATGGCATACGTCTCTTAGCTTGATCAGAAAGAGCGCCCAGAAATGGTGCACTCATGAAAATAAGAGCCATGGAAATGGCATTGGCATAGGCATAATGTTTGTCTAACCCACCTAATTCATTAACTATCCAAATACCGAGATATAGAGATACGATATTCATCGAGAAGATGGTGTTACCCAAATCATATGAGCACCAAGATAATATTCGAGGCCAAGAAGCTTTAGCTGTTATTTTATCTCTTTTTTTTAATTCAGTACGTATAGATGAAACTTTATCTTTTGTTTCTGATATTTTAGTTGATACTTTTTGACGTATACGACTTAAGCGTTTTTTCAAGAAGAAGACTCCGAATTATTATTTTTATCTGATTCGATAGCGACTCTTCTACCTTCCTCCACATCGATTGTGAAGAACAGAAGTGCTCCAAGAAGAACTAAAACTGCAAGACTCAAAACTCCAACACGTGCATCATATTGGAATGCTAACCAACCATAAATCAATGGTCCTAAAACCGTTGATACCCTTATACTTACACCGAAAAATCCGAAGAATTCAAAACTCCTAGACTCGGGAGTCATGTAGGCAAAAATACTACGAGCAAGCGCTTGAGAGCCCCCCATTACTAATCCTAAAATCATGCCGACTAAAACGAATTGTAAACTAGCACTTAGACCTAAAGGACTCCAAACATTGTCACGCATCCAGATAGGGATTGCATCTAATTCCTCATCCCCTAGTTGACTAGGATGGTCTGGACCTATTACAAAATTAGCATCGAGTGTAGTAGTAAGATCATAATAAAGAGAGAATCTTTGACCATCGCCAGTTAATATTTGTTCTATTAAAAAAGCGAGTTCGTCAGCCTGCATCGTACTTTTGTTTTCATCGTCTGGATCCCAATCACCCACTAAATCTTCCCAAGCTAAATCGGCCTTACCATTGCCTAAATCAGGTACGGCTTCCACCGAGTACGTTTCTGTAGAAGAATCATAAATTAGTTGGTAATCGAAATCTTCCTTCTCAGAAGGTTCCTCTATTGCAAAACCGGTGGCCAACACTATTACTATTATCCAAACAACTAGAGTGTACATCAGTGATTGTTTTGTACTGGTAAAATCTGCTATCCATTTGAAAAGAGTTGCACCTAATGCACCAACGAATTGTATGAGAAGAATAGTGCCGATTAAAGTGGTGCTTCCGACGCCTAAAGTAACAATTGCATAAACTCCTGCCTGTGCCAATACTGTCTGAATTCCATCATTGAAAAGTAAAAACGCAATCAGATAAGTGAAAAGTATTTTGAATTTACTAATCTCTTTGAATGTTTCTCCAAGTTCGGTAAATGCCAATTTAGTTGAATCAACAACGCCCAGACTTGGAAGTGGGTTTTCCACATGCGGTTCTGGAATAGTTGCAAAAGTATACAATGACCAACCATACCACCAAAGTCCTACAGAAGCGAGTGCTAAACGAGTGACGAGATCATCATAATCGAACATAACTAAAATTACAAGATGAACTGCAAGAAGTAACCCTCCACCGATATAACCATAGGCATAGCCTCTGCTACTGACATCATCGTAATATTCTTCTTTAACTATATGTGGAAGTAATGAATTATAGAATACACATGAACCTGCAAACCCCACATTAGCAATAAAGAAACAGCCTAGTAACCATGCCCAATCATGGCCCGTATATGCTGAAAATAGTAAAAGAAAAGTGAAAAGAGCTCCTGCTGAAGCATAAGTCCTTAGTAACCACATTTTCAGAGGAGCACGATCCGCTATAACGCCCAGTATAGGACTAGAAACTGCAACGAGAAGGGCGGAGAGACCTATTGTCCAAGCCCATAATGTTTCAGCACCTAAAGTTGAACCTAGGAAATCTGGACCACCTGTGTGGAATTCACTTGTAAATATGGCTGCAAAATAGATAGGTAGAATGGCTACAGTGATGGATGTTGAAAATGCTGAATTGGCCCAATCATAAACACACCATCCACGAACTGCTCTCTGATCATCTGTACTTAAATCTCCTAAATCACCCATAAAACGCCCAACTAAACGAAATAACCTTTGCTTTATTGCCATAGAGAAAACCTTAATCGGAAATAAACTGGGAACTTTAAATGAAACTGCTACTTCGCACCATTATACTTAGAAGCTTTTTCAAGAAAATTAGTGAATATTTCTGCTCCAAATTCGGAATGCTCAACTTCTGGATGAAATTGAACACCTGCATATGGTAAAGAGGTGTGTTCCATTACCTGTATTGAACAATCTTTTGATGAAGCAAGAACTTCGAATGAATCTGGAAGTTGTGTAACTTCATCATTGTGTGATTCCCAAACTTTGAATTCGGAGGGTAGATTCGAAAGAATCCAGCCATTCTTTTTGACGCTTAATGTTGCCTCACCAAATTCGGGAATTGTGGCTGGACCGGCTTTCCCGCCAAAATGAGTAGCCATGTATTGATGACCTACACAAATACCTAAAATTGGCCAAATTTCAGAATCTAAATATTCAGAAGTAAGGCCTAATGAGTCGGCTTCTGTACCAATTCTAGGTGCACCTCCGGAAAGAACGAGAGCATCGAATTTCTCTAAATCATTCAAAGGAGTTGTGTTAGAAACAATCTCCGCTTTACAACCGAGATAAGTCAGAATGCGCCATTCTTTGTGAGTCCATTGACCACCATTATCAACAACTGCAACACTCATAGAAGAGATAGTCACGAAACCTTAATAGGAGAGTCGTTAAAATATGCTTCGAGAAATAAATGAAAGAAATGACGTGTCAAAATTGTAAAGTTGAAATTAGAATTGAAAGTGCATACTTAGTACCTGGGAGTGATTGGTATTTATGTGAAAAATGCTGGGACAATACTTGGAAATAAATTAATCTTCAACTTGTTGTGCAAGATAGCTTCTAGACAGTAATATCTGCCCGGCAGCCCAGAAAGAAAAGAATAATAATACTGAAATTGCTCGACCGTAGATGGTGTTAAATTCAATTGACTCAGCGAATTTTAGTGGTAGAATATATGCCATAACTTCATGGAAATAGTAAGCAGCAGTTGTCATTCCAACCGCTATGAATAATGTTACCATAAGAACCATAACAAACCAATTAACTACTGAATTGGAACCTTCTGGTATAATTTTAGACAATCTACTGTAACGTTCATGACCGTATCCCAATTCGATGAATAAAAGAAAAGCAGAAATGAAGCATAAAATTTCTACAATCATAGAAGTATCGTTTCCCTGAGAACCCAAAGGAATTACAACTACTAAAAAAGCTGAAAGAGCTAATAATTCTAAATTACTATTGATAACAGAAGGAATGCCTATCATTAGAGGTAGACCTAAAAATATCCAAAGAGCAAATTGATGTAAAGTTTCCGATTCAATAGGTATACGGTCATTTCCAGATTCGTAAGAAAGAATTATTAATATTGATAAGAGAATAAATAAAATTAAATTAAATGTTCTTTGAGAATGATAATGTGCAATAGCAAATACGGACCCCATAACGATACCCAAAAACATAGAGAAAATTATAGTAAAATCGTAAAAAGTAAAAACGTCTGAATAACCGACGCTTTCAGTAACTACATTGAAACCATCAATAAACAGAGATTCTTCAGGATTGTTTATAACGTATGAGAAGTGAAGACAAATAACTAAAGATATAATTGAAAAAAATTGCATTAATTTCAGAGGATCTTTTACGTTCATGCGACCCCCTTCAATATTGTGCTAATGGGAGTATCGGGTTCCCAGCGAATCGCTCTCGCCCCTAAAGCCCTAACATCAGCTAGTGCATTATCTATGTCTACATCTGTAGAATAATAAGTAATAGGAGATATTTGATTTCTCTCTCTATCGTAATGTAAAGTATCTGGTGCAATTACTGTTAATTTATATCCTCGAGCCATAATCTCCCTGAGTGCATAGCTTGCAGTAATGTCTCGTTCTAGGGTTGAAATCAATATAACAGGAGAACGGGGTGTGAAATTTCGAACATCCCCCAAAACACTAGCTACACCTCTATTGCCATTCGGTTTGATTCTAGCAAAAGCAGTTAACATGTGATAAAGATGTTTTTGACCACTATCAACTGGAATTGAGATATGATAACCTCCATAGAAAACTACACCTACACGATTTCTTGTCTGGAGTAGATACCGAGCAATAGTTGCGGCAGCTCTACAAGCATAATTCAAAGAATTGTGCATGACTGTTCCTGAACCAGAAAGAGCGCGAGTATCTATCAATAATAAAACATCAGAAATATCTTCTCTTTCATATTGATTGACCATTAATTTTCTAGTCCTTCCAAATACTCTCCAATTGATATTTTTGAAATCATCACCTGGAACATAATCCCTTATTGAATAAAAGCCTCCTGAATCCCCTAAACGCCTTATGGGAATTGCACCCTGATAAAGTTTCGGAAATTCACTTAGTATACCCAAATCTTCTATATCATAAAGCTCTGGAAAAACAACTAAAGGTGATTCTGCTTGAATATCAGTTTCGTAATAAAAGAAAAATGAAGGATTGTAAAGTCGTAAGCGTGGACTACCCACCCTATATTGACCCCTTACTGGACAATTTAAAGTGTACTTGTGAATCTTTTTTTGATTCTTTTTAAGTTGAATAATTGTATGATTTCTCTTTGGAGGTGGTAAAAGTTTTTTCTCTATTAAAGTCATAGATTGAACAATATCTAAACCTGAAATTAATCCTTCAATCTCTTTTTTAAAATCCGAATTCCAAGGAACAGTTAATTCAATATCAAAGGGAGAAGGATTTGATATTTCTAACCTATGAGAAACGTTAGAAAGATTTACTTCTGGTATTTTTGAAATAAGTTGATCGCATTCTGATTTCATCTCTTCCAGGGTAGTTTCTAACGACTCTGGAATTAAGCGATATCTAAGAAACATAAATCTTTCTAAATCTAATTCTTTTGGTAAATTGTCAAACAATTCTAAAAATCCTATTGATCGTCCTTTATTTTCTACAGATAAATGAATATCCACATTAGAACCTTCAAAAACATTTTCCATTTTTCTTGTGACTTTGACTTTGATTGGACTTGTATTAACTAGAGTATGTACTGAAACAAAACCTAAAATTGCAATTCCTAAAAGAAACAGTTGTATATTGTTTATGAATGGAGAGAATAATACTAAGATAGCTCCAAAACCGACATACAATACTGCCTTGCTGGTCCACATTATTAATCAGGTGTAACGGCTGGAACTGCAATAGTGTTTTTGATTTCTTCGAGAACTTGATCAGATTGAGTTCCACGGAATTTAGCTTCTGGTTTTAGAATTATTCTATGAGATAGAACTGGAATAACGGCTCTTTTTACATCATCAGGAATTACATAATCCCTACCACTTAGAAGTGCTAATGCTCTAGATAATTTAAGCAAACCTAAACTACCTCTTGGACTTGAACCAACTAGTACTCTAGGATCTTCTCTAGTTTGCTGAACAATCTCAACCATATATCTTAAAATTCTAGAATCGACTTCTACTTCTTCGATAGATTCATGCATACCGATGACATTGTCTGGAGTAGCGCGTGGGGAAACATCAAAATTATCTTTTTTCCTAGTGGCCCTGTTTCCTATTACCGTTGTCTCCACGTCTTCGTCAGGATAACCGACGCTT
This sequence comes from Euryarchaeota archaeon UBA102, assembly GCA_002509225.1. Lineage (GTDB taxonomy): Archaea > Thermoplasmatota > Poseidoniia > MGIII > CG-Epi1 > UBA102. The sequence goes on along the minus strand of DAHL01000002.1, from coordinate 66,524 downwards.
AATTTAACTAAGAATCTATCCATTTGAGCTTCTGGTAACGGATAAGTACCTTCGTATTCTATTGGATTCTGAGTAGCTAAAACAATGAAGGGTTTATCCAATGTGTGAGTTTTGCCCTCTATTGTAATTTGTTCTTCTTCCATAGCTTCCAAAAGAGCAGCTTGCGTTTTTGGAGGGGCACGATTAATTTCGTCAGCTAAAAGAATATTACAGAAAAGTGGACCTTTACGGAAAATAAATTTATTTTTTTCTGGATCGTAGAAATAAGACCCTGTTATATCGGCAGGAAGTAAATCTGGTGTAAATTGAATTCTTTTGAATTCACAACCTAATGTTTGAGCGAACGTTTTAGCCATTAAAGTTTTAGCTAAACCTGGATAATCTTCAAAGAGAATATTTCCATTAGCAAGTATTGCAGCAGACACCATTTCTATGGTATCTTCTTTACCTAAAACTACCTGACTTACTTCTTCCTGTATAGTCGATGCTAGTTGAGCTGTAGCTTTGATTCTCTTATTAAAAGAACCTATACTACTTGGACTGCTAGATTTTACAATCTTTTTCTTTCCAACTAATTTACCCTTAGATGGTTTTTCTTCCATTACGTCTTCTTCGAAACTTGTCATAGTGATAACTCCTGTATATTCTTTGCTATTTTTCTGTACCTCGTTTTTGGTATTTGCTCCGGTTTTATTAATAACTTTATGAGCTCCATATCAAGTACTATTTTATAACGCTTGACGACGTTTTCAATTGTTCTTAAACGAGAATGAAAATCCAAACTATCGAACTCATAAATATTATATTTTAAACGTAATCTTTCAAGCAATACATCCTGTAAATCTTGAACTTTAAGAGGCCTGTATCGACCTAAATTGACTTCTGGATCCATAAAATAAGGATGGCGCCAACGAGTTGGTTTTGGTTGACGAACGGAAAGTACTAAAGTGAAAATTAATACTGAAATTAAAACATTGAAACGTATAATTTGTAATATTTGTGTATCTCCTGAAAGAAGGAAATAAAAACCTAGAGCAGTTTTGTAAAGACTACTACCTAAACCATCTTGAGAATGTCTAGATTCATCAAATAGAATAGTTCCATTTTGTGGAATTAATGTACTAATTAAATCCATAGCAAATGCAGAATTATTTACTTCATTAGATAACATACCATCAACGAGTAAACTGCTATCAGAAATGAATACGACTGTGCCTCGAGTTTTAGAAGATGTATCTAATATTTCACAAGAGATTCCAACTGGGAATCCCTCATCGGGGGCTGCAACATCCCCCCCACTAACATAGCCATCTTCATCTAAATCTAACCAAGCATTAGAGCTAGTAGATGCGAAAACACTAGTTCTGAATAAACCGAAATCACTATCCCAAAAATTCTTCTTTAACGGTTCTGTTGGTTTTGCAATTTCTAAAGTTGATGGTTCGTTTAATAAAATTTGATATTCTCTTTGTTGAACAAAGGCATTGATTTCAATCAATGAAACATTATCTCTATAATTTTCATCCCAAACTTTGAGATTTGTAAATTCAATTGGAAATAAATCTGCTACTGAATTAGAATAATCGAAATCTCCTAAAATTATTGCATTGCCACCTCTGAGAAAGTAATCAGCGATGATATCTAATTCTATATCTGAATAAGGGCTTTCTGCACCAGCTATAATCAATAGACTTTCAGAAGGTGTATTGATATCCTCTATAATGGCGGGATTAGAAAGAATTGCAGAAACGTTGTAGTCTGAATTGATTTCTAATTGAGTTCTAAAATCAGAAATATCATTCCAATCTTCACCATAAGCAGAAAGTTGAGGGCCTCGTTCTATTTCCTCCTGAAATATAGGAAAAACAAATAAACTAAAAAGAGACAAAGAAGTGATTAGTATAATTAATCCTGTACGATCGGAAATAGCCATCTTTGGGGATTACCCACCAGAAGTCTCGATTAAAGACTCTATGCTCTCTAAAACTGTTCTTAATGAATTTACTGCTGTATCTCTGTCCATAGACTTAGGAATTGATTCAGAATAATCTGCAACCTCATACAATCTTGTTAGAAGAGTGAGAGAATCTTGATCAATAGGTATTGCTTGTTGAAGTGCTTTTTCGAATTCTCTGACGGTTTCGAATGAACGTCTTAGATATCCATGAGACTGAAGAACTCTGCACATCTTTTTGTATGAATTAAGAATTATTTGTCTATAATCACTATCATCAACTAAAGAATCGGCAGTTGAAGCTATTATATCCTTTAATTCCCTTAGATGTCTATTCTTATACCAATTATATCCGTAAACTGAACCTATAACACCCAAAATTGCAACTAGAACTGCAATGTAAGGGAATATGTTAATAGGAACTTCCGGAGCCCTATAAACTATTGATGAGCTCGTAGAAGATTCTAAAAGATATTCTCCTCCGTTATAATAAACAGTGATATTCATTGGTATTGTTTGATTGCCCGAAAAGGATGCGTCGAATTTTGCAACACCGTTTTCATCGGTAGTTACAAGGACTTTGGAAGGTGCTTCCATATTAATATTGTACAATTCAACTATTAGACTTCCATTACTTACAGGAGTTCCCTCTTCCATCAAAAGTGTAATAGTACCTGTAAAATCTTGATCAGGTTCTAATGCTATAGGTGTTGAAATTTCTAATACGGTAATTGAATTGAGAACGATAGTTCCATCAGAAATATTTCCGAAATAAATATCAGTTGAAGTTACGTTAATGAAAAGATAACTTGGACCTATGCCGTGTGAAGAAGGTATATAGAATGGTAAAGAGAAAGAGCCGTTAGAATCTGTTTGTCCAAAAGTTGTTGTTAAATTATTCAATGTAATATGAACAGTTATATTGTCAACTGGACGGCCTAATTGATCCAATACAGTACCCTCTATGTAATTAGTAGTGTTTAGAGTAGCTTCGGTAGTCTCTAGAGAAATGACCGTATCATGAATAACTCTGAATTCGTCTGAATCAGAAGAGCCGAAGTATACTGAAGAACCTTCAAAGGAAACATTAAGAACATAAATTCCTGCTTCGACTTCCAATGGAGTTAGATAGTTATACTGGAAGAAACCAGAAGAGCTACTTGTAATATTAATGACACCATCTGGTAAAAATATTGAAAGTTCTGTTTCGAAACCTGAATTCAAGTCGTCGATTATGTAACCTTGGATATGTAAATTATTACCAGCTATAACGAAATCGGAAACTTCGAGAGAAATGAAAGTTGCAGCATATATCGTTACTTGCTGAAGTGCTTCTGAAGGTTCATAAAATTCAGAACCTGTATAAGTCCATTCAGCATTAGAAACGCCTAACATTGTTGAGTTGTGCCATGGAGTTTCTGCAGATAAATTCAATGTTATTGAAGCTAAACCATCATCATTAGTTACTAAAGTATAATCTATTTCAAATATCTTAACGGTTACTTCCTGACCTGCGACAGGTATGCCTTTATCATCAATCAATATAGCAGAAACATCGAAAGAATATGATCTGGTAGCTTCTATTGGCTGTGTGAAAATAGAAGTGGAAGAGATAATTTTTGCACTGGTAGACGTATTAGATGAAAGATAATAATCAGTTCCCATAAATTCAACACTTATCGTGTAATTACCTAATTCAGAAGGATTGGTTAAATTGTAAGTAAATAATCCAAATTGTTCAGTAGTTATATTTTCCAAAAGAGTACCATCTAACAATACAGAAATGGTTTGATTATGTAAACCGCTTCCTGAGGAATCTCGTAGATATCCAGAAACTGTTGAATTCTCTTCTCTGTAACCACCATTCCAATCAAGCTCGAACTGTGTTGCTCTTTGAATACGAATAGAGACTGTATCTGTATCTGATTCCAAATATGCAGAATCTGGAACTGTAGTAGCGTTAAAGGAAACATCTCCTTTAGGCTCATCTATAGGAACTTGGTATGCACCGCTGAATACACCATCTATTGCTTGAACTGAAATACGTAAAGTGTCATTGAGATAAAAGTCAACTAATATTGTAATATTTTCTTCCAAATCATTAGTTACATTTCCGGAAAAATAAATTATATCTCCAGAAGTAACTATAGATGTAAAATCGGTAAATGTAATTTCAGTATAACCCCAAATATATACTGTTGAAGTAGTTTCAGCATCATTATAATATTGGATACCATAGAAATTTGCTGTTATCTCAATAGGGCCTAAATTTTGGTTTTCGTTATCTTCTATTGGATTATAGGCATAAGAAAAATGACCTGTTTCATTAAAAGAGTTTATTGTAAATTTAGGAACAGAGCTACCCCCCCAGAAAACATAAACTTCGGCCAATTCTTCTGGAACTGAATTTCCTACATCATCCAACAAGGTTCCATTGAACCATATTATATCTCCTCTATATGCGCTATATTCTTCTATAGTTATCACCACATCAGCAAAGATGCGATAGTTAGTTTCGACCTGGACTGGGCTTTCATAAAATCTGAAATCTGCATTTGTGCTATTGTAAACTGCGAAAATTTTAACTTCCCCTAATTGAGCACTATCTGGAATGGTGAAATCGTAAAAGAATGTACCATCAGAATTAGTAGTAACGTTACCAATTGAAAATGAAACGCCTGTTTGACTCCACTCCAATTCAATAGGCAAACCAGATATAGGATACATTGACGAATCGTTAACTCTGGCAGAACCGGAAATTGTAATTGTATTACCCCTCTTAGAGTCACTTCCTTCATCGATATCAAGAGTTACTTTTCTATGGAGTTCGACAAACATATCTTCGTGTGTTGATTCATTATAACCGACAGAATCATACTGTATTCGAACAGTGTGGTTACCGACATCCTCCTCTTGAAGCCAGACCATTTCTGGCGTATAATAGAAAGAGAAAGTTCCATTTTCATCTGTGTCGAAGTTTAGTTTTGGCAAAAAGTTAGAACTGGGATCCCAGAATAAACCTAAAGAACTTGGGAAAGCAGAGCCGTTGTCTGCAGTTATAGTTCCGTTTACCCAGAAGCCGTGTTCTGAAAAGAAGGATTGAACCTCATTATCTAAAACTAATATTGGTTGTTGTTTTACAACAACTTGTTTCTCAGCAGTAGAACCTACATACCAATAAGTGTCATTGAATGCAGCTGACCAGTTATTAACACCCAGTGTTTCATTCAAATCTAGGAAATGTTCATAAGAAAAGAAACCATTAGAATCTGTAATGAGTGTTCCAAGCTCTGAACCGGACCAGTAAATTGTAACTGAGTTGTCTGCTAACCCTTCACTTAAATGATTAACGAGAGTGCCGTTTAGATATGCAGTTTGACCTCGTAAGATTATGCCAATTATATCTAATGAAAGTGTGGAAGTGCCCCTAACACGAATCTCAAGAGGTACTACTTCTTCCGGATACAGTTCTCCATCTTCATCGTCATTTGGTTGAAATTTGACAGATATAGTATAATTTCCAACTTCAATATTAGAAGGTGTAGTTACATTGAAAGTAAAATTTGATTCAGTAGGAGTGAATGATCCCCATTCTTCATCGTTAAATGAAATAACTATGCTACCGTTGTTTACTGCTGCTTCTGAAATATTACCAATAACTGTGAACTCTTCGCCCACTATTGTTACTAAAGGAGTTATTTCAGCTTCTAAATCTACAGTTTCTTCTTTAACTCTGATTTCATCAGATACGTAGCTGCTACGTAAGTTTGCAGAACCTGGGAAATAAACGATGAGATTCCAAGTACCAGTTCTGTTGCCACAATATTCGCTGTCTCCATATACGCAACCACCCCAAGTATGATCATCCCAAACATAATTGCCCATTTCATCAGTGGTAGCATTGCCCATGTAGCAATATTCAGTTCCACCCCACCATGACTGATAACACTCTGTACTACTACCTTGCTGGCTCTGAGTCATGTAAAAAGATACAGATTGATTAGATAATTCCAAACCACCTATGTCGTTTAAAACTCCAGTAATAACCAAAGTATCTCCATTAGCTATTGAAGATGGTATATCTGCAAATACTGCAGTGTCTGAATCTACAACAGTAAGATGGAAATCTGTAATATTGTCATGGTGTTTGTAACCTGCACTGTAAGATGCGGCATACACCTTTGTAGTTCCAACTCTGATACCGGCAGGAACAGTAAGCTCTGCCGAAAATGTACCGGCAGCATCTGAAGTAGTACTACCCATATCAACAAAATCATAAGCGTCATCAAAATCTCTCATACCCAATCCGATTTGTACATCTGCCAATGGAGTACCATTCATAGTTTCAACATAACCAGTAACGACTAAATTTGTACCATCATCATCCCCTTCCTCATATCCGAGCTTATCTACTGAATTTGGAAGAGATGGAGATATCCCCTCAAGAACTACATTAATCTCATCGCCACACATGAAAGCGATTGCTTCTGGATCATCTCGACCGAAACGGAAAGTGTCTTCACACTCATCGTCATCTGGTCTTGGGAAATCAGTACTACCTCCTGTACCACCTAAATTATTGATTTTCCAATCATCCACATTATATGAATCGCTGGTACTTGGGATATATACCTCAACGAAAGCATGACCTTCGTTAGAAACATATCTAGTTGGCAACTCCAAAGCATTAGCAGTTACGAAAAATGCGAAAGAGCGGTGTCTACAAGCTCCGATACCATTTACACATATGGTTTGATAAATATCCCAAGGATCTTCGGGATCTGGTACATCGCCGTCACCTTCTGTAAAGGCAGAAAAATAATTGGTTAAATTGTCTGCTATTAATTTTAGATTAGTCTCTTTTTCTCCATCTTCAGGCCATAAATTATACAGAGAAGGATTGACTATTTCATTAGTAGTATTATTCCTATATTGTAAAAATTCTTGCACCTTGATATCCAGCTCTGAGTGTGGGAAAGGTTTTGGAAAGGTTTCAGAAGAATCTTGGGGTATGTCATCAACTGTCAAATCATCTGGAACGTTGCTGAAATCATAACCGAGTTGCTTGTATTCGAAGTAAGAACCATCTGTACCTATCCAATATTTCAATTCAATATCATCTTCTGCAAACATATTTGTAGGTTGAATGTAATAATTCTCAGTGCCGTCTACAAAGAAAGCCAATTCGACATTTGAATCTACAACTTCATAAGCTATTATTTCAGATTGCGGAGATGGAGAAGGTATTGCAGCATATTCATCTGGAGCTACAGTTATATTATTCCATATCCAACAATCAAAAACGTAAGTGTGATCCCAATTATTTGTAACGGGGATTTCTGTTGGTTCTTCATCATTTGCCCAACCGTAGCTATACATCCCATAATTGTCTGGGTTGACTGAATCTTTAACAGACCATCTCTTCTCTTGTCCAAGAGCCGGTTCGCAGTACTCATACATAGGAGGATTGCCATCAGTACTTCCTGTATCTGGTGGACTTTCATCATCTCCGTCACCTGGATCTACTGGAGGAGGGTCATTGTCATCATTGTTTCCATCATCATCACTATCTGCATCACAAGGATTTGTATTTAATTGATATTCTTCAAGACCGGTTAGATTATCACCATCTAAATCTTGGCTTGCATCGGAAGGATCTAAAGGACTCATACAACCATCTAAACCTAATACGTTCGTACTATAGCTTACTTCCCAGTCATCTGGAATATCGTCGTTGTCTGTATCAGAATTACGTGGGTGTGTACTGTTTAGAAATTCCTGCCAATTTTGTAAATTGTCAAAATCGCTGTCTTCAGTACCGTCGCTAGAATCTAATGGGTTAAAATCGTAACAGACCTCCCAACCATCCCATGTACCGTCATCATCTGTATCGGGATCTAGAGGATTAGTGTTTGCATTGAATTCATCTAAATTGGTAAATGGCTCTACAACCCCATCACCATCACAGTCCCAGCCATCGGAATCGTCGTCTGAATCCGGTTCGAAATCAGCTAATACGAAAGGATTGAATAACAAAACTAGAAAAATTGCCCAGATACGAGATTTTCCTCTCAAAAAATACCTCCAAAACTAAATCTAGACTGTTTAATAGAACTCATATGTATTGAGTACAGAAATATACTGTTATAAATGTTCTTCAAAAAAAATCTTGGATTGAATGTCTTTAAACTCATAAAAATCATACTCCTTATTCAGGCCAATCAGTACCCCAATAAGCCTCCCATCCATCACCTAAACCGTCTTCATCTGAATCAATTAAATAGGGATTGAAACAGCATTGTTCACCCACTTCACCGGCATAATTGTATTCATCTGAATTAGTATAGTCATACCAAGTTCCATTGATAGTGATTCCATCGCCGTCATAATTTAGAGACCCGTCAGATGGATCAAGTGGATCGAAGCCTTCTGTTTCTCCATTCTCTATACGCCAATTCTCCCAAAATACTTCCCATCCATCGGGACAACCGTCACCATCGGTATCGGGATTAGAGGGGTTTGTATTATTTAGATATTCTTCTAAATTTGTATATTTCTCTTCTGTACTTATTTCCCCGTTACCTTGACCTTCTCTTTCTCCATCTGAGTCGTAACCATCATTATCTGCATCCCAGTCAGCATCCCTACTATCTAGAGGACTTATGCACCTTTCTTTGTTCTTTTGATATTCTGGATTAGTTTCATTTCTATCAACACAGACTTCCCATATCAAAGACGCTTGATGACCGTAAAAAGACTCCCAGCCATCTAAAATCCCATCGCCGTCAGTATCTGGATTTCTTGGATCTGTACTATTCAAATATTCATTATAATTAGTGAATCTTTCAGTTCCTTGTATTAGACCATTGCGATCGAAATCGTGACCATCGTTATCATAATCTTCGTCTGCATCTTCTGGATCTCGAGGATCTATATCATAATCCACTTCCCACTTATCATCAATACCATCTCCATCTGTATCGTAATTACTTGGGTCTGTTATATGGCCGAAAGTTCCATTTACTTCGTCGAAATCGAATAAACCGTCCCCATCTGTATCTCCGATTGAAGGATTGGACCAAGTAAGATTGTCTATTCCATGTAAAGCGTCTTCAAAGGATTCTTCGTAGCCTTCGAATAGTGAATTATTGAATTCAAAAAGATTCATCAATTCGTCTTTATCTTCATCGTAGTAAGCATCTGCAGAATCTAAAGGATCTAAAAGGAAATAAACCTCCCAACCGTCATCCATGCCGTCTTCATCTGTATCTTTAACAATAGGATTAGTACCGTTTAGATATTCTTGGAGATTGGTAAATAATTCGGATTCATCTATAGAGCCATTTCCATCCAAATCGAAACCGTCATTATCAGAATCGATATCTGCATCACTTGCATTTAGAGGATCTAAACCGTAAAGCCATTCCCAACCATCTGGCATTCCATCACCATCTGTATCATGATAAGTCGGATCAGTTAACGCGACTGATAATTCCAAATAATCGCTTAATCCATCTTGATCGGTATCATTAAGAGTAGGAATAGTCAAAAGAATCCCATCTACTTCAGTATAATTTGAGCCGAAAGCTGTATTGTTATGTTCTAAACGATTTAGAAGTTCATCTCCGTCCGTATCTATCCAAGCATCACTAGCATTTCTAGGATCTAGACCCCACCAATATTCCCAACCATCGAGCATTGTGTCATTATCTGTGTCAGCTAACCAAGGATCCGTATCGGCTATGAATTCTTGAACGTTGATATGTATATGATCTATCTCTAAATTAGTATAATTTACGTAAAAGCCATCAACGTCAGAGTCGTACTCTGCATCAAATGGATTCAGAGGACTTAGAAGGCATCCTTCACATTTGTATGTACTAGAATTATAGTAAACTTCCCAACCATCAAACATGATATCATCATCCGTATCTCTATCGAATGGTTTAGTTCCATTTTTGAATTCCTCTAAATTTATGAACCGTTCATCGACATAGATTGTGCCATCGTGGTTGAAGTCCCAACCATCATTATCTGGATCTAAAAAGGAGTCGTAAACATTAGAAGGATCTAGATTGTAATTATGTTCCCAGCCGTCTAAAATTCCATCTCCAACCTCAGTATGCCATGTGTTTTCAAAATTGAAATAAACATCAGATTGAGGGATGGTATCTGAAAATTGATCTATCCCACTATATCTTAAAGAATCGAATCCCCAACCATGAAAATCTAAATTATCGATAACCAATACATATGTTTCAGTATCAGGATATGAAAAACTTATTTCTGTTTGAATTACACTTTCCCAAGAATTTGTATAATTGAAATTTAAATCATTTACATAGAAATAATTAAACTCATCTACTGGCATAATATAGACGTCAACGGGATAGCCTTCTGACATATTATTATTTTCATCAATAGTAAAAATAGACAGAGACAAATCCATAGAAGTCCAATCTTCAGATAGGATTGTTAATGGAGAAGCCCAATATTTACCTTCATTGAGGTATTTTTCAGTCATGCATGATTCTTCAGAAGTTAGAATAATTAGATTTCCTGAAGAGTCTGAACAATAACCATCACTATCTGGAGACCAGGGATTTGTACCGCTTTGATATTCTTCTAAATTAGTAAAAAATTCATTTTGTTGCAATTCACCATCATTATCACTGTCGAAACCATCGCCGATGTGCCAGACACCTTCAGATAATTCGCAGATACTTTCGTTTTCTGCAGTTATGAAATGATTTTGATTATTGATACAGTATTCGTCGCCATCTAAATTTGCATCCAATGGATCTAGTGGGTTTAAATTATAATGAACTTCCCAACCATCCGGCATACCGTCACCATCTGTATCGTTAGAAGTTGGATCTGTTAAATAATCTCTAAGTTCTATAATATCGTCAAGACCGTCCAAGTCAGTATCGTTTAAATCAGGTCTAGTTGTGAAAAGACCGTCTGCGTCAGTCCAATCAGAAGGATATAAAGAATTATTGAATTCCCTACCATTACGAAGCGAATCGGATTCTAAATCATTGTCAAAATCATTGTAAAGTGGATCTAACCCGTAGATTACCTCCCAACCATCTTGCATTGTATCATTTTCTGTATCGATTTCCAAAGGATTAGTGTCATTATGATATTCCATTCTATTATTGTAAAATTCAATATAATCTAATTCACCATCATTATCTACATCCCAGCCATCTTGATCAGTATCGTTTAGGGCATCTGGATAATACAACGGATTCAAATTGTAATAAACTTCCCAGCCATCTGGCATTTGATCATCGTCAGAATCAGGCGATAAAGGGCTGGTGCCATTCAAATATTCTTCCAAATTGGTGAATGTTTCATTTTCTGAAATGTTGCCATCTCTATCGAAATCGTGACCATCGTTGTCGAAATCTATATCTGCATCGTATGGTGAAAGAGGATTTAGACCGTAATACCATTCCCACCCATCTGGCATACCGTCGCCATCTGTATCATTGCTATTAGGATCCGTTGAATTTCCATAAAGTTCAGACATTTCCCATTCCATTAAATTGGTAAACATTTCATCTTCTTCGATTATGCCATTATTATTAAAATCGTAACCATCACCCTCAAAAAACCACTCACCGCCAGAAGCAATACATTGTGATTCTGTAACATCATAATAGGTTTCATAATCGATGATATTACCGCTGCCATCATAACGTGGAACTAAACAATATGGATTTTCGAAATCTAATAATGCATCAGTTGCGTCCATCCAATTAAGGCCATTTTGAATTTCCCACCAATCAGGCATACCGTCATTATCATAATCGAGAGTGGGTAGATTATCATCTGTATTGGTAGTCTCTGGGTCTAAATGTTGAGAAGATTGAAATGAATAAAAAGGAGAATAAGGAATCGCTGCTAAAATTATTATGGCAATTGCCAAGGAAAGGTATTTTCCACCTCCCCCTTTCTTTTCAGGCATAAAAGATGATGATGGCGAAGCCTTCATAAAGATTCGTGGAAAAAATATTTTGATGAATATGTCTAACTTAGAGGACAAAGGTCTCTTGAAAGAGTGGTTAAACTTTCAGAGCCGTCTTTAGTGATTAGTACGTCATCTTCTATACGAATTCCACCTAAATCTGGTAGATATATTCCCGGTTCTATTGTAAAAACCATACCTTCTTTCAAAATAGTTTCATCCCCTTCGTTGATATAAGGTGGTTCATGAACTTCAACCCCTAAGCCGTGGCCAGTTCTATGTATAAAAAAATCTCCAAATCCCGAATCTGTTATTACTTTTCGGACTTTTCTATCTATATCTTGAGCTAGTACTCCAGGTTTAGCAAAGTCCCTACCCACTCTGTTGGCCTCTTTAACAGAATTAAAGGCCTCCATTAATCTTTCATCAACTTCTTTGCCTGGAACATGAAAAACGCGTGTTATATCTGAAAAGAAAGCTTGATTGGAAGCCCCCCAATCGATTAACAAAATCTCACCCGGTTCGAGAATTTTATTAGTAGGAAAAGCATGAGGATCTGCAGCACTTGGACCTGAAGAGACTATTGGAAAAAAGGGCAATTCGTGGCCCGACCCTTCCCTCATTAATTGAATAGTTAACTCTGAAGCGATTTCTTCCTCAGTAATACCTGCAGAAACGTTTGAAAGTGTATTTGTCAATGCAGTTTCAGCAATTTTAACAGCGTGGCGGATACAATCTATTTCTGTTTCTGTTTTTTGAACTCGTAGAGATGATAACAAATCATCTACATCTGTAAATGATTTTGAAATATTAGTTGATTCCAATAAATCTAGTTCTAAAAATCTGATTCTACGACGTTCTACACCTACCGTACAGTTTTTGTGTATACGTGAAAGTATTGAGAAAATTTCTTTGGGATCTTTAAAATCATCATAAGTAAAAATTTCGTAATCTTTTAATTTATTAGCTCTATTTTCTTCAAGTTGTGGAATAACTAATATGGGATTACTAGTTTGAGAAATGAGTAATACGATTGGACGCTCCATTAAATGAAATTCTAGACCTGTAAGATACTGCATATTTGGACCTGGAATAACTGCCAAAATATCTAAATTTTTTGCTTCCATTTCTACTCTGATTTTACTAAGCCATGGAATTTCCATAGAAACACCCTGTGCATTTTATTAATAAGAGTTAATGTCCCTGTGTGAAAGATTCAGAATACGACAAAATAATAGATGAAATTCAGAAGACGCCCGGATATGGAGTGCATGACAATGTGGAAAAGGTTGCTGAAATAGTTGGAACTCCCTATGAAACAGTAAGAGCAATAAGATCGCAATATTTACAAAGAAAATCTATAAGAAATTATTACAAAGTAAAAGACAGAGCAAATAAACATTTACGAAATTGGAAAAAGGGAGTGACCATCTCAGACTTGGCTCTGAAATTAGATTTTCCTCCAGCTCTTTTAGCTAATTTTTTATTGATGCATATGGGTTATTCTAAAAAGAGAACAAAGGATATATTGAAAGACCCCACAAGAATTGAAAAACCGAGACTTAGAAAAGAATTGAAAGAAGTAATGGAAAGAGATGAGTTATACACTCCCATTTCTCATGATAAACAAGCAGCTGAAGGTGGAAGAAGAGAAGATAAAATAGCAGTATGGCTTGATGGAGAAAATAAAGAATACTTTACTGAAAATGAACTAAAAGATGGAACGGTTGAAGGAAAAACGCCTGACTTTTTACTTGTTGAACCCCTTATATGGCATGGAGACAAATACAATTGGATTGAATCTAAAGCTAGTTTTGGGGAACATTATGTGCACAGAAAAAATCATAAGGGGCAAATTTCACAATATGTGGAATTATATGGAGAGGGATTGCTTGTTTATTGGTATGGATATTTAGATAGTTTGAAAAAGGATAGATATGAGATAGTTGATCGAAGGGAGTTGGGTCTTGAATAATATTGATTTTCTAGAGAAAAAAATAGATTTGGATTTTGAAAGTGCAGTAAAATACGTTGAAAAACGAGTGATTGAGGGAGGATTCAATGTTATGCTCGTAAAATCTGTAGATGAGATTATAGAAACTAAATTAGGATTGAATAATTATCCGAAATATAGTATGATACTTGCCTGTTCGCCTGAATTTGCTAAAATGGCACTTGATGTATCGAAACTTAATGGACTTCTATTTCCATGTAGTTTTGTAGTCTATGAGGATGATGGAGAAATTATCGTTGGACATATATCGATAATGAAGATTTCTACAGCAATAGGACTTACAAAGACGAATGAAATGGATGAAGTAATAAAAAAGACTGGAGAAGCCGTAGATTTAATCTGGAAAACAATCTAATATCTGAGTACGTTCGAATCGACTTTTAAAGACCAAGAATCTATTCCACCAATTAATGTACTTGAAGATATATTCTGTGATTTTAACCACTCACTTGCAGAATGAGAACGGAGTCCGATATGACAATAAATAACAATATTGCCATCTTTGGGTATTTTCTCCATTGAATTTGTGATTTCTCTCATCGGAATATGGACATCATCAGCATCTATTTTTGAAATGATTCGTTCGTTTTTTTCTCGAACATCTATTAATAAAGGTGGATTTGAAGATTTTAATAAAACATTAAGCTCTTCTGGTGATAAATGTTGAGACAAAGAAATAGCTTTTTTTTGACTTAATATTTCTGAGTTTCCGCAAAAATTACAATTAGAATCCTGAGTTATGATGATTTCTTTTGTTGTTCCCTTATGACCGTCGAAAAATAACAATTGGCTTGTTTCTGGCCCGTTACCAGATAAAAACATGATAGTTTTCAAAGCTTCTAAAGAACCTATAACTCCTGGAACTGCCCCTATTACGCCAGTAAGAGAACAATCTTCGATAGAATCTGGTGAAGGTGGATTAGGATACAAACAGCCATAACAAGAACTATTTGGATGAAAAAAAGCCACTTGACCATTGAATCTTCTAAGGGAACCGTGCACCCATGGTTTTTTCATTGATGAACAAAATTTATTGATGATATATCTAGTTTCTATATTATCAGTACCATCCACTACAATATCTACATTAGATATCAAATTTTGTGCATTAGATTCAGATAAATATTCATTCAGAAAATTAATGGTGATATCTGAATTGAGTTTAGATAGTGCATTAGCAGATGTTTCGGCTTTGAACTTTCCTATATCTGACTCTTTGAAAAGTGGTTGTCGATGCATATTACTAAATTCGATTTTATCACCATCAACGAGCAAAATATCACCTACGCCTGCAGACGCTAAATATTGTGAAGATGGACACCCTAGACCTCCGAGACCAATGACTAAAACTTTCGATTTTTTTAATTTAGACTGGCCTTTTCTACCTATTTCAGGAAGTTTGATCTGACGCGAATATCTTTCGTCTGAATTTGAAGTCACAATAAGCGAGAGATTAGAGAATTAACGGATTGGGGTATGTTAATTCCAAAAACGTCTGGTTCTAGCGAATGTTATTTCGGCATCCATAATGTGTCTAACTAAATCTCCTTCATTTCTCGAAGGACGACGTAGAATGCGTCCTGCAGTCTCAGGCCCAACCCCACGCCCAGCCATGACCAATGCTGCCTTTAGACCATATGTATTAGTTAAGCTTGAAGATTTGAGTAATTTCTTATTAGAAACTCCTCTTTCCAATTCCATTGGATGAAAAGTTCCTATCATTTTACTTTGACATTTAGGACATTTCAAGTCAGTAGTTCTTAATGCACTTACAGTACGTTTACGTTCATTTTTACAATTAAGACAAACTAAAGATAGAGTACTTCTTTTGAGTCTCCCCTTAACTGCTTCTATTATTTCAGAACTTGGTTTTGGTGGCTTAAGATAATCTTTGTATGGATCTAAACCTGCAGAACCGTAAATAGTTGGATTTGACTTTTGAAGAATAATCTTACCTGATGATAAATCATCTATGAAAGTTTCTAAAAGGTTTTCATCTAAATGATTGAATAACAAACGTTCTACAGCTTCTGTAAAAAGAGGACTATCCCGATATGCTTCTAACATTCTAGTAAAACCGAAATGGCCCAATTCTATTTCAGGAGAAATTGCTCCCATTTTTCGAGCTGCAAAAAGTAATTGTGGTTTGATAAGGTTACTACGCATTATCAATAATCTCAATAATTGTGAAACACCTGGTTTTAATTCTTTGATTTGATTTTCTACATAAGAAAGGCCATAGCCCCTAGGTAAATCTAATAGAATTCTATAAGGGTCTGATTGAAAACCTACAGAATCACCACACCTGGAAGTTAACAAGGAAGAGAGTAATAATCCTATAGTACGATTAAGTCTTGTTCCTCCTGGATATTGTAAAACTATTAGATGATCGTGTTTTTCTAATGTAGCACAAGAGGGTGATGGAATAACGCCTGAATCTTCAATTTCTTGCCTATATTTATTGAGAGAATTTTGAGCATCGTTTGACAGTGGTAATTTTTCCCAATTGTGATTTGACAATCTAGAACTAGCCTCTTGAGCAATAGAATAAGGAACCGGGATGTCCTCCCCTATCCAACGTGGCAATTCACCTATAGATTTTGAAGGAGCTACGGAAACTTCCTCATCTGTATCTAAAATTACCCAAGGAGAACCTCTGAAAATTATTTTATCTCCCGCCTTCAAATCAATAGTAAAGCGTTCATCCAAACGACCTATTATTTTCTGAGTGGAAACATCCTTGACTGATTTCGTTATTTCATCTGGAATTAAAGACAAATTTCCATGAAAATAAATTCGTGATCGGGCTCCTTGAGAAATTAAATCATCTTGTAAACGTATCTGTTTCACTTCTACTAAAAAAGTCAAAAGTGAGTCGAAATCATCTGTGCTGAAATCTCTGAATGGATAGGCACGAATTATAGCATTGTAAACATCAACCTTGGACAGTTGTTTATCACACACTGCCCAAGAAATTATTTGATTTGCAAGAGCAGAAATTGGATTTTTTCTAATTCGAGAAGGTTCAAGTTTACCTTCAAGTGTTCTCTTGGCTATAACAGATGATTCCAATATTTCATCTGGAGTTGTAGAGACTAAACGCCCTTTAGCGATTTTTCCTATTTTATGACCTGAACGACCAAGTCTTTGACTCATCCTAGAGGGGTCTTTAGGAGAATTATATTGTAAAACAATTGCAGTATCTCCGACATCGATACCTAATTCTAAAGATGATGTGCAAATTAAAGTTTCAACTATTCCGTCTTTGTATGATTCTTCAGCTTCAACTCTGACTTGTTTACTCAGAGAACCGTGATGAACTTGAAGTGGATAATCTTCATCCCACATTTTCCATCGAACGCCTAATGCTTCTGCAGTATCACGTGTATTCACAAAAAGTAGTGTTGGACCTTCTTTAGCTAAACTGGAACAATACCTAAGGCTTGCAATTCTTTGAGGTTCCCAATACAATTCACTAACTAATTTATTATCTAATTCTTCTGGTTCTGGAGAAACTACTTTGAGATCCATTTTTCTAGGAATTTTAGGAGAAATAATTTCTACGGCCCTATCCCCTCCCAAAAAATTAGCGATAGATTTTGGAGTGCCGACTGTAGCACTCAGTCCTACTCGTTGAAAATCACCGCTAAGAATTGCTAGCCTTTCTAAAGCGATTGAAAGTTGTGAGCCCCGTTCACTTGAAGCTAATTCATGAACTTCATCGATTACTACTGCATTAACTTCTGAAAGATGAGTGCGAAGATTTTTCCCTGAAAGCATCACCTGAAGAGTTTCTGGAGTGGTTACCAAAACAGTTGGTGGATTTTTTGATTGTCTGTTTCTTTCTTTTTGGGATGTGTCTCCATGTCTAACTGCGACATCAATACCTAAATCATCACCAAGATCACTAAGTCTGCGTAACATATCTCGATTCAAGGCACGGAGTGGTGTGATGTATAACAGAGATATCGGAGTTGGTTTGGAAGTAATGATTTTATTTAAAAATGGTATAGCTGCAGCTTCTGTTTTACCTACACCTGTTGGTGCTATTAGTAAAACGTTTTTTCCTGAAGAAATACTGGGCCATGCTTCTTCTTGTGCTGGTGTTGGTTTATCTAAACCTCTCTTGGCTAAAGCTTTCGCTAAAGATTGTTCTAATTTCATAATTTTAAATCTGTTAGGTATTTTAATTCGCCGAAATCTAAACCTTCTAAAGATTCGATTCTTGCTTTTTCCAAATCGACTAATCCATTTTTAATTAAAGGACCTAAGCCAGATAAAGGTGATTTATTGATTGCTCGGCCTGCTAATTCTGCAAATGCAGGAAGGATGATTAATGTATTAGGAATATTATCGTAACGCTTATGCGAAATCATTGGAGCCCTGACCCAACATGGTTCTTTCTGTAATTTACCAACGCGATCTCTGAAAGTAAGAACTGGGTGATTATGTCCCATTATCAAAACATCGCATTCCATTAAATCTTTAGATGGCCAAGCATGACCGTGATGCATTCCAACGCCCCCTAGGATAAAACCTTCGGAAGGATAAAAATTGACTTGAGAAGGGGCTAAATCTTGAAGACCCCCGTCATGGTTTCCAGGTACAATTGAAACGTCTACAAAATTACAAACTTCTGAAAAAAAGGTATCCAAATCTTTCCTCTCTTGAAAACTTGAAAATGGAACTTTGTGTTTTACATCGCCCAACAAAATCAAACTTTTCGCACCCGTATCTTTAATAATTTTAAGCATGCGTTCGGTTCGTTTTTGACTTCTATTAGGAACCCAAATTCCTGAACGTAGCATTTCAGACTCTATGCCGAAATGTAAATCGCTAGCAATGAGAGCTTCCTCTGCCGGATAATGAAGAACCGGTTCGCTAACAATAGGGATTAAATCAACCTCAGATGGCATTCCAATCTAACCCTCCTGTTACAAATGCCATAATGAAGAAACCTAAGATTGCTCCTCCGTTGAGAAGAGGCAATCCTGCTTGCGGTTTACCTTTCAAAACGAAAGACATTAGAATAATAAACCCGATAAGAGAACCACATAATGCACCTAAACCTACTGACCAACCCATACTAATTTTAGAAGAAACAACTAACGTTCCCGGAATTATTATATCACCTAAACCCATGAACATTGCTTCGCGCTTTTTTTTGCCTTCTAACTGTTTGTGAAGATTTTTATGTTCTAAAAATGAATACGTTTTTGATTTTGGCATTACTAAAAGTAACGGTATACGTAAATCCAAAACAGAATCGGCGAGATCGACCATATGGCCTGACCGATATACTGCCCACGCATCATAGATTGCAAGACAGGTTAATAATATGATAGCAGGCCACCAACCGAAAGAGATGCCAAATATTGCAGCAACGCCTGCGGATAAGAGTACTCCAGAAATGTTAACAATATACCATTCAGGATAGTATAATAATACGGCTGTTAAAGAAAAAGCGACAATTGATGCGGCTATGTACCCAATATTGTTTTCATAACCAAAATAAAAGAATAATGGATAGAATACATATATGAATGTAGTTGCTATTGCAAAGAGAAATATTGAGTGTAATATTTTGATTAGTTTATTACGACTTAGCCACAAAACCATAGCCGTAAATGCAAATATTAGAAGTAGATAGATGAAAGAATTAGCAGGATCTTCTGGGTTATCGAAAGCTTGTACTTCGGCTTTTGTAAAAGAAGGTGCGATTAACATAGCAACTAATTGAGAAAAGATAAAACAGAACAATAGACCTGCGACTGCGAACTCACTACCGCGTAACTCATTGGATAGATTCTCGTTAGAATCTGCAGATGAATCTTTGCTTTCTTCTTCCATGTAAATGATTAATTGAAGAGGGATAAAGTAACTTGGTCAACTTTATAATCATCTTACTAGGTGTATTCTATCTGCGGGCGTGGTGTAGCCTGGTATCACTCAAGCTTGCCAAGTTTGTGACCCGGGTTCAAATCCCGGCGCCCGCACCATTAATACACCATGTCAAAGATTTAAACTACAAACTGTTGGGTAGGTATGGCTGTAACATCTGAAATATTCAAATCAATGATGAAACGTTTTTCTTCTGGTGTTACAATTGTTACATATTTAGATAATAAAAAAATGGGTGGAATAACTGTAGCTAGTTTTTGCTCTGTGTCAATGGAGCCACCTCTCGTACTTGTTTGTATTGATAATACAGCATACAGTTTGAAAGGTTTACAAAATGCTGGTAGATTTGGAATTAATATCTGTAATGAGAATCAAAAAGAGATAGTCTATTCTTTTGCCAGTTCTAAAGTTGATAAGAACGAATTGATTAAAGAACAGAAACATACTGTTACGGAAATGGGAGTTCCTTTGTTAGATGCTTGTCTTGTGAGAATGGAATGTGAAATTGTTTCACAGCACGTAGAAGGGGATCATACAATTTTTGTAGCTAGAGTGGAAAATGGAGAGTTTGATCGAGGAAATGAAGGTCTAGTGTATTATAAGAGTAAGATAGGAAAATTCACCGAAAATAAATAAATAAACATAAAAGACATATATAGACATATGTCAAAAAGCTTAATAACCCTTATTTTTAGTGAGAATATGTGAAAGACATATGTCAGCAACTAAACAGGCGAATTTAACCATTGATAAAAAATTTGCAGAAAAATGGGATAAATTTACAGAATATTGTAAAAAGAATGCAATTAATAGAAATGCTTTGATAAGAAAAATAATTGAAGAATGGATGGATACAAATGGAAGAAGAAAAGAGAAAGGATATAGAGAAACTAAAGAAAAATATAAACCTACTGAGTTGGATCAACCAAGAAATTGGTATCCTTAATTGAAGATATTATGATTTCATCAAAATTAGAAACGCCCCTTATAGCAATTTGAGTTCTGAAGAAAAATCTATTAAGCCAGATTTCTTTTATTTCTACTTCCCCTCCTTCGAATTGTAATCTACCTATAGAAGTCCAAAAACCGAAAGAGGGGGCAAAAACGCAGTCATTTTCGAAAATATTGATATTCTCTGAATCTAAAGATTTTTTTATTGAATTTAAAACTAGGACTCCTACTTTTTTAGATAGAAAGGCTCGACCATTGCGAAAATAATATCCTTGAAACATGAGATAAAAACTGTAAAGAACTATCAAAAGAAAAAGAAGTTGAATGATGAAATAGAATGAAGAAAGGGATTGGGAATTGAAATTTGTTGAATTGAATTTAATAAAAAATACGCAAAGTAACCAAACAAAAGCAATTGAAAGTGAAGCTGCTAACCATTCTCTCCCTTCACTATGAGTTGGATGATTGTCCATTAAAAAAGAGTTGATTGTTTTGGTTCTCTTTTACCAGATAGGAGTGCCATTTCGTCATAATCCCAAACATCAGTCAATCTGGCCAATGTTTTTGCTACTCTTTTAGCGTAGTAATTGAAATCTGGTTTAGGAGGTTTCCCTTCTGCAAAAAATGGTTCTACCTCTTGTGTTTTAGAAGCAGTATTTGTTACCACGTATGCAATTTTCATACCTGGTGTGAATTTAGTACCTGTGTACTCTTCCCATTTATTTTTAGCTTTCAAATGTGCTTGACCTTCGGGGTTCTTGTAAACTCGATCACTAACTGACTTGGAAATTACTAAATCTGAAACCTCTACATTACGTGATTTAATTTTAGAGACTTGAGTGAGTGCTTCATCTATTGCTCCTTTCTCATCACCATCTAAAATTTTTGAAAAGACTGCTTTGAGTGCGTTGACTTGAGCTGGGAATGCGTCCGTTCTACGAGTTTCATAACCTCGTACCAAAACAGATTCATCCGGCCAAACAACTTTCCCGACATAACGTTTCTTAACTCCGTGAGTAAAAAATGGATTTAATATTTTTTCAAATTCTAATTGGCGGGCCCCTTCTGAATATCTATCGGCAATCGAAATACCGAAATCGACTGTTTCACTTAGATTGTTATGAGGTGAAGAAAAGAAAACTGAATCGGTGTCGCCATAGATTACATCCAAATCTTCCCCCTCCAATTCCTCTATCATATCTTGGACATATTTTCTTGCATATGCTGTTATTGAAGCGCCAATTCCTAAATCTGTAAAGCGATAAAAATAAGAAGCAAAAACACCGTAAACCGAATTCATGAGAATTTTTATGGCATCTTGAACTCGTCTAAAATGTTCTTTCTCTTCGTCTGTTTTTGAATTTCTCATTGATGCCTTTGCCTGATCTCGATCAGACATAAGCCCTTTGAGAAGTTCAGGAAGAAGGCCTTTCTTTTGCTCTGGTGATAAAAATTTAACACCGTGTGGCGTTTCTATTTCGCCTTTATCACTAAGGGTAGTAAAACAGAGATTTCTGTCTATAATAATACTAGGATACATTGATTTAAAATCGAGAACACAAACCCAATTGTGAATTCCTGGATTTTTAACTGCATGAACATACCCTCCTGCAATATGTCTATCGCCTCTTTTTTCTCTTCTAGTCATAGGTACGCCTATGGATTTAGAATCTGCAGATCTAATCATTAAGGAATCGATTAGAGTAGAGGTCATACCATTCAAAACCTCATCTAATGGAAGTTTAGCAACATAACCTAAATGCTGATATTTCGGAATGACCATGATTTTTTCCATAATATCTAATGCTAAACGAGCATCTTCTAAACAATATTCAATTACCTTATCTGGATTTTTTTGCCATTCGTTATCCATATCTTTTGGATTGACGTCTTGTTTTTCCCGACCTAGGAGTTCTTTGGAAACTGCATTTAGTGTTTCTTGGCGGGGTCTAATCTCTCGTTTAACATTCCACCAAGCATCAGCTATAATTCTTCCAAAGATTCTCCATCTACGTTGAGATAGTTGTCTAATTTCAGAACCATCTCTTCCTAATTTTAAAGAAATTTGATTATGTTTAGCCCTCTCTTCTAATAAGGGAAGATCATAGCCATCTATATTGTAGCCTGTAATTAAATCTGGATCATAATCGGAAATGGCCTTCACAAAATCTTTTATGATTTGATCTTCTTTGCCTGATAATTTACCCTCCTTGACCGTTTTGCCATCTTCTCTGATTTCATAACATATACAATATATTTCTCGAGTTTCTATTGAATTTTCTATATCGAAACTTAGAATTTTGAGAGATGGTGCAAAGGTGTCTGAATCAGTAACTGAATTAGTATCAACAACTGGACAACTCCAACCATCTATGGATTTTGGTTCACCCTCTATTGAAATTGAACCTCCGATATCGTGATCATAAAGATACCTATGATGGAATGGAATATCTGCAGCCAATACATCGCAATCCATATCCCTTATCCAATCCCTAACTCTTGGAACTTTTCCAGGATGATGTAATTCAACCTTAAGGCAATTACAATCTTTACCTTTCACTGACAAAATCTTCGAATCTACCGAATTTACTTCGGGATGTTTTGATATTTTTGATATTATTTCATCAGAAGGGCTGATGACGAAGAAATAAGGTAGTAGTGGTTTTGTTTTGACTGCGTAGCTTTCGCCAGATAGAGAACGACCGAATAGATAGACGAAAGTTTGCTGTTTGCCACCTATGAATTCATCTTTAGGACCTGCAGCAACTAGATTCAAGTCTAATTTCACAATGAGGTAATGATGAGTAGCTTTAGTAGTTAGTGTAGTGTAAACGAACCCAAGTTTATTTTATAGAGAAGTTATCTCAGGGCAGAGAATGAGTAGTAATATTTACGATGCGATACACGGAGTTATTGAACTAACCCCTATAATGGAAGAACTTATAGAAATTCCAGAATTTCAGAGATTGCGAGGGATAAAACAATTGGGTATAACCAATTTAGTTTTTCCTGGGGCTAATCACACTAGATTTGAACATTCACTGGGTGTGGGGCATTTGGCTAGAAAAATATGCAATAATCTAAATTTAGAAAGGGATGAAGAAAATCTGATTGTAGCTGCTGCACTTTTACATGATATCGGGCATGGGCCTTACTCGCACACTCTTGAAAAAATTTTAATTGAAAAGAAGGGGTATGGCCATACAGAGATATCGAAACAAATGATAACTGGAAATATCAAACAAGATAGTGAAACAATACGAGATAAACCCAGAATATCTGATATATTAAAAAAATACAATCTGGAATCTGAAAAAGTTGCAGAATTAGTTACAGGTGACAGTGAAAGAGATGAATTTGTTCTATTTTTTAAAGAAAAACAGAGTTTTTACAATGGACCTGCATATAGGACTCAAATTGTACATTCTGCCATAGATGCAGATAGGATGGATTACTTACTGAGAGATTCATATTATACAGGAGTAGCTCTTGGAACTATAGATGTAGCTAGAATAATGCAATCTTTTAGAATACATAATAATGATTTAGTGATACATAAAAATTGTATTCCTGCATTAGAGGGGATGCTAGTTGCTAGAACTTTGATGTACTCAGCAGTTTATAATCACAAAACGGCACGAATTGGCCAACTCATGATTGAACGTGCTGTTGAAGTTATAGAAAATTTTGAAATTGAAGAAATACAAAAACTGACTGATGATGAATTTGATCAACTATTGAGAAGTATGGGTGGTTTTCAGAAAGAAATTCTAAATCGAATAAAATATAGAAAATTGTACAAAACTGCGATTAAGATAAAATCTGAAGAAATTGATGATGAGAATAAAGAAATATTTTTAGAAATGTGTGAAAAGGAAGGGCGTAAAAATATGGAAAGTAAAATTGCGAGAATGGTTGGTGTTGAACCGAGAGAAATTATTATTGATATTCCTAAACCAGAAATAATAAAGAATAAGAAAAATAATAGATTTAGTAAAATTCCAATATTTGATGAAGGAAAGGTGCGATCGATAAGAAATTATTCTGAAATTATTAGAAGTTTAGAAGTAAAAGAGAAAATTCCATGGGCTATAGCAATAATCTGCCCAGAAAATTATAGAGAGAAAATAGCTACTAAAGTAAAAGATATTCTATTTTAATAATGATAAAATGATTAAGAAGTTAGAATCGGATTTCTCCTCATAATGTTAATAAAGAAAAATGAGCAAAACACTTAAATCCGAAGACTTTCGTGAACTGAAACAGAACGATGGCTAATGCAACCAAAAATTTAGTGTTTATTTCTATAATTATAATATCATGTTTGTCGACTTTTGGAGTTGGTAACGCTGATGTTGATGTTGAGACATATACGACTAATGAAACTGGAGAAATAGTAGTTTCTCTAAAGACGAATTACGTTGCTGGAGAAGATATAGTCATAAGTATAACGCTAACAGAAGATACTAAAGATAATGAAAATTTATCTAGAATAAGAGTGTTGGGTGAATTCCCAAGTATATCTACCAATAAGAAATTAGGAGGAGTTATACCGGCGTCTGGCAGTTTAGAACCCGGACAAGCAGGACCATATAACTGGACAATAAGCTCTACATTCATCTCATCTACGCTTGGAAGAGATTTAGAGGGTGAAGATTATAGTGGAGATGGATCACCAAATTATATTGGAATTATAGATTTCACTGTTGAAGTTGATGAAAAAGTTGGAAATAATTATAATGTAATAGCTAGCAGTTCTAATTCTGTAACTATAGTTGCTCCAGAAGATGAAAGTGGCGGATTAGATATTCTAAAAAACATACCAGTAGAAGCTTTGATAGGATTTGTAGCATTTCTAGGAATTGTTGCAACTGGAACTTATTTGATGACTAGAGAAACCGATGAAAGTATGCCGGATGAAGCATCTTCCGATTCAGGTTTGGGACTTGGTGGTCTCGGCAGTAGTTTGTTTGATGATAAAGAAGATGAAGAGGATGAAGAAGAAGAGGATGAGAAACCTAAGAAAAAGAAGAAGGTTGCAGGTGCGAAGAAGAAGGTTTCTAGGAAAAAAGCAAAACCGCCTGCATTGAAGAACAAAGCACCACCAAAGCCGAAGGAGAAACCGAAATATTGTCCTGAATGTAATGGCGCTGTACAATATTGGTCTAGAGAAACTTATGAACATGATTATGAAACCGAATATTATTGTGAAAAATGTGAGTTGTATGTAGAACCTATATTAGAACAAAATTTCAAAAAAGAGAGTAGATCTCGAAGAAGAAGTAATAGAAGAGGAAGAGATAATCGAAAATCTGATAAAGAGAGAAAACGAACTCGCGATCGTAGACCGGAATCTTTAGTTTAATTATTCTGTTTTAACATCTAAAATGTGGCATCTTGGTTCATTAGTTTTGAATATTTTAGAACATAAATCAGTAGGCAGTGGGATTAAATCTACAAATAAATTAGTGACTTCCCGTTTAGCTTTTTCTAATAACACACCCTTGCTCCAATCAGTTATAGCTATTGATTTGATGTTATTACCTTTATTATCTGTTAACTGTACATGAGAATATCTGAGATATGTTTTTTTATCTTCTTCATCTATAGAAAAAGATACGCCATTGAAATTGGAAACTTTGACACGTACACGACTAACTTCATCGACAAAATTATTGATATCGCTTAGAGAACGAGAAGGGGGCTTGCTAGTTGAATCTAAAGGTAATTTAGAGAGACTTTCTAATAATTCATCCATATTATTCATAGATTTATTGGCAATCCTTAAAGTTGAAGTAAGTATCCTTTCCCATCTAATTTCATTCGATTTTTCTTTTTCACCACGTACAAAATAATAAGATAGTGGATGAGAAATTTGATCGCAAAGAGCATTTCCACCTGGACAGATGCCTGTATTCTTTAACGTTTTACAACTTGGAGCACTATACTTTGTTTCTGAAGAAGTTCCAGTGATATGTTCGACTTGATAACGTGTTACTGATTCACGAAAATCTGGGGCTGTAGCAAATATATCCATAATTTTTTCATGATCTTGGCCTAAAGACGATAAGAACGTAGTTAAGAAAAATCTACCATGTTGAGAAACGTTAAAACCTGATTGTAAGGCAGCCATATGTTGCTGAAAACAAGGAGGAGCTTTTTCTTCCAAGTTGAATTGTCCAAAATCCATAGACATGGATGCTTTTCTTTCATCTGCTTTTGATTGTAAAGAGCTTAATGTGTCTTTGAATAAATCTGAAATTTCCTTTGTGGGTGTTGGTAAATCGTATAGATCCAATCGTATTACTTCCATTAGAAGTCTTATTACTGTTTTTTTAGATATACCTATGACGCGGCCGTCTTTTATTCCTCGATTAGATAGTTTCCATTTTTTTCCGCGTAAATTGGATGCTGATGTAATGTAATCGATAAAGGACATAGAAAATGTATCTTTGTGTAACGTAACATCGAGATTCAACCCATTGCAGACTTCTAAAAGATTTTGATTTGAATCACTATCTAGGAAATTACATGCAGCTTCCGCCTCAGCATGCGCAACATATCTTATGAGATTGGTATTATCGGAAGCAGAAAGAATTAAACGCGAATAAAAAAAACTCAAAATAGAATCCTTAACATCTCGTTCATTGATTGGAGTGTCTCTATCAGAATCGCTACTTGATAGAGAAGACTTCAAACGAAACTCCCCTTTTTCTCTGACTTCGTGATAAATATTATCGTGAATAAGTGTTGATAAATCTATATCTTCCACTATTTTTTTAGCTTCTGGTAAAAAAGGATACTTTCGATATATTTGCACAAAAACGGTAACCAGTGCGGTTTTATAATATCGAGCGAAGTCATCGTTTTGTGGGAAAAACGTTAGTTGAGATTAAAGAAGTTGACAAAACCTACTATGTGAAAGGTTTTAGTGGAAAAATTTTAGGAGAAATAAAAGCTTTAGAGAAATTGAATTTAGAAGTTGAAAGGGGAGAGATTTTTGGTTTTTTAGGTAAAAATGGAGCAGGAAAAACAACTACGATAAAGTGTCTAATGGGAATATTGTCACCAGATTATGGGAAGATTGAAATTGATGGTATATCAATTCATGAATTTCCTATAGATATAAAACAGAAAATGGGATATATTCCTGAAAAAATAGGATTGTATGAAAAACTTACACCAGAAGAAATAGTTGAATATTTAGGTAAGTTTTATCAAATAGATGAAAAAGAACTTAAACAGAAATCGAAAGAATTATTCGAAATATTTGGACTTGAAAAACATCTTGAGAAAAAAATAGAATACTTATCAATGGGTTTGAAAAAGCGTGTAGCACTAGTTTGTGCACTGATAAATGATCCTGAATTACTAGTTCTTGATGAGCCAATGTCAGGTTTAGATCCTGAATCAACCGCCGCCTTAAGGGAATCTTTATTGAGGCTTAATAAAAAGGGATTGACGATTTTTTTCAGTAGCCATTTGTTAGCTGAAGTACAAAAGATATGTTCTAGAGTTGGAATAATAAATGAAGGTAGACTTATTGCAATAGATTCTCTCTCAGAATTACAAAAGAAAGTTAATGAAATCGGAATGCATTTACATTTGAAAGTTAAAAAAGTAGATCGTTTTGGTAATGTTTCTGGGGTGCTCAATTATATAGATGAAATTGAAGAAATGGAATATGTAAAAAGTGTAAAGGCATTTCCTGATGGAGATTTAGTTAGATTGGAAATTGATGTTGAGAAGGATATAAGTCCACAAATAACGGAAAAACTAGTTAAAAATAAAATTCAAGTCTATTCGATAACGCCTAAAGAAGCAACACTGGAAGATATTTTCCTATTAGAAACGGAGTCCGATAATGATTGATATAAATAGTAGATGGAAACCGTTTGCCATAGCTCTGTTAGTAATTGTGTTTATTGTGGGAATTCAACAAATATATTGGATAAGTAAAATAGATATTGATTCGAGAGAAGTATGGGATAGTAAAGAGATAGAACATAATATAGAAGGAACTACAGAATCTTGGTCCATTAATTATAACTATAATAACGATACGGAAACGATTTTGAAAGGATCTATAGATAC
>DAHL01000002.1:27981-37241 GCA_002509225.1 Euryarchaeota archaeon UBA102 | reverse complement strand
GATGGAATTGTTTACACTGAGTCACTTTATGGAAAAACAAAACTGGTGATTGATGGGTTGCCAATAACAGTGAATGGAGATTTGTGTAATGAGTTTAAACAGGGTGAAATTGTATACGTATCTGCGAAATTGAATGAATCTGTAGTAGTTACAGAAGACAATGTAACAGTATATCAAGGGAGTTGGGAGGCTGAAAGTATTGATGTGAAATTATCATCCCATATTGATAGATGGTTTTACTTGATAGAATTATTTGTTTTTATAATTGGAATATATTTAACAATTGAAAAATACCCACATAGAAATAAAGTTTGGAAAGACACTTGGAATATAGCAAAATTTGAATTTAATAGTGAAATAAAGACCAATAGAACTATGATTTTGATTATATTTTTCACATTATTCATAACAGGTATGGGGTGGTTATTGGGCGATTTACAAAAAGAAGGTAGTCCAATACTAGGTAGTGTTCAAACACCTGAAGATGCCATTACAAGATTAAGCTGGTTTACTTTTTTTGTTGTTTCATTAGCAGCTATTGCAGTTTCTAGTGATAATATCTATAAAGAAAAACAGAGTAATACGATATCCTTACTTTTATCTAGACCAGTAAGTAAAGAGAGTATTATTTTAGGAAAAGGGATTGGCCTTACTGGTGCAATCGGTGCTCCAGCTTTCATAGCTATGTTTATTGGATTAATATTGATGATTAAAGGAGGAGAAACACCGAGAATTTTAGCAATAAGTGGATATATGATTTTAGGATTACTAATGATATTAACTATTGTCTTCTTACAGTTATGTTTTTCTATAATATCTAGAAGTGGTGCAGAATCTGTAGTATATGGATTGGGTGTATGGCTTCTATTAACTTTAGTTTGGTCACTGATAATACTTGCAGCAGCATTTGTACTGGGCATTGATGTGACTACTGAAAATTTTGAACATAATGAAGAATACCAATCTGTAGTAGCCAAAATGGGATTGTTTAACCCTGGTATTGTATATCAATTTGGAGTAGGTTTGGCTGGTGAACGTACCCTTTCTGTTGATCTAGAGGGAGTTAGTGGATGGATGGTGATATGGGCAATAATATTTTGGCCTATGTTTTATTGGAGGTTAGCTGTGTGGCTATTCAAGGAGGAAAGATATCTGTGAAAAGACGAGATGAAAATGCTGTTACTCATGTAATTGAATTTACTTTAGCACTGACCGTTTTTCTTCTAATGTTACAAGCTTTTACCACAACAATGGATTATAGATTGGGAATTGACTTAGATAAACACTCCAATAGAATTTCTGAAAGTAAAGTGGCATTGAATCAACTTATCGGTTCAACCGGTAGTGTAAACAATGAAACAGAATGGAGTGAATATGAATATGGTACTGGAGATAATCAAATTAGATATGACTTTGAAATAGGAATACTTAATGAAAATGGAAATGTTGATGTAGAAAAATGTCTTGCACTAGCAAAAATGCCACGGCATTTTCTAACTGAAAAATTAGGCGTTACTGAGAATTTAGAAATAACGATTACTTCATTAGTTGATGGTGAGGAGATAATTCAATGGGGTAGTGATTCAAATGATGCTTATGCAAGTGCAACTAGCTATAAATTTGTAATATTGGAAGAAGGGGAAAATACATTTCCTGGAAGAATTGAGGTGACTGTTTTTAAGGGCCCAATAGGCAAAGATGAAATTATTGTTACAGAAATAATGTATGCACCAGAGAATGATTATGACAATTATGAATGGATTGAAATATACAATCCAACAAACTATGCTTTAGATTTAAATGAATTTAAAATAAGTGATCGTAATGAAAGTGATTATTTGAAAAGAAATGCAGATGACATTATCACAATTCCAGCTGGTGCTGTAGGAATAATAGTAGTTAATGAGACATTTTTTAGAGAAAATATATTAGTTTCCGTTAATGAAAATGCATATATTTTTGAAGTCGAAGATTCGGCAATAGGAAATGGTTTAGATATAGAAGATGAGATTATAGTAAAATACGGTGCAAATGAAAGAAAGATTGCGTATAATTATGAAACCGATGGTGCTTTTAGAAATGGGAATAGTTTGAATATTAGTTGTATTGAGTGTGAAGAATTCATAGAGGGTGAAATAAGCCCTGGAACTTACGAAACCTAATATTATTCAAAGGCAGAAATGCCAGTAATCCAACGGCCTAAAATTAGATTATGAATGTCGTGAGTTCCTTCGTATGTTTTTACGGATTCTAAATTAGCCATGTGACGCATGATAGGATATTCGTTCAAAATTCCATTTGCTCCATGAAGATCTCTAGCGACTCTGGCTATATCTAAGGCAATTTCTACATTATTCATTTTAGCAAGAGAAACCTGTTCGGGAATCATAGTGTGATTATCTTTCATACGGCCAAGTTGTAATGCTAACAGTTGCCCTTTAGTTATCTCATTCAACATCCACGCTAGCTTATTCTGAACTAATTGAAAGGAAGCTATTGGTTTATCGAATTGTATACGGCTTAAAGAGTAATCTTTAGAAGAAATGAAGCACCCCATTGCAGCACCTAAAGAACCCCAAGCAATACCGTATCTTGCTTGTGTTAAACAGCCGAGTGGTCCTTTTAGACCTGTAACATTAGGAAGAATACGATTCTTGGGTATTTTACAATCTTGAAAAACTAATTCAGAAGTTATTGAAGCTCTTAGACTGTGTTTTCCTTTCATTTCTGGAGCGGAAAAACCTACATCATCTTTTTCAACTATGAAGCCTCTAATTTTTCCATCCAATTTTGCCCAAACTATTGCTAAATCGGCAATAGTTCCATTAGTAATCCACATTTTTGCTCCATTTAGAATGAAATGATCATTAGATTCTACAGCTGTAGTTTTCATACCTCCTGGATCTGAACCAGAATCTGGTTCTGTTAAACCAAAACAGCCGATGAGTTCGCCTTTTGCCATTTTAGGTATATATTTATTTTTTTGATCTTCATCTCCATAAGCCAAAATAGGATACATACAGAGTGAACCCTGAACTGAAACGAAACTACGGATAGCTGAATCCCCTCTTTCTAATTCTTGGCAGACGAGACCATAAGCAATGTTACTCATACCGGCACAGCCATATTCAGTATCGTGATTACAACCGAACAGACCCATTTCTCCTATTTCGGATATGAACTCCATAGGAAATGTTCCGGCCATGTAATGTTCATCGATTATAGGAAGAACTCTATCACTTACCCAATCCCTTACCAAATCCCTTACCATGATTTCTTCTTCAGTAAGATGACTCTCTATATTGTAAAAATCGATTCCTTTGTAAGATGACATAGTTGAACCTTTGTGTTCCATCTAGGGGGGGATTATATATTGCTGTCTCATACGAATATAATGGATGAAATATGGGTGGAGAAGTATCGACCACAAAAACTGGCAGAAGTGGTTGGACAAAAAACTACAACTTCCCGACTTAGTAATTATGTTAAAGAAAAATCAATGCCTCACTTGATGTTTTCAGGACCTGCTGGAACAGGAAAAACATCATCTGCAATAGCTCTAGCAAAAGAACTGTTTAGAGAAAATTGGAAATATAATGTACATGAATTAAATGCATCTGACGAAAGAGGAATAGATGTTGTTAGGGGTAAAATAAAGGAATTTGCTAGAACTGCTCCTTTGGGAGAAAGTGGATTTAAAATTATTTTTCTAGACGAAGCAGATGCATTGACGAGTGCTGCGCAAGCAGCTTTAAGAAGAACGATGGAGAAATATTCTAGAACTTGTAGATTTATTCTATCTTGTAATTATTCTTCGAAAATAATAGATCCTATTCAATCGAGATGTGCAGTTTTTAGATTTAGACCTGTAAAAGAAGAGGAAATGAGAAAGTATTTGAAGTACGTTTCTGGAAAAGAAAATCTTAAAATCACCGATGACGGGCTAGATGCAGTAGTCTACCTTGCGCAGGGCGATATGAGAAGAGGAATCAACAATTTACAAATGGCCGCGGCATCGGGAGAAAAAGAAATAGATTCAGATATAGTATACCAAGCTGTTGCTGCAGCTAGACCGGATGAAGTGAGAGGTGCCTTAGAATATGCGATTGCAGGAAAATTTTCGAAGGCGAGAGAATGCTTAGATAAACTACAAATAACTTATGGATTGGCAGGGGAAGATATTGTTCGACAAATGCATAGAACCATTAGAGAAATGGACATAAATGATGATACTAAAATTGGCCTTATAAGTGCCCTAGCAGAAACTGACTTTAGAATTGGTGAGGGTGCTAATGCTTGGATCCAAATAGAGGCGGCAATTGCACAATTTGTGAATGCTGGAAAAAAGCTGGATAGGGAATTGGAAAAATAGGAAAAATAAAAATGAATCGAGATTTTCTTGTGTTAGAAGATTTTGAATTGGAAGGTAAAAAAATACTTGTTAGAGTTGATATTAATTCATCTATAAATCCTGAAACTGGAGAGATATTAGATGATACTAGAATAAAAAGACACGCAGAAAAAACTATAGAATATTTAGTCAATAAAAAGGCAAAAATAGCCATAATTGCACATCAATCTAGACCTGGAAATTTAGATTTTGTACCTTTAGAAAAGCATGCAGAAAGGATGAGTGAAATAATTAAAAGAGAAGTTAAATTTATACCCGATATTTGTAATTCTAAAGCAAAAAAAGCCATAAGAAATTTAAAAAATAAAGAAATTTTAATGCTAGATAATTTAAGATTTCATGACGACGAGATAAAAATACGTACATACAATGGAGAAAACTTTGAACCTCAAGAAAATACTGAAATGGTAAAATCCTTAGCTCCGGAATTTGATCTATTTGTGAATGATGCATTTGCAACTGCACATCGATGTCAACCATCTATAGTTGGTTTTTACAATAAAATGCCGATGATTGCAGGAAAGGTAATGGAAAATGAAATAGAACAATTAAATAAAGCAGTACGAGGAAATGAAAAACCTAGTCTTTTGGTACTAGGTGGGAGTAAAGCAGAAGATTCCGTTAAGATTGCTACCAATTTCTTAGAAAGGGGGATTGATAAAGTTTTGACAGGGGGTGTAGTTGCAAATATTTTCCTGACTGCGTCTGGAATTAATATTGGCAATTCTAGTAAAGATTATATAAAAAATAAAATAAAAAATCATGAAGAAATAATAGAGAAAGCACAAGAACTGATCGAAAAATATCCAGAAAAAATAGAAATGCCCAATGATATTGCCATAAATTGTGGGGGTTTTAGAAAGGGTATATTCTGTGAAGAGTTTGACTCTAAAGCATTCGTTGAAAATCTATCTGATAAATGTCCTGTCAATGATATAGGTGTAGAAACTGTAGTTAGATACATAGCAGAAATAGGAAAAGCGAAGAAAATAATTGCAAACGGCCCAATGGGTGTCTTTGAAGAGAAGGAATTTTCTGGTGGAACTATGGAGATTTTTTCAGCGATTGCAGAGTCTAAAGCATTTACTGTAGTTGGTGGTGGAGAAACTGCAGCTGCTTTCAATATGTATGGATTAAAGAATGGAGTTAATCATATCTCCACTGGTGGTGGCGCTTGTATAAGTTATCTAGCAGGTAAATTTATGCCTGCAATTGAAGCAATGAAACGAAATAAAGAGAAATTTTCAAAAAAAGAGCTATAAGAAAAGTTTAAACACATGTACTAAAAATAGTGAACTAAGCCACCGTAGCTTAGACCGGCAGAGCGGCTGACTTGTAATCAGCAGGTCGGGGGTTCAAATCCCTCCGGTGGCTCCACTTTAAACTACCTAGCCCAGATATCTTCAGGAATATCTTCATAGACTGAATTATCGGAGGTTTCATCGGAATCTTCATCTGATTCAATACTACGTTTAAAAATTTCAGCAAGCTTGATAGTCCAATAATGAATGCGCCATTCGCGACCATCATAAAGTGTTGTTTCTTCTCTGGCCGTTTCCATTAATCCTGAATCTTCGAGCATATAGAAAGTATCTCTATCTTCAGGCTGTAAGACATTATCAATAATTCTATCACTGAAACCAAAAAAATTCATTATGTGTCTAGATAAAGCATCAGATTCATCGAAACTCATATGAGAATACTCGCGGCTATTAGATATAGCTGAAGAGAGACGTGATACAGTAAGTACTTCCATTGATTAAACTCCTAAAAATAAAGAAACGTGACCTAAAACTAGAATAACCGCTATGTATAATAATCTTTTGATAGATCAAAAAGATAGAAAACTACTGCT
Source organism: Euryarchaeota archaeon UBA102 (assembly GCA_002509225.1). Lineage (GTDB taxonomy): Archaea > Thermoplasmatota > Poseidoniia > MGIII > CG-Epi1 > UBA102. The sequence goes on along the minus strand of DAHL01000002.1, from coordinate 30,975 downwards.
TAGATTTACTTTTCTTTGATGATGTTTTCTTTTTACTTGCTGATTTTTTAGGTTTCTTCTTACTTTTTGATTTTTTAGGTTTCTTCTTATTATCAGATTCCGTGTCTTTCTCTATATATTCTTCTACAAACTTAACGTCTTTAATTTTTGCGTATTTCCGAAGAGAAGAAACTACACGATATTTAGCTTGAAACCAAACTGCATCGAATTTGCACCTCTCTGGTAAAGTTATAGTTGCTGAGTTTTTTTTAACAGATACGTGAATATCCTCATCGACAGGATAATTTAACTTGAAAAGAGAAGAGATTTTTTCTTCTTCTTTGGATATTTTAGAAGATACCTTGTATTTGAAAGTTAATTCTTTTCCAGATAAATAATGATTATAATCAATTCGAGCTCTTGAACCGAATATAGCAACTAATTGTCCATGTTTTCCTTCCAATTCTATTTCTGCACCTTGAAATAATTGAGCGTCTGGATTTAATCTTCTTATTTTACTTAGTGATTCAGTCTGTATAAGTTTAGTATCGCGCTCTCCATAACCGTCCACTGGAGCGATTACTACCTCTCTTTTTTCACCCACTTTAGCTTTCTTCAAATCTTTTTCTAAACCTGGAACTAATCTTCCTTCACCCACTACAACTAGTAAAGGTGTGTAATTTTTTCTCTCATCATGCATATCGTTTTTCTTTGCTAATGATTCATTAGTGGTATCGAAAAGATTGCCTTCCGTCCAACCTTCATATTCGAAATTTATCAAATCGCCTTCTTTCATTGGTATCTTGGATTATCGGATAGAGTATTAACAAGTTATTACGGAAAATAGAAGAAATTAACCTCAACGTTGGCTTTTAAGATGGGTTACAATGCGTTACATATGAGTAAAAGGCGATCACGCGGTATGATTCTGCCTAGAATAGTTATTTCTGGACCTGGATCAATAGAAGATATACCAATTGTGATATCTGAACTTTCACTTCCTGAAAGCGGACTCATTATATGTGATGAAATTACATATGACATAGCTGGAAAACGAGTTAAAAAATATATTGAAGAATCTGAACGTAGTGTAGATGTTGTAAAAATTAAAGGTGCTAGAATTGAAGAATTGGAAAAAGTAGAACGTGATATTGAAAAATATGGATTTTTAGTTGGAATTGGTGGAGGAAGGCCTATTGATATTGCAAAAAAAGCAGGTTATAATGCTAGTTTGCCTTTTTTGAGTGTTCCGACATCTGCCTCACATGATGGACTTGCTTCTGAGCGATCATCAATAAGAAACGAGGGGACTAAGGTGTCAATGCAAGCCAAGCCCCCTCTTGCAGTTATAGCAGATACTGAAATAATATCAAAAGCTCCAAAAAGATTGTTAAGAGCAGGATGTGGAGATATCCTGAGCAATAGAACGGCAGTACTCGATTGGAAAATAGGAAAAGAAAAAGGAGAAAAATATAGTGAATATGCAGCTGCATTATCAGACATGACTGCGGAACTCGTAGAGAAAGAAGCTAAATTAATTTCATCTGGGGAAGAAGAAGGAGTTAGATTAATTGTGAAAGCTTTGATATCTTCTGGTGTAGCTATGTCTATAGCAGGAACTTCCAGACCTGCGAGTGGAGGGGAGCATAAATTCTCTCATTGGCTTGATGCTAATTATGATAGACCTGCACTTCATGGAGAACAGTGTGGAATAGGATCTATTGTTACTATGTATTTACATAATGGAAATTGGGAAAAAATTAAAGAAACTCTTGAGATAATAGGAGCACCTACAACCGCAAAGGAGATAGGCTTATCAGATGAGATAGCATTGAAAGCGTTCAAGAATGCACGTACAATAAGACCTGAAAGAATAACTATATTGGATTTAGAGTCTGATGAAAGAATAGAAAGGGCTGCTATTGAAACGGGCGTTATAGAAATAGAATAAACCACAACACTTATGAGTGCGATATTAATTAGCAGATAGTCTTATTTTAAAATAAGATACTGAGATGATAAAATGAAAGAAGAATTTGTTAAGGAATTAGACAATGCTATTGCAAAACACGCCCTATTAGACCACCCGTTCTATCAGATGTGGAATAAAGGAGAATTACCTATGGATGCGTTAAAAGAATATTCAAAACAGTACTATTCACACGTACGCGTATTTCCGAGATATTTAGGTGCATGTTATGCACAGTGTGATGACATAAAAGTTAGACAACTGCTCTTAGAAAATATGTGCGAAGAGGACATGGGAGAGAAAAATCATCCTGAATTATGGTTAAGATTTGTAGAAGGACTAGGCGTCTCAAGAGAAGATGCAAAAAATTCAACACCTCTTTCAAAGACTGTTGAATCGGTTGAAACTATGAAAGAATTAACAAATAGTGAAAATTACCTAGAAGGTGTTGCCGCCCTATATGCCTATGAATCTCAAGTTCCTGAAGTCGCTGAGACAAAGAGAAAGGGATTGGCTAAGTTTTACAATTTAGATGAAGCTAGGTCAGTAGAATTCTTTACAGTTCATGAAGAAGCAGATTTGATACACCGTAAAGTTGAACAAGATATATTGGTGAAAGGATGTAAAGATGAAGAAAGTCGTAAGCAGATTATTGACGCAGCAGAATCAGCAGCAAAAGCCCTCTATGGATTTTTAGATGGAGTTTATGATGCTTACATAGATCCATCTAAATGTTGTAACAATTAGAATAGAGATTAGTGAGCGTGCATATCGCTACCGCAGCACATTGGTGATTTAATTTTACCACAGCCATCTGGACATTTGGAAACGTCAACAGTAGTACCATCATCTTTTGTAAGGGTAGAATGAATTAATTCATTTCCACACGAACCACATGTTAAACCATTAACAGACATATCACAATTATGACAAACGTATTTGACCATGTTATTACAAAATAATCTATCGTTTATAAAAATTCAGGTATTTTGAAGAATGTATTATTCTTCGGAATTTTTGGACTCTTCTGCCTCTGCTTCTGGCTC
>DAHL01000002.1:0-27618 GCA_002509225.1 Euryarchaeota archaeon UBA102 | reverse complement strand
TGCCTCTGCTTCTGGCTCTTCTGCAGGAGATTCAGATAATCTTTCAATTAACTCATCCTTTTTACCGGAAACGGGTAAACCTCTTTCCTTGAGAATATCTTTCAATTCGGAAACTTTCATGGAAGAATAATCCACCTCTTCCTTTTCTTCCTTCTGTGGTTTAGTTTCTGTTTCTTCTTTATTATCCAATAATTGTTCAAGTTCTTCCTCATTTGGAGGATTCTCCATTAATTGTGAAGGGTTTAGAACTTCAATTTTATTAACTTCGAAACGTCTTATAGGGTAAATAGACTTAACAGATTTTGCTATTTCTTTAGATAAATCTCCTGAAAAGATTCTCTTAAGCGATACGTCTAAAGTAGTAGTAGAGATGGCGTCAGTTATGATTTTTTGAGCGTTTAAATTCATATCTCGCATAGTGGATCTCTGTAATTTTCTATCGATAATCATTATAGGTTTAATTCTAAGAGAAATGCCATCTTTGGTTTCCACGATAAAATTAGAGCTTAACTTACACTGTTGACGTCGAGTTAAGGAACGTAAATAATCATTGGTAAGATGATGTCCGATATAATTTGTAAAGGCGTTTAGCCCTCTGACCTCAGTTATTCGGAATTTGAGCATAAAATGCTTTTGAGAGTAACCACCTGACAACATGTGTAGAGGGGCCTGTGTAGTTCTACCTGGGACTCTATCTGGATCATCTGAAGGTGTTTGACCCATGACAGTGTAATTGAACATTCTTGGTGCATGTAGTGAATACCAAGATTTAGCTTTCCATCTATCTTTTGCTTTTCTGGTCGAACTTGTAGGTTTTGCCAAATTTAACTCCTTTTTGCGTGATGAGCGCTCACCAGCGGTGTATAAATATACGTTGCTACGAAGTGTATTACCATGTTTGAAAGGGTTTTGGTACTAATAGACTCCTCAAAAAATCTTGAGGTAGCGTCAAAATATGCGATAAAAATCTCGAAAAAAATAGAAAGTTTTCTGAAGATAAAAACAATAAATTCGGTGTGTGTACTAAAATGAATGATGATGACTCAACTGACATAAGCAAAATAGATAATTTAAGAGAAAAAATAGCTAAGGAGGATAAAAGAATGATGTACAAACTTTGGTTGAATAATGCTTATCGGAGAATAATAACGGGAATTCTGATTTTAGGTACAATATATCTGGGACTCACATTTGGGTCTGAATTAACTCAAGATGGAGTTATTACTATTCTTTTCTTTTTATTAATTATATATTTGTGGGTATCTGAAACTTTTCCACTTCCAGTAACTGCGTTATTTGCTGGTGTGGGTATTGTTATTTTAGGTCTAAGAACTAGAGATGAAGCCTTTGCACCATATGCATCAGATGCGGTATTCATGATATTAGGGTCATTGATTGTGGCTCAAGGTATAACTGCATCGAAGGCTGATGAATTGATAATACGAAAAATATTGCCCCCATTTACTAAATCTACATATGGACTTTTAGCTGGAATTATATTGATTTGTTGTCTTCTTGCAGCAGTAATACCGGATCATGGAGTTGCGGCCATAATGTTGCCCATTTTATTAACAATTATAGATAAAACAGATATTAAAGAAAAACCAAATGAGTGTGTGACTTTTACTATAGCGCTTGCATTTGCATGTGCAATTGCAGGACTTGCGACTCCGTCTGGAGGGGCTAGAAACGTGATTGCGATAGGATTTTTACAACAAGATTATGGCGAAACTATTAGTTATTTAGATTGGGTTTTCCTTGCTGCACCCATTACTATCATTATGATGCCAATATTGTTTTTGACTTTGATAGCTATTAACAAATTACCTTATCGTAAAATAACGTTTGAAATGGAAAGTGATAAGAAAATAGACAATGAACAAATAAAATCATTAACGATCCTAATGGGTACTTTTGTTTTATTTTTATTAACTGAAAAGACTGGTTTGACTCTTGGGACTACTGCGATGATGGGTGCCATAGCAATGCACATTTCAGGAGTACTTGAATGGGAAGAGAGTAGAAGTCAACTCAGATGGGGCGTTATGTTCATTTATGGTGCAGCTCTAACATTAGGTGCGACCATGGTAGAACATGGAGTTGCTAAATGGATAGCAGACGGTATATTCACAATATCGCAAGGCCAGGAACCTATCGTAATTACAATAATAGTAGTAGTTCTAGCAGTATTATTGACCAATATAATGTCTGATGGAGCTGCGGCTGCAGTATTAGTACCTATAACTTTGGCAGTTGCTTACTCTGCTGAAATGAATTTAATTTTTATCGGAATGCTTACGTCGATAGGAACGGCTTTTGCATTTATGACATCATTTGGAACACCTCCTAACTTGATTGTTCATGCTTCTGGAATACCGACTTCAAGAGATTTTGCAAGAAATGGAATACCTATGGTTTTGATAGCGATAGCAATAGTTGTAATTGTTGAACAGAACTATTGGCCTCTTGGACCTGATTATGTATTTTCTAAGATTCAGACTCTAATGGGATTTTAAATATTTCAACATAACTTCCAAAGATTGAAAAACATAATGATGAGATAAATAACGGAGATGATGGATTAACTAAACCAGATATTCCACCGAAACTGTAGACACCTCCGAGAATCCATTCAAAAACAGAAATAGAGAAAGCGTGTGTATTATCTAAAGAAGTATTAGATATTGGTGGAAAAAGATCCAAATTGAATAATGTAAAAAAGAAATACGCTATCGAAAAAAGAAGAACTGTTGCTACAAAGGCCCTAGGTATGTCTCCTGATTTTTTTCCAGCGAAAAAGCCGGCAATCATTCCACAAAACCAAGCAGGTATTGGGAAAATATAAGAAGAGATAAGACCCAAAGAAAAAACGATGAGTATCAAATGCAAAAAACCTGAAAAGATCCCTTTTTGTAAAATCTTGTAAAGAGCCGATTCTTGATTTAAGAGAGACTCTATAGAAAAATCTATTGAATTTAGAAGATTGCCCAATGTTACATAAATTGGAATATCATCATCTGTTAAATTCTCTGTGTTTATTTTAACTTCTTCGATATCTTTTTCTTCAGAAATTTCAATAGAACTTTGTTCTGCAGAATCGGAAATAGGTGTAATCTCATTTGATTTTTGGTAATCCTCTGGAAAGAGGCGAGTACGCACTTTTTGCCAAAGTTCGTCTTCCATAATACCTATAATCTACGCCAGCGAGTACCTTTAGGTGTATCTCTTAATTCGATACCTAAATCTAGTAAATCATCTCGAATTTTATCGGAGGTTGCCCAATCCTTAGCATCTCTAGCAGAATTTCGTTTCGAAATATAATTGCCTATTTCGTCATCACTTAATGATTGTACCTTATAAGAAAAGAGACCCAATACTTTACCACCTAAATCATCGAAAATATCTATAACTGCACGTTGTGATTTCTCTGTTAAATCAGATGGTTCATATTTGTTTACAACTCGGGCAAAATCGAAGAGTGCTGAAATGGCTTCTCTTGTATTAAAATCATCATCCATGGCTTTATGAAATTTTGAACGGCATGTCGAAATTGAATCAGAGAGTGCAGAAGGTTCTGAAGAGCCGAAATCTCGTACATTTTTATAATCGGAAAAGGTTGTGCTAAGTCGATTGTAAGCTGAAGAAGATTCTGAAAGTAGATCGAAATCGAAATCTATTAGAGAGCGGTAATGCGCATTTAGTAAGAAAAATCTAAGAACCTGAGGAGAATGATCATTTAGCATATCTCTGACTAGTAAAAAATTATCCAAAGATTTAGACATTTTTTCTTTTGAAACGGCTAAAAAACCAGTATGCATCCAATATTTGACAGTCGGTGAAACGCCTGTAAATGATTCGCTTTGTAAAATTTCAGATTCGTGGTGTGGAAATTTCAAATCGCTTCCGCCGCCGTGTAAATCGAATTGCTCCCCTAAATAATGCATAGACATAGCAGAACATTCAATATGCCAACCTGGACGTCCTTCACCCCATGGACTTGTCCAACTAGGTTCATCTGGTTTCGCCCCTTTCCACAAAACAAAATCAGAAGGGTGTTGTTTTCTAGAATCTAAAGCAACTCGAGCACCGGCCTCCATATCTTCTATGTTTTGCCCAGTTAGTGTACCGAAAATATCTGAAGCAGAAGGAACGTGAAAATAAACATCTGAATGAGAAGACCCCTCTGCTGGTTCGACAATATATGCGTGTTTTTTGTCTATTAAACCTGAAATTAAAGATATCATACTATCTATAAATTCAGTGGCTTTTGGCATCTCATCTGGTTCCATTATTTCCAAATTAATCATATCTTCTGTAGTTCGATCGATGTAATATTTGGAAATTTCATCTGTAGATTTTCCTTCCTCGTTTGCTTTTTTAATTATTTTATCATCGACATCTGTATGATTTTGAATGAAAGATACATCATAACCGCTATGAATCAACCAGCGTCTTATGGCATCAAAAGCAACATAAGTTCTAGCATGCCCTAAATGCATATCATTGTAAACTGTTAAACCGCAAACATACATCTTTACTTTGCCATCTTCTAAAGGAGTGAAAGTTTCCAGTTGACGAGTGGCCGTATTGTAGATTTTAAGCACAGAATGGTATAGGCAGGGTTCATTAAATCTGTCATGCCCATAGCTAACTATGCCGGAACTGCCAGAAGTTGAAAGTGTAAGAAGAGGTTTGGAGCCTTTAGTTGTTGGCAAAAAAATAATAGATTATGAGATCTTTTGGAATAATTCTGTAGAAAGGGATTTGAAAAGAATAAAGAATAAAAGAATAAAAAGCATACACAGAAGGGGAAAATATTTGGGATTCGAAATGTCTGTTGGATATTTAGTTATACATCTAAGAATGGCCGGCACTATTGGAGTAAGTACAGAAAAAATAGAAAAATACGTTACGGTGAAATTCAAATTAGATGATGGAAATGAAATGCGATTAATTGATTATAGAAAATTTGGGAAAGTGTGGTTTGTGGATAAATTTGAAGAAGTTGTTGGGCATTTAGGTCCTGAACCACTATCTAAAAATTTTGATGTAGATGTATTGAAAAAAATGATATCGAAAAGAAGAGGAATGATGAAACCCCTATTATTAAATCAAAGATTTGTAGCAGGGTTGGGAAATATATACGTAGATGAAAGTTTGTTCAGAGCAAGAATACATCCAACTGAAAAAGCAGATAAGATAGATACGAAACGAATAGAAAAACTGTATGAAGGGATTGTTGATGTACTAACAGAATCTCTTACCTTTGGAGGTACTACTTTCATATCGTTTGTAGGGGCGGATGGTAAACATGGAGAATACCGTAAAAAATTAAAAGTATTCAATAGAACGGGAGAACCTTGTATCGTTTGTGGAACGAAGATTAAGAAAATATTTGTCTGTCAGAGAGGGACGCATTTTTGCCCTTCTTGTCAAAAAAATTAATGAATATGAATAAATACCCATACATTAAGACTTGATTGGTTATCATGAATGATGAGGAAAAGCCAAAGAAGAAAATTTTAGTTCTTGGCGATTATGGTGTTGGTAAAACTTCGTTGATTAAACAATGTATCAATGAAGACTTTGATGACCAATATTTAACTACACTTGGAGTCAATATAGCATTGAAAGATATTTCTATAAGATTTGGTGGAGAAAAGGCAGATGTAGATGTTGAACTTGAGCTTTGGGATATTGCCGGAAATAAGAGCATAGCAGATGTGAAAAGAGATTTTTACAAAAATGGAGATGGAGCGATTATAGTTGCAGATTTGAGTAAAGATGAGAATATAGATAAATGTGAAAATTGGATTAAAGCTGCTTATCAAATAATTGGTGAAATACCATTCATATTTGTTGGAAACAAATACGATCTTATATCTAAAGAAGATTTAGATATGGAAAAAATACAGACAATATCTAGTAAGTATAATGTTCCTTTCATACTGGCATCGGCTAAATTTGGAGACAATGCTAATGAAGCGTTTCATGAAATCGCTGAAAGAGTCTCTTAAAGTGTAAAAGTACGGTTAGAGTTTTTATGGCGCGTCCCTATACCCGTAGTCCTTGCAATTACAAAATTCATTAGAAGAGTTAACTGAACTGTGGAGATCTTTTTTCGAAGACTCCAGATTCCACCCACCTAGAGATGATAGTGGAGAAGAATATCTTACTGTAAACTTCGGAGATCATATAGAAAAATTAGCGAGTCAATATCCAGAAAAGAAAAGACCTTTGATGGTTACGTGGGATTCGCTTTCTGATTTTAGCCCAATATTATCTACAAACCTGAAATGGAATATGACAAAATGTCTAACTGCAGCTAAAAAAGCAGTAAAGGGCTTCATTACTCCAGATCATAAAGAGCGTGTTCAAGAGGAGCATGGAATAGAGGTTGAAATAGATGTTTCGCCAGTGGGTATTCCGGATGAATTATACAAAAAAGAGATTAGAGAATTACGAAAAGAACATCTATATAGATTAGTAAAAATAAGAGGGATAATACGAAAATCATTAGCAGTTAGACCTAGAATGGAAATAGCATACTTCGAATGTAATGAAGGTGCACATGCGAAGAGAATGAAACAGGATTTCTTTAGACTTAAGGATCCGGATAAAAGATGTGGAGCTGAGGGTGGGATGTGTAAAAGTACAGATTATACTTTGAGAGAAGAGAAATCCGTTTTTGTAGATTCACAAAAAATGGAGATTCAAGAAATACCCGAAGGAATGCCTCGTGGAACGCAACCAGAAAGATTGACTATCTATGCAGAAGGATCGCTAGCTGCAAATGTTCAACCTGGAGATAGGGCTTCATTCATAGGAATGATTATGCCTAAGAAAATGTACCATAGAGGAACTCAAAAAAAGAGTGAATTCGAAATATATTTATATGTTGCAAGTATTGAAGATACGGATTCGGAACAAGATGAGATTGAGCTTAATGAAAACGAGATAGCTGAGCTTAGAGAATATGCAAAAAAAGAAGATATTGATGAAATAGTTGCCAGATCTATTGCCCCATCTGTGTTTGGTCTAGATTGGCAAAAAGAAGGTATAGCATTGCTAATGTTTGGAGGTGTTCCAAAGGAGAGAGGGGATGGAACTAGAATTAGAGGAGATTTGAATATGTTAATGATGGGAGATCCTGGAATCGCTAAATCTCAATTATTGAGATCGGTTGCAGAGTTATCTCCGCGTGGTGTAATGACAACTGGAAAATCTACATCGGCAGCTGGATTAACAGCAACGGTTGTTCGAGATGATTTTGGAGATGGTAGATGGACATTAGAGGCTGGAGCTCTTGTTCTGGCATCTGGTGGAGTTGCCTGTGTTGATGAGATTGATAAAATGGAAGCAGAAGATAGATCTGCAATGCATGAGGCTCTCGAACAACAGACTGTAACGATTACTAAAGCTGGAATAAATTCAACTCTACAGGCTCGATGTGCTGTTTTAGCTGCTGCGAATCCAAAATTTGGAAGAATAAATCCAATGAACCCGATGGCTGGACAGATTGATATGCCAATTACATTGCTCAGTAGATTTGACATTTTTTTCATAATGAGAGACGTATTAGATAATGAGAAAGATGAGAGATTGGCAAGTCAGATATTGGAAAGTCATCGAAGGGGAGATGATGAAATGAATATTGAAGGGGACGAAAATAGAATGCCTCAGGATTTATTGAAAAAATATATTAAATATGCAAAAGCTATGAAACCCGTTTTAACGGAAGAGGCTGTTGCATCATTAAAAGATTATTATACTGGATTGAGAAACATTTACGCCCAGCAACAACAACAAGATGGAGGAGAAAGTCCACTTCCAGTAACTCCACGACAGTTAGAATCTCTGATTAGAATGTCCGAAGCTTATGCAAAGATAGAATGGTCATCAACAGTTGAAGAAAGACATGCCGAAAAAGCTGTAGAAATGATGACGAGATTTCTTAAAGAAACACTTCAAGGAGATATGGGGTATCAATACTCAGGAATGACTACAAGGGAAAGAACTGCTGCACAGAAACTAACAGATAATCCTATGGCAGAGATAATTAGAATAGTAACAGAAGCGGACAAGGACGGAGGAATAAAAGAAGAGGAACTGATAGAGAGGTTGATTAGAACTGGGGCAATGAACAGAAAGAAGGCAATGGAATGTGTGAAAAAATTACGTGATGATGGGCTTTTGATATTAGGTAATGATTACAAATTAATAAGTGGTAAACGGGGATAATAGATTAATTGGAGATAATATTTGCAAAACAATCCTGATGTAATTGGTTTGACCAAATTAATCCAGAGAGTTCCTGATTTTGTAAATGCTAAACCTCAATTGGAACAATATACAACTCCTGTTGATATTGCAACATTCATGTTATTGAATGCTTTTGCAGAGGGTGATTTTAAACGAAGAGTGGTAGATTTTGGATGTGGAACAGGTAGACTTGGGATTGGTGCGGCATTCTTAGGTGCGGAAGTAACTGCGATAGATATTGATAGTGAAGCGATTGAAAATGGTAAAAAATATGCAGAAGATAATGAAATAAGAATAAAATGGATAGAGATGCCGATTCAAAATTGGAGTGAAAGAGTAGACACCATCATCATGAATCCTCCTTTTGGTGCACAAAGACCTGGAGCAGATAGAGAATTCATTAAGAGGGCATTAGAAATAGCGGAAAAAGTTTGGACAATTCATCTTGCAGATTCAGGAAGATTTATTGACAAATATGTAGAAGATAATGGTGGTAAGATAATATCGTCTTGGAAAATGGATATGGAATTAAAAAGAACTATGAAGCATCACAGTAAAGAATCCAAAAAAGTGAAAGCAATTCTTTATCATCTGGCCTCTTTAATCTGAATTATGGATAAATTAGTGATACCAGGAGATAAACTTGCCAGTTCAATAGAATATCTGCCTGGAAATGGTGTTTACGAAGAAGATGGGGACATTTTTGCAAGTGTGTCTGGCAATCTAATTGAGAATACGGACGAGATGACGATATCAGTGGAACCTTGTATTGGTACTCCTACTGAATTGAGTTTAGGACAAGTCATAATAGGTAAAGTGAAGAAAATAACTGAAGCTGTTGCAGTAATGGAGATTGTAATGGTTAGGGATGAAAAGCGTTTTTTCGATGCGAATGGTAGAGATGGAAGTGTGCATGTTTCAAACGTATCTGATGAATTTGTAAAAGATATGCGAGATAAGATGTCTCTTGGAGATATAATTCAAGCCAAAATATTGGGCATGGAAGGGAGAATCGATTTAGGAACAGATGGTCCAGAATATGGTATTGTATTTTCTAGATGTAAAAAGAGTAATCTTCCTCTAAAAAAGGAAGGAAATGTGCTTAAATGTGAGCAAAGTGAAAGAACCTATCGTGGTAAAATTTCTAAAGAATATGGATCAATACGTTTCTAACTTTGTAAGCAAAACGCTGATATTAGTTCTAACTATATCATTCCTAGGAGTTACATCTGGAGATTATAATGAAGATTGTGATTGTAATATCATAGTAACTGCCAATGGAGAAGGACGTGTTCTTACAGTAGATTCAAGTGAAATTGTGCATTTACATGGCGAAGTAAGTAACCTAGAAAATATCACAGGATATCAATGGAGTTTCGATAGAAATATAGTAAATGAAACTGAAACTGACTTGAATAGTACAGACATCAATGTTACGATGTATGCTGTAGGGTCTTACAATATAACATTCACAATTTCTTACGATGAAGAGACTGAAAATGGAACTGTCGAACAGACTGTTGGAATGTCGATTAGTATTTTTGTAGATGAAGCAGAAGAATATGATCTAGATGAAGAAAGGGGATTATTTTCAGTTGCTGCTTTACTTCAATTAGCAGCCTGTTGTGTATTGATTTATCTTGTTAGGGAAGGAAGGAAGTAGTTATTCCGGTTTTTTTGGAGGACCTCTACCTGCTTTTTTCTTATCAGCAATTGTTAATTTGTGATTTACAGGAAAGAGTAATTCGCCGAAACTTGGAGTGCCCTTTTGATGGTCGTGTGTAACTAATCGGAGAATGATATAACTTACACAGATAGCCACCACTAAGCCAAAAAGAGGAAGATACCACATAATCAAAACTCAGAAGGTTCCCGATATTCTCCAAAAACTTCACGTAAAGCATCGCAGAGTTCACCCAATGTAGCTTTTGCCTTAACTGCATTTATGAAGTGTGGCATTAGATTATCATCCCCTTTAGCAGCTTTGATAACTGCATCCATAGCATCTCGATAAGCCTTAGCATCTCTCGTCTCTCTTAGATTGTTTAATCGATCACACTGTCGAGTGAAGCCATCTGGATCCATTTCTAAGATAGGAATTTCAATTGGTTCATCAGAAGTGTGATTATTTACTCCAACAACTATACGTTCTTTGTTGTCTATCTCTTTCTGATATCTGTATGCAGCAGAGGCAATTTCTCTTTGTAGGAAACCATTCTCTATGGCAGGAATAACACCGCCCATTGAATCTATCTTTTCAAAATATTCACGAGCTTGGCGTTCCATATCATCTGTTAACCACTCAACAAAATAACTACCCCCTAGTGGATCGGCTACATTAGTTACGCCACTTTCATGAGCGATAATTTGTTGTGTTCTAAGGGCTATTTGAGCTGCTTTTTCAGAGGGTAAAGCTAGTGCTTCGTCCATACCGTCTGTATGAAGGCTTTGAGTTCCCCCTAGAACCCCTGCAAGTGCCTGAATTGCAACGCGTACGATATTTATTTCTGGCTGTTGTGCAGTTAAACTGCAACCTGCGGTTTGAGTGTGAAAACGTAACTTCCAACTACGTGGGTTCTTAGCCCCATATTTCTCTTTTAGATCACGTGCCCATATTCGACGAGCTGCTCTGTATTTAGCAATCTCCTCAAAGAAATCATTGTGTGCATTAAAAAAGAAACTTAATCTTGGAGCGAAATCATCGACATCGAGACCTCTTTCTACAGCCGCGTCCAGATATGCAAAACCGTCTGCAAGAGTGAAAGCTAGCTCCTGAGCTGCGGTAGAACCTGCTTCTCGGATATGGTATCCAGAAATGGAGATTGTATTCCATTTTGGCATCTCTTTAGCTGCAAATTCCATAGTATCTACAACGAGGCGCATGCTAGGATTTGGAGGGAAAATGTATTCTTTTTGAGCGATATATTCTTTCAGAATATCATTCTGTATTGTTCCTCCTAATTGTGATCTATCTATTCCCTGTTCTTCTGCATTGGCGATGTACATTGCCCAAATAATTGCTGCTGGAGAATTGATAGTCATAGAAGTGGTCACTTTGTCTAATGGAATACCATCGAATAGTATCTTCATATCTTCAAGACAAGAAACCCCCACACCGCATTCACCGAATTCACCTAATACTGTTGGAGAATCACTATCATATCCATAAAGCGTTGGTAAATCGAAAGCTGTACTAAGACCAGTTTGACCCTGTTGTAAAAGATATTTGAAACGGCGATTGGTTTCCTCTACGGTACCAAAACCTGCGAACATACGCATTGTCCAGAGCCTCCCTCTGTACATTGATGGATGAATGCCACGTGTGTATGGATATTCGCCTGGAAACCCGATATCCCTATCAAAATCAATATGTGCTGTATCTAAAGGAGTATACAATCTATCTATTTTTTGACTAGAGGTGGTAATGAAATCCGTCATACGTTCTGGCATAGCGTCTAAAGAAGGTTGTAGTATCTCCTCTTCCCATCTCTTAAATGATTTTTCAATATCAGAAAAATCCTCTTTCTCTCCCTTATCGTTACTGGCTGAGGCGCCTTCAGGTGGCATGAATTCCGAAAATCGAGCCTTAATTAAGCTTGATTGAGGCTGAAAAATGAGAAACAACCTTAATTATAAGGCGAGAAATGAAAAATTGGTCAGGAGATGGAGGGCGGCTTACGGTCCAATGGACTGAGGAAAGTCCCCTCTCCTAGAGCGAAGCAGCCGAAAGGGGCCTGAGAGGGTCGGCAATGGAACAGAAACGCCACAGCCATTGACTAATGGAATGATCGCATTGTGCGTGACGTCGTCGATGGATTTGATGAAACGACTATCCCTGCTGGAGCAATTCCAAGAAACCGCTACGACCTGCTCGGGAGCGGATGGTAGGAAGCTTAGTTGAATGCCGCTAACCGGAATTTCCGGGTAACAGAAAGGGGCTTACTCCCATCACCTGACCAGCTACCCTAACATGGATTACGACAATTTAGCCGGGATTGCTGCTATTTGCATTATGGGAGCTATATCGCCTGGACCTAGTTTAGCTGTTGTTGTTAGAAATACAGTTAATGGTGGGCGTCGAGAAGGAGTCTTAACCAGTATAGGTCATGGAATAGGATTTGGAATATATGCATTGATAGCAGTAGTTGGATTATCAACATTATTAACGAATGAAAGAGCATTTGAGATTTTACAATGGAGTGGTGCAGGACTACTAATCTGGCTTGGAATTGTAATGATAAAGTCTGAGAAAACGGATGAAGATGAATATGAAAATAGTGGAAGAAGGGGTTTTGTTGAAGGTTTTATGATAGCGTTTTTGAATCCGAAAATATTGGTATTTTTGACTGCTGTTTTTAGTCAATTCTTATGGGTTGATATAACTCGAGAAGAGCAGATAATTGTAGGAGTAATGGGTGGTGTTATTGATGGAGTTTGGTATGTACTTGTAGCTATAGCACTAGCAGGAACGCCGATGATAAATGGTTTGAAAAGAAATGCGATCATCGTTGATCGTGTTATAGGAACTATATTATTATTCATAGCAATATCGATGATTTTGAAAGCTATTTAGAGTGTGATTGGACCACCTAAAGGAAGTAGTTGAAGGGGTACCGTTTCACCTCTTAATGAAGGACCTTCTGCCGTAGTAGCGAAGATTCCTATATCGCCTGCATCATTGTGTGAGAGACCGAACCAAGGACGGCCAGATTCATCGATAACGATATCTATGAAATCTCCAAAACCGCCGCAACGATCATATCCACAATCATCTTTTTGACTATCTAAAGGATCATCAATAGCATTAACAGCCGTTGAAGTGATTAAAGGATATTGACCGAAAGAATCGGTCATGACAGTCAAATAACCATTCCATGTTGAATTACCATCAGCATCATTGGTTGTTCCGATATAGCCTAATGCAACTTTACCTGCAGAACCTGCTGCAATTGCAACGAACCCAGTACCGTCTACACCAGGAGGTGCGACCATAATTGGATCACTCCAAGACCCTCCTTGATCAAGGGAATAACTGTAGTAAAGTAAATTATCGATACCTATCCAAGACGCATGTACATTATCTTCGTCATCTGTAGCGACGGCTACCTCTTCAAAATTCCAAGTATCGGCCGTACCAGTAGATTCTGTTGGTAATACGTGTTCAGTCCAAGTGAAACCTCCATTGGTGCTGCGGTAAACAGAATAACCACTCCCATCGCAACTAGGATTGCCACGATAAAAATTACCGTTATTCGAACCAATAATATGTCCAGTTAATCCACCACTATCACAACCGGAAGGGGCACCTTCATTCTCTGGAGACCATGTGAGACCGCCATCGAAAGATGTACTGCATAGTGGAGCAGGATAGTTTCCATTCACACAGAAAACATATGTAGTATCATAGCAGTTCAGAACCTGTTGACAAGGATAAGGAGACGAAGCTATTGTTTGGTGATCCTGAAGAGTGTACGGCCAAGTAATTGCTGTAGGTCCTCTCCATGAAGCTCCTTCGTTTTCTGAGAATTCAACAGTCATACCTGAAAGAACATGCATATCGAATTTCATGAGTGCATCAGTCCATAAATCGACATAGAGATATGGATCGTTACTGTTAGGGACCCAAGGAGGTCCAACATCTGTACAAGAGTACTCGGAAGCGTTAGTCATTGTCAACATGTTTGTACATTTGATAATTGCAGTAGCACCGCCTGAGCCAGTTCCCCAACTAGTCATGTAAAGATTTCCTTCCTTAGTGACTCCGATAGTCGGTTCGAATGTGGTTGTGCCTATTCCATAATAAGTTCCTTCCGTAAAAATAGGAGTATTATTACCAATCAATAATGAACTGATATCGATTCCATTATAAGTATCATTAACCGGTGTAGCGTTTGCGAAATGGTAGAAAGTAGTCGATGGTATCTGAACATATTCTAATTCACCCGTCTCTGGATTAAGAACCCAACCATAATCCCCTGTTGGTGGTTCAGGCTCTAGGATATTTATTATTTCAGAAGGCCAGAATTTCAGACCGACGAAACAAACACTAATAATGACTAGAGCTGAAATTACGTATGCAACACGCTTCGGAGATTTTCGAAATAAAAAAGAAGAATCTGGGTCCGGAATTAGAGAAGAGGGGAGACGCATGAATCGTGGCAACCTAGTGGGATATAAAAAAGCTATAATTCTATTAACCGGCTATTTTCTCAACATTTATGGAACGACTAGTTGAATGTGTACCGAATTTCTCCGAAGGGCAGAATGAAGCTGTCATCAAAGAGATAACTGATGCTATTCAGACAGTGGAAGGTGTAAAATTACTCGATACCGATATGGGCGGTGACACCAACCGTACAGTCGTTACAATTATCGGTTCACCGAAAGCGGTTGCAGAAGGTGCCTTTCAGGGAATAAAAAAAGCGTCTGAAGTAATCGATATGCGAAAACATACCGGTGCGCATCCGCGTATGGGTGCTACAGATGTGTGTCCTTTCGTACCTGTTTCTGGAGTCGGTATGGATGAATGTGTTGAAATCTCGAAGCAGGTTGCTGAACGAGTCGGTTCTGAACTCGGTATTTCAGTATTCCTATACGAAAACTCTGCAACGAAGAAAGAACGACATAATCTAGCAACTATTCGGTCCGGAGAATATGAGGGGATGGCGGAGAAGTTAACTTCCGATGAGTGGAGACCGGATTATGGACCACAAGAACTGAACGAAAGTGCCGGTGTAACTGCAATTGGGGCACGAGAGTTTCTAATTGCTTACAACATAAATCTAAACACGACTGATCGTACTTACGCCAATGAAGTTGCTTACGAAATACGTGAGCGAGGAAGATGGAAACGTGAAGGAAATATTGAGCCATTTTACTACAAAGGCGATATTGTTAATTTCGAAGAGGGGAAATTTCCAGATGGAAACAGTGATTTTGTCGCATCTAGTTTTGAAGAACTAGAAGAGTATTACAAAAAAAAGAGTGGAAGAGACCTACGTGCCCGTTACAAGTCCTTAGGAATGGATCCTGATAACCTAATTGGGAAACCGGTCTACAAAGATGGAAGATTTACGCATGTAAAGGGGATTGGCTGGGTAATACCGGAATACAACCGTGCACAAATTAGTATGAATTTAACCAATTTCAATATCGCTGCAATACATGATGTTTATGATGCAGCTGTTGAAGAATGTAACAAGCGTGGAATCACTGTAACCGGATCTGAGATAGTCGGTTTAGTACCGTATGAAGCACTCAGAAGAGCGGCTGAACATTATCTGAAAAAGATGGGTAAATCATCCGGAATGCCGGTTCCAGATCTAGTTGAAACGGCAATTCAATCGCTAGGATTACGTGACGTTGGTGATTTTAACCCCGAAGACAAGGTGTTGGGTATGCCAAAACAGGATGGGGAGCTAGTCAATCGTGTAACATATGATTTTGTCGACGAAGTTTCTAGAGATACTGCTGCCCCTGGTGGTGGATCAGTAGCCGCCCTAGCAGGTGCTCTTGGCGTCTCATTGGGAACAATGGTGGCGAATCTTTCAGCTAGTAAAGCCGGATTTGAAGGACACCACGAAGAGTTGAGCAGAATTGCAACCGATGGGCAGAAAATCAAAGATTCATTAGTCAAAGGTGTTGATGAAGATACATCGGCTTTCGACAAAGTAATCGATGCGATGCGTATGCCGAAAGATAGTGATGCTGACAAAGAGATACGAAGTAAAGCGATGCAAGAAGGTTACAAAATAGCGACCAACGTTCCATTGGATACAGTTAGAAGTTGCCGTGATGCGTTGAAACTCTGTAAAGATATATCAGAAATCATGGCAGATGAGATGGCTAGTGATGTCGGCTCCGGTGCTTTGATGGCTTATGCTGGAGCGAAAGCGGCTGCTTACAACGTTAGAATAAATTTGAAAAGTATTGAAGATAAACAATATTGTGAAGATACGAACAGTAAACTGACTGAATTGTTAACTGAATGTGAAAATCTAAATAATACGGTTTCAGAGAAAGTATCTGGAATGCTTTAATCGAAATCTAAAGTAGAATACTCTTCTAAAGATTTAGGATTTGAAAGTGCATCTCTATTCTTAACTGGACGGTCTGTTATCATAGAGAGAACTGCTTTTTCAACCTTTTTTCCACTAATAGTATAAGGAATATCTGAAACGGAGAAAATATGTTTAGGAACGTGCCGAGGAGTTGTGGTTGTTCGAATTGTACTACGTACGAGATCTTCTAAATCGGTAGTAAGTTCAATATCTTTAGCTAATTTTAGACATAGTACAACCTCTACATCACCACTAATCGGCCGACCCACTGCAATTGCATCGACAACATCCGGTAGATTCTCGACTGCACGATAGATTTCAGCAGTGCCGATTCGAACTCCACCTGGATTTAAGGTTGTATCACTACGTCCGTGGATAATAGCCCCTCCACTTTCAGTCATCTCAACAAAATCGCCATGCGTCCAGACGCCCGGAAAATCCTCGAAGTAAGCACTACGGTATTTTGAACCGTCAGAATCATTCCAGAAACCAACCGGCATAGATGGGAATGGTTTAGCACATATCAATTCCCCACTTTCGCCGATAATTGAATTGCCTTCATCGTCCCAAGACTGCACATCCATACCTAATTGCGCACATTGCAATTCACCTCTTCTAACTGGAAGAAGTGGAGAACCTCCTAGAAAACAGCCGATGATGTCAGTTCCTCCTGAAATTGAAGCAATCTGAAAATCATCATTGATATTGGAATAAATCCAATCGAATTGTTCGGGAACTAATGGTGAACCGGTAGAAAGTAGTGCCCTCAATGATGAGAGATCTGCGACCTCTCTTGGAATGATACCCTCTTTAGCACTAGCAGCGATGAATTTTGGACTGGTTCCGAAATGTGTAACTCCAATCCGTGCAGCCATGCTCCATAGAGAGCCTAAATCGGGATAAGTGGGACTACCATCATAAATTACGACTTTAGCACCAGATGCAAGACCTGAAACGAGCCAGTTCCACATCATCCATCCACAGGTTGTAAACCAAAACAGAGTGTCTTGATCCCGCTGAATGTCGCATTGAAGTTGATGCTCTTTTAGATGTTGAATTAAAGTTCCACCAACGCCATGTATAATCGATTTAGGAGGTCCAGTTGTTCCAGAAGAATACATGATATACAATGGGTGATCGAATGGAACTTGGAGATAATCGGGAATCTCTGAATCATTATTGATTAGATCCTCATATTCAATTACAGAACTATGATTCAACGAACTGTTCGTTTCAGCGAAATCTATTCTGACAATATGTTCTACAGATATTTTAGATAAAACTGCATTAGCCTTCTCATCTAAACTGAAGACTTTACCGTTGTAATGATATCCATCTGCAATAATCAAAATCGAAGGTGTGATTTGACCAAACCTATCAACTACACCATCTGAACCAAAATCGGGTGAACAGGAGGTCCAGATAGCTCCGCTTGCAGATACTGCGAGCATCATGACAATTGTCTCAATGCAATTAGGGACGAAGGCTGCAACTCTGCTATCTTTCTTTACGCCCAAATCTTTCAAGCCGGATTGAGCACGAGCCACTAGAGAACGTAATTCATCCCTAGTAAGAGTAGTCTCTTCACCAGACTCTTTGATACCTACAAGAACTACAGAATCACCATCACCCTTTAGCAGATTCTCAGCATAATTCAATTCAGAACCTTCAAACCAACGAGCCCCGGGCATAATGTTGTTAGAAAGGACTGAATCGTAGTTTTTTGAATATTTTATTCCTGAGAAATTCCAGAAATGAGCCCAGAACTCTTCCATATTAGATATAGACCATTTGTGAATCTCTTCATAATCTGTAAGAGAGATTGGTAAATGATTAACAAACTCTTGAAGTAGACTTGCTTGCTGTCTTTCTTTTGATGGATTCCACAAAATATCGTTCATGCTCAATAGAACATAGATGAAAGTGGGTGTTAAATGTTTTGATTAAAGAAGTCCGGCTTTCTGTATAACCATAAGTTCGTTTGTAGTTAGTTTATCCCCACCTAAGAACTTCTGATACAATTCGTCAGCACTAGCCATAGTTTCAGTTGCTTCTCCTGGACTAGAAGTTGCTTTACGTCTATCACCTATGATACGATCGATAGCCTGAATCTCTTTGAGTAATTCGATATAGGCTCCGTGTATTTCATCTGCTTCTGTTTTCGATTTAATAAATGCTCGTTGATAAGAATCTGCCTTTTTTCTCGTTGATCTACTCTTCTTTAAATCACGATACATCTGATCGTGTTCTCTTTGAGCTTCTTGTCTGGTTTGATTCATCTCTTTGAGAATTATTTTTCTAGATTTTTCAGAGTCTTTGTAATTGGATCTAGCTTCAGCCACGTCAGAATCACTATCGAGCATCTCATTGTATTCTTTTATCTGTTGTTGAAGTAATCCTATTTTTTCTACTAAACCTCGTTCCTTAGAAGTGGTTAAAGGAGTAGTCATCTGTTTAATTTCTAATTCCTTTAATTCCTTTCTTATTTTGAAAATAGGAGGTAACCGTGAATTAGCAAATTTTGATTTTTTTAAATCTAAAAAATCTTGTCTTAGTTTTTCAGCTTTGTTGGTTGCCTCTTTACGGCCGGATTTTAATTCTGCAACTTTTTCATTCAAAGTGTTACGAGTTTCTCGATGCGTTTCTACAGATTCCATTAATTCTTTAACTTTCTCGTTGAAACTATTACGTGAAGTAATATTCTCTTGAGATTTCAAATTTAATTCATCTCTTTGAGCTCGAAACTCCTCTGAACTCTCATACAACTCTTTACGAGCAGATAAAATATCGTCCAAGGAAGTTTCAGAATATTTTAATTCGAAATTGATTTCTTCTTCAATTTCTTCTGTATCTTCGGATCCATCTTCTTTGACTTTCTTTGAATCTTTAGATTCGGGTGGTGAAACAGGTTCTTGATCAGAGCTAGATTTCTCAGATTCTTTTTCCTGAGTTTCTAGTGATTTTTCCAGAGTGTCCTCTGGCGAAGGCGTTTCGCCTTCAGGTGCGGAGGCGTTTTGTTCGGGTTCGCCCTCCATGAGTTATCACCCATCGGACAGCCTAAGCTGTCTTCTGATTTTGTTCTGCTCAACCGAAAAGGGCTCCGAGGCCGGCCGCTGCATCTTCTTCGCTGACTTCCTCTTCTTCCTCTTCTTTTTCTTCCTTTGCTTCTGCTGCGTCAGATGCGTCCGACGCTGCTGGTGCTGCTGGAGCAGCTGCTGCTGGTGCAACGGCTGCAGATGACATTGCATCTTCGATGTCAACGCCTTCGAGTGAAGCTACTAGAGCCTCTACTCTTGCTTTATCGGCCGATACACCGGCTGATTTCAGCACCTTTGTGATAGACTTTGCGTCTAAATCCGCACCCGATGAGTGCAGAAGCATTGCTGCATACACGTATTCCATATTTTTTTCCTCCTTATCCAAATAGTGCCCCTAAACCTGCGGCTGCGTCTTCTTCACTAACTTCCTCTTCTTCCCCTTCATCTTCGGAATCGTCTTCCTTGGATTCTGTGGCTTCTTCTGGCGCAGCTGCTGGTGCAGATTGCGCAGAACCCAACCTATCTCTCAACTCGTCATCTAAACCATCGCCCGCTTGAGAAGCTAGGCCTAACATTGAACCATAGGCCTCTGCTAGCAATTGTTTGACGGTTGCCGAGTTTGTGATTTTGGCTGATAAGGCTAGTGACAACGAATTTCGCTGTGCCGTAGCTAGGAGTGTATTGATAGTAGATGTAGTTGGATATGCTACATTTACTGCTAAATTGAAAGCGCCAGCTGTTGCTGACTGAATTTGAGAAGTGAATAAATCTAAATCTAAATCTAAGACATCGGAGAGGTAGAATGTTTCTCCATCAAAGGCCGCTAAAAGATCCATGCCCATTTCGATAGGGTATATCTCTAATTTAGTAAGTGCTGCAGCGACATCAGCACTAATCACGTCACCCTCGTTAACTGCAGTATGTTTCTTTCTGATTACGACTTCACCTTTCTCTATTGCTGCTGGGAAGCCTGCTGATTGAAAATCGCCAACGATAGGTCCTGCTGGGAAACCTGTTGAACCTTTTTCAATTACAATATCTTCAGATGCAGTCTCTCCCCCTTTTGCAGGCCCTTTAGATTTGGATTTTGAAAGGGTTTGATAAATATTGAAGGGGTTTTGCTCTGTTGTCAAAACTGCAATTTGTTTATGTGCCATTAAATCACTCATCGATTCGAGGCCTGGGCGTTTACTTGAAATTTCATCTATAGCACGCTTGAAGAGAGTGTTACGGCTAGATTTTAGATGTATACCAGATTCTCTAAGAGAACTGCGCATCTCTAGCATCTGTTTAGCAGGAATACCGCCAACATTAACAAGACCTACAACTGGTGAAGAAAAAGCCTCTTTGAGCTCTTTCATTTCATCCTTTTTCCATGGTGCAACGACAGCTTTCATACTACTCTCACCGCCTTACCCATAGTTGTTTTGACCCAAACTGAAGCCAAATTCTGATCTCCTCTGTCTAAATGTGAAATAACACGCTTGACAATTACTTCTAGATTTTCAGCTAGATTGTCGTTCGACATTGCATTGGTGCCTATGGGAACGTGAAATGTACTTTTGTCTTTACTTCTTAGAAGAACGATATTCTGAAGACCTGTGACCATTCTCTCTAAATCTGCAGAAGGTGGTACGGGTCTTGGCATCTTACCACGCGGACCTAAGACGACACCTAGAGATTTACCGATATCTGCCATCATTGTAGTTTCAGCTAGGAAATAATCGAATTCAGTTGTAAATTTTCTAGCTTTTCTTTTATCATCTGCTAAATCTTCTAAATCTTCAGAAGATATGACGCGATTAGCGCTTGAATTATTAGCTGCTGAAGCGAATTCGGGACCTCGAGCAAAAACGCCTATTCTCATATCCTTACCACGGCCATTTGGTAAAGAGATTTCGTCATTTATCCTCTTATTAGGATCATTTAAATCAACGCCTTTTAGATTGAAAGCTACATCTACTGATTCGACAAAATTGCGTTTCTTCTCTACTTCGAGAGCATCTGTAATAGCCTGAATAAATTTCTCCTCGGTCATTGTTGCGTCCGTAGTAAACGGAGCTACGCTCCTCCTACGGTACTTCTTCCATACTTAGTTGTATTTAAGGACTTTGTAGAAATAAATGAAAAAAAATTAACCGCTATTTTATTATACAGGTATTGTGGACGGGACTTCTCATGTCTAAAAGAGATTATTATGAAGTGTTGGGTGTTGAAAAAAACGCTAATAAGAAGGAAATCAAAAAAGCATATCGAAAATTAGCGAGAAAGCACCATCCTGATGCAAACCGAGAGAACAAGAAAGAGGCGGAAGAGCGATTCAAAGAGATATCTGAAGCTTATGAAATACTTGCAGATGAAGAGAAGAGAGAAAGATATAATCAATTTGGACATGAAGGAGTTAATTTCGGTTCGGGAGGATTCTCTTGGGATCAATTCACGAAAGCAGGAGATGTATCAGATATTTTTGAACAGATGTTCCAAGGTGGCGGTCTAGGAGATGTATTCTCTCAATTTTTTGGAGGGGGAAGAAGAAGACAACAAAATAATCGTGGAAATGATTTACGATATGATATGAATGTAAGTTTAGAGGAAGCGTATCGAGGAATAGAAAAGGAAATAACTGTACCTAGAAAGGATAATTGTTCAGATTGTAATGGCTCAGGCGCAAGTGAAGGGGGCTCGTTAGAACATTGCTCACAATGCGATGGACAGGGGATGGTAAGAGAAGTACATAGACGTGGTTTTATGCAAAGTATAACCACAAATGTATGCAATAGATGTAGTGGTACTGGAAAAGTTATTGATAATCCTTGTAGTAAATGTAATGGAAATGGAATAAAAGACAATCAAAGAAAAATAAATGTAGACATACCTGCGGGAGTAGAAGACGGACAACATTTGAGACTTAGAAGTCAAGGAGATTCAGGACCTAGAAGTGGACCAAAAGGAGATTTGTTTGTTGTGATAAACATAAATGAAGATAATAGATTTGAAAGACGGGGGACTGAAATAGGATATAGATTAAAAATTAGTCCAGTAGATGCAGTATTAGGTAAGACTATCAAAGTTCCAACTATATCGGGAGAAGTTAAATTGAATATACCGCCTGGAACACAGCCGAATACAATTTTAAGAATGAAAGGAAAGGGGATGCCAGTTATAGGAAGGAAGGATGTCTTTGGAGACCAACATGTTGAAGTTGAAGTTGATATTTCTAAGGCGAGTGGAAAAAAGAAGCGTGTTTGGGAAGAATTGAGAGAGATAGAAGAAAAAGAATCTGAATCGTTTATCAATAAAGCAAAAAGAAAGTTAAGAGGAGAATAGAAACGGAAATGGTGGACCCGTCGGGATTTGAACCCGAGGCCTCCTGCTTGCAAAGCAGGCGATCTTCCAGGCTGATCTACGGGCCCTCTTAGATAGTTTAAGAAGAGGGGGGCAAAAAAGACTGACTACTATTCTAGACTGTGATTTCCAGATATACCAAAACAGCATTGACAGAAAGCTACTGAATGATTAGGACTTATCTCTTTGAATACTGGAGGTTTTGATTTACAATGCGTACAATGTGCTGTATTTGAGCGAGTTCTAAAAGTACAACCAGATGGTGGGTTAATAGGAGAAGGAACATCCCCCTCGAGTACGATTCTATTTGTTTTTTTATTGGGATCGAAACTTGGAATAGCAGAAACTAAAGCTTGCGTATACGGGTGTTTTGGATTTGAAAAAATATCGTCAGAATCTGCTTCTTCGACTAATTTACCTAAATACATTACAGCAACCCGGTCACACATATATCGGATTACTGATAAATCATGAGAAATGAAAATATAAGTAAGATTCAAACGTTCTTGTAAATCGTTTAAAAGGTTTAAAATTTGAGCTTGTACGGAAACGTCCAATGCAGATGTTGGTTCATCGAGGAAAAGAATTTTAGGCTCTAAAGAAAGGGCACGAGCTATCACTATACGTTGTCGTTGCCCTCCAGAGAATTGATGTGGAAAACGATAAAGATGTTCCGGTTTAAGACCTACCATTTCTAAAAGTTCTAATGCCCTTTGTCGAAGGCCTTGTTTCTTTCCATGTATGACAAGTGGTTCAGTGATAATGTCTTTGATTAGCATTCTAGGATTTAGTGCCCCCATTGGATCTTGAAAAACGACACCTAATTGCTTTCTGTACTTACGTAATTCGGGAATTGATAAATCTTCTAAACGGTTAGATTTTAATCCTGCTGCAATCTCTTGACCCAGCTCTACCGTTCCCGAAGTTGGAGGGACTAAACCTAGTAAAGTACGCATTAGGGTTGTTTTACCGCACCCACTTTCTCCGACTATTCCGAATGTTTTTCCTTCTGGAATAACAACATCAATACCATCTACTGCTTTAACTAAAGCTTCAGTTTTTCCAACAAAATTTTTGATTGGAAAATGTTTAGAAAGCGAAGAAGTGCTGATTATACTCATGCAGCATCTCCTTTTGTAACATCTGGAACTTTTAATCGCCCCTTATTTTCAGAAGGCAATGCTGCAATCAAACCTTGCGTGTATGGGTCTTTTGGTTTTGTGAGGATATCAGACACATTTCCCTGTTCAACGATATTGCCATTATACATTACTGCTACACGTTTACACATTTCTGAAACAACGCCCAAATCATGAGTAATTAGTAAAACAGACATATCTAAATCTGCATTAATATCTCTAATCAATTGTAAAATCTGAGCTTGAATTGTGACATCTAATGCTGTTGTTGGTTCATCAGCAATCAAAAGCTTCGGTTTGCCGGCTAAAGCCATTGCTATCATAGCTCGTTGCTGCATACCTCCGCTCAATTCATGTGGATAAGAATTGATTACTTGCTCTGGATCTGGCATTTTTACTTGTCTTAATGACTCTACAGAAATAAACAATGAAGCTTCTTTCTCTGAAATATCTTGACTTTTCATAACTGTTTTGATTTCATCTTGTTGATGTAAAATGATTACTTCGGCGATTTGTTTCCCAACGCGCATAACAGGATTTAATGCTGAAAGTGGATCCTGAAAAATCATTGCAATCTCTCCGCCGCGTATTTCTCGTAAACGTTTTTCAGGTGCTTTGAGTAAATCTTCATCTTCCAGAAGAACGCTTCCTTCCTCTACTTTAGCTGTAGATGGTAAAAGATGTAAAATTGAATAACAGGTTACGGATTTTCCACAACCAGTCTCACCAACTAAACCGAAAATTTCTCCTTTATCTACTTTGAATGAAACGCCATTAAGTGCATTAACGACTCCATCGTAAGTGTAAAAACGCATAACTAAATCTTTGACTTCTAACATTAATCTCTCTTCCTTGGATCGAGTATATCTCTAAGGCCATCTCCGAAAAGGTAGAAGGCAAGTGCCCAGAATGAAATTGCCAAACCTGGGAAAAAGAAGGCCCACCAATACCCATCGGTTAGGTGTGATTGACCGAATCCTACAAGCAACCCCCATTCAGCTAAGTCTGGGGTTCCTCCAAATCCTAAGAAACCTAGACCAGCAAATACAAGCACTACACTTCCAATATCTAAAGTTGCAGATATGATGACTGGCGTCATACAATTAGGAAGAACGTGTTTGAAGATTATACGAAAATCTGAAGCACCGGCAGCTTTGGCAGCTTCGACATAAGGTAAATTACGAACTGTGAGAGCTTGCCCCCTAACAATCCGAGTAAAGCCCGGCCACCAAACAACGATTAGTGCATACATAAGATGCTCTAATGAAGGAGTATTGAGAACGGCCACTACAGCTAATGCTAGAACTAATCCAGGAATAGCTAAAAAGACGTCTGTAACTCTCATTATAACTTCATCGACACGGCCACCATAATAACCAGAAATCACCCCTAAAGTAACAGCGATTAAGGTTCCCAAAGAAACTACGATAAAACCTACTTTGATAGCTATTTGAGTACCCCAAACAAGACCATAATAGATGTCATATCCTGCATTAGTTGAACCTAAGATATAGCCATTTTCACCAGGAGCTTGTAGATCGAAATTATATTCAAAATGTTCCTCCATACGGTGCGGATCTCTTTGGCCCTCTTCTGGTGGAGCAAGGAATGGAGCGAAGATTGCAACTAAGAATATTGTAAAAATCATACAAAGACCAATTAAGGCGAGAGGATTCTTTTTGAGTTGGTATGCTGCTCTTTTGAATTCATCCCATCTAGGATTTAATTCTGCTTTGAAATCGTCCATTGAAAAAGATAAATCTAATTTTCTTAAATCGTTGAGATACAGAACTAATGCAGTACCTAATAATAATAAACCAACCGGATACATGAATGTTGAACGTTCAATACTACGTACGAACCATTCTAAAACTAAAAATAAAATACCTAAATACAATGAAGCAATCATTGCGTTTGGTGCTTCGAAGTCATCATTTGTGACATACCTAAAGAGTGCATAAGCTAATAGTAAAAATGTGACAATCAGAACAATACCGCCTATGGTCAAACCTAAATCGACACTGAGATAAGTAAAGAAGAGCATAGTAACAGATAATATGACAACAATCCATTCTATTGGACCTGGGTATCCAGATAATTCAATACGCGGATCTAAATATGCATACAAGATATCTACCACTAAATTAGCGATAATAGTCAAAATACCTGAAAAGAGAGTTAAACCTAGAATTGCAGCTGTATCTAGATTTCTCATTGCTGCAACAGCCCACTGACCTAATCCTGGCCATTGCCATATTGTTTCTGTAAGAACTGAACCATTGAGAAGTCCTGCAAAGCCCATCCCTAGAATAGTTACAGTTGGGATAAGGGCATTTCTAGCTGCGTGGTCGTAAACAACTTTTTGGTTTGAAAGACCTTTTGCCTTAGCAGTTCTAACGAAGTCTTGATCTAAAACATCCAACATACTTCCCCTCATGAAACGCAAAAGACCTGCCAAAGATGCGAAGGTTAAAGTGAATGCAGGAAGAATGAGATGGCTTAATGCATCCCAAAAATGAACTGGTGAGAAATTCAATATAGAATCTAAAAGAGCTGAGCCCGTATACTGTTCAATTGGACTTTCTATATCCCATAAGTAATAATCTATTCTTTGACCTAAAGGGAGTAAATCCATCTTGTAAGCGATACTGTATTTCAATAGAAGAGCTAGCCAAAAGAGAGGTACAGCAGAACCTATAAGTGAGAAAAAACGTAGAGCGTGATCTTGCCATTTATTATGTTTGGTAGAAGCAAAAATACCTAAAGGAATAGAAAAAATTACAGCCAGCATAAATGCTATCAGAGATAACTCTAACGTAGCCATGAATTTTATTTGAATAGCTTCTGAAACTGGTAAATTGGCCTGTTTCGAATAACCTAAATCCCCATGTAATAACGAATTTAAGTATGAAACATAACGTTCATGCATAGGTGCATTAAGATTGTATTTCTCACGGAGTGCATCTAATTGTTCTGGGGTAGTTTTTTCTGTTGCATATAGAGCGACTGGATCGCCCATCATTTGCGATAAACTGAATGTGATTATCGTTACCCCAAGTAAAACTGGGATTGTCAACAACAATCTACGCAGGATATACTGCCAAAGCTTCACACAAACCCAACTACTGGGGGCTTAAATGTTAATCATTCCTTCCAAATGGAATAATAATAGAGTCCGTGCATTGGATTAGAGTATAGGCCTTTTACCCATTCTTGAACAAAGCTTAGACCTGTCCACTGAGCAAGCCAGATATTTGCTGGGTTATCATGCTCTAATTCTGCGACTTGTCTGTACAGATCTAATCTTACATTAGGATCAGTCTCGCTAGCAGCTTGATCGATAAGAGCATCAATCTCAGAATTATTGTAATGTGTGTAATAATGTGGATAATGTCCATCACTATGTAAAAATGGATGAGCATAGTTGTGAGGATCTGCGTAGTCAGGACCCCAACCTAAAACGAAGAATGGGATTGAACCTTCTATTAATTTATCAAGGAAATCGGGCCACTCTAAACCCTGAACATGTATCTCGAAATTAGGAGATAAATCCTCTATAGCATCTTCTAATAATAACATTGAATTCTTTCGAACGTCATTTCCTAAATTGTAATAAACTGTTAATTCAAAACCTGAATCATATAGACCTGCTTCTTGGAAATAATACTCTGTTTGAGCTGTATCAAAAGTGAATTGAGTATTGGTGCCTTCATAATAGCCGACCATTCCTAAAGGAATAGGTCCTGTTGGTCTAAAGGCGGTGTTGTCAGTTAC
>DAHL01000011.1 GCA_002509225.1 Euryarchaeota archaeon UBA102 | reverse complement strand
AATGTCAAGGAGTCAGTTTCTCTATTAGTCACACCTTCTGATTCTGGTGTAGGTTTGAATATCTATCATGCATGGAATTCTGATGAAATAGAACCGGGCAACTTAATTTCAGATTATGTCGGTATAACAATAGTAAGTGATGACGCGATAGTTTCAGAATGGTCAATTCATTTACTTTTTACTTCTTCTTCGACTACATATCAAGAAACAGTAACATTAACACTAGTCAAAACTCCAGATTTACGTTTTTATGATGGAGAGATAACTATCACACCTTCAAACCCTAAAGTAGACGACATAGTGACTGCCAAGATTCGTATCACAGCTGATTTTGATGATGTCGATCAGACTATCACAGTCATTTTCCGTTTGAATGGTGAACAGATAGGAATCGAATACGTCAACGGCCTAGGGGAAGGGTATTTCGCACTCGTAGATGTAAATTTCAAAGTCGAAGATGACGGTTTGTATAATTTACAAATTGAAATCGATCCTGCAAACGAACTCGATGAAGGGGTTGATGGGGAATCCAATAATGCAATATTAAATTCATTTACAGTAATAAATGAAGGTAACGGTTTCATGCCATTCCTCTTAGTTCTTGGAGCTACTTTGGCTATTGGTGCTTTCATGTATTATCGCTCCAAGCCTAAACAATCTGGCGATTATATGCAACCTCCTACTATTGAATCTACCAAACCGAATCTATTTCCTTTGGTGGTCGGTTGTCAAGATTGCTCTTCTAAAGTAAGAGTTGCAAAATCGGGCGCTTTCCGCTGTCCAAATTGTAAGACAATTTCCCAAGTTAATGATTTCGGAGAAGTATCTAAACGTGAGGAAAAACCGAACACCACAGAATCAAAAACTCCAGATACAAATCCAGGTCAATTAGAAATCAGTACACCGTCTTCTCCACCCGTATCACAACCTAAAACAGTTTCATTAGGTGGTGGAACAAATAGTTCGGATAAATCAAAGAGAATGGAAGATCTTCTAGGTCCTGCTGCTGATGTTCCAGCTCCAACTGAAACAATTTCAACTCCCGATACTCCTTCTGAATTGCCACAAACAGAAGAAGAATCACAACCTGATACAAAACCACCAGAAAAGAAAAAGAAAAAACCACCAAAAGTCGATAATTTTGGACCAAGTATAGGCGGTTTGTAATGAAAGTAGGTTTAGTAGGAAAGCCAAATGCAGGCAAGTCAACTTTTTTCTCAGCTGCAACTCAGGCACCTGCTCAGATAGGGGATTATCCCTTCACTACTATCAATGCTAACAAAGGAATTTCACATGTTACTAGTCAGTGTGCCTGCAAAAGTTTGAGTGCTGATTGTAATAATTGCGATGACGGTATAAGATTAATTCCAATCGAACTAATCGATGTAGCCGGTTTAGTTCCAGGCGCACACGAAGGAAAAGGAATGGGTAATCAATTTTTGGATGATCTTAGACAAGCTAGCGTTTTGATACAAGTTGTTGATAGTTCAGGTACAACTGATTTAGAAGGCAATTCATCTTCAGATTCCCCACCCGAAAAGGAAGTTGAATTTTTAGAAAATGAAATACATCATTGGATTTCCTCAATATTGATGAGAAATTGGGCTCGCACTTCTCGCTCCGTAGAGGCTGGTGAAAAACTAGAAGATTTTCTTTCAGATCGTTTAGCCGGTTTACAGATTAATTCAGCACAAATAACTACTGCTTTGAGACAAACAGACCTTCCTGCTTCCGTTCATTCTTGGACAGATGAACATGCCCTTTCTTTAGCCACAAACATTCAAAAAATAGGAAAACCAATAATCATAGCTGCTAACAAAGCTGATATTTCGAGCGACAGTAATTTGGAGACTCTTAAATCATTAGGAGGAATACCTACAGCTTCTGATTTAGAATTAGCCCTCCGTAATGCACATAACTCAGGCGTCATCAAATACAGCCTGGGTTCTTCTAAATTCGATATCCTGTCTCCCGATAAATTAAATCAACAACAAACTGCTGCTCTCGGTAAAATTTCCGATTATTTAACTAAATTCAGTTCTACCGGTGTTCAAATTTGTATAGAAGATGCAGTTTTCAAAAAATTGGATTTAATCACTGCTTATCCAGTTGAAGATGAAACTCATTACGCCGACGGTCAAGGCACAGTTCTTCCGGATTGTTATTTATTGCCTAGGAATTCTACCGCTTTAGATTTGGCTTACAAAGTTCATACAGACATAGGTGATGGTTTCATACGGGCTATAGATTGTAAAACTAAAATGGTAATCGGTAAAGACAGCGAACTAAATGATGGGGATGTGATAAAAATTGTTTCTCAAAAATCTTAAGGAATTAAGTATACAAATTAGCGATTCGTGTAAAAGGCACAATCGCAGTCCATTAGAGATTAGTTTAATCGGCGTTTCTAAAACTAAACCATTAGATGACATAACTAAAGCGTATGATGCAGGGCTTAGACAATTCGGTGAAAATTTTGTTGAGGAATTCGTAGAAAAGGAATCTAGCTTTCACCCAGATGATTTAGCATATCATTTCATAGGCCGTTTACCACGTAAAAAGGTACGCAAAGTCGTCGGAAAGGCGAATCTAATTCATACAGTAAATAGTATTGAGTTAGCCAATAAGATAAATTTAGTCGCAGAGGAAAAAAATATTATTCAAGCCGTTTTAATACAAGTTAACCAAGGTTTAGAATCATCTAAATCAGGAGCTCATCCAGATGATGTTTTATCATTAGCAAAAGAGATGCGCACTCTTTCATCTATACAGTTACTGGGCTTGATGTCTATTCCACCCTTCGATCAACCTGCTAAACCTTATTTTACAGATTTACGGCATTTACGTGATGAAATATTCAAAACATTAGATATTCCACTACCGTTTCTTTCAATGGGCATGTCTGCCGATTTTGATGATGCTATTTCTGAAGGAGCAACACATATTCGTATCGGCACAGCTATTTTCGGAAAAAGAAATTAAGACCTTTTTCTAGCGCTCGATACTATCAGTATAGTAATTATTGTCATCACCATTCCTACAGGTGGCAATTCATTTTTTTCTTTTGAAGTATTATCAGTTTCATTAGTTAAGTTTCCATTATTTTCTTCTTCATCTACCACTATATCAGGCCCTTCTTCAGGTTCGTTTTTAGTTATCCAAAAATCATCTCCAATTGTTCCATCATTACGTAGGTATTCGTAATGAAGCAGTCCATCACTTGTAACGGTAAAGTAGGTGTACCCATAGTCACTAGCTTCACGATAATAGGACCATTCAGGTTGAGGATCTTCAAACTCATACAGAGATCTCCCTGCCATTCCTGCAACAATGTGAATGGTTGCTCCTGGCTGATAATATGGCTCATCTTCAGTTCCGGCCATGTTTGAATATATCTCTTCTTGATAAACTGGATACGATCTTTCATATCCATGATCATGACCCCATATTGCTAAATCTACTTGATATCTGTATAACAATTCTTCCATTGCATCACGAAATTCTGTTTCACTTCCATGGTTGTTTGAACTATACATTGGTTTATGTGCAAATACCACTATCCAAGGCACTTCTTCACGATTATCATGTGCTGCTTCTAAATCATTCTCTAACCAACTGTACTGCGTACTTCCTACATCATAATTATGTTCAGTAGAGAGTGAAACAATATGCACACCTTCAAAATTAAAACTATACCAAAAACTACTACTCCCGGGGGAATAGAATCTCGTTTCATAAGGTTCAAACCCATAAGGTTCGCCTTCTTCCTCATGATTGCCTGGGGCATACATATGTGGAATTTGAGAAGCTAACACTTCAATCTGATTCTGATATTCATCCCAAACGGTTTGATCTCCAAATCCATTACCGGATCCAACGTCATCTGCATATGATATATCTCCTGCATGTATGATTAAATCAAGATCTGCATTCAACATATTTTCTGTTGTTTCTTCTGCATTACTCGAAGTACCATGATCTGCTATTGCTCCAATTCTTATGTCATTATCTGCAATAAGTAAAGTGCTATGTGTTGTGAATGAGTATATATCACTCCATTCTCCAGTTCCCCCAACACGATAGTAATAGGTAGTATCTCCTTCTAAATCTGGAAGAATAACTGTGTGAATACAAGTTGTCCAATCATACATCTCGTTTGTTCCACTTTGACTCATATCAAGGGAATCTGATTCGGTACCATATTCTATTTCCGTTGGTGAATTACAAGATACTTGAGTATCTTCTTCTGTTCCCCATTGCACAACCATTTCATTTTGAGTTTCTGTCACAGCTAAATGGATTTGTTCAGGCTCTGCTCCAGAGGCCCCTACTGTAATCAAAAAGAGTCCAATCAACCCAATTGCAACAGTACAAATCAAACGTCCCGCGTCCATGTTTCAAAATATAGAACAGCCTCGCTAATTTAGAATTTTTGCCTATAATATGATTCTAGACTCTTCTTTTACAGTATTGAGAACTAATGAGGTGTTCGTCCGTTCAACATTTTTCTGAGAAAGGGCTGTTTTGATGAACGAATCCATCTCTTCTCTGTTTGTAAAACGTGCAAGTATCATAGAATCCCATTCTCCCGTTACATCATATACGCCAAATACTCTTGGATGTTCTGCAATCGACGATTGAACTTCCATAATATGTCCTTTCGATATTCTAACATGCATCACTGCTGTTAATGTAAATCCAACCTTTTCGGGATCTATATCTGGTATGTAGCCTCTAATTATTTTTTCGGATTCAAGTTTTTTGAGATGGTTACTTACTGTTCCTAAAGCTACTTTTGTAGAGGAGGCCAATTCTCTTTGAGATGCCCTACCATCATCATTCAGAGCAGTTATTAGTGCAGAATCAGTCTTATTTAACATGATTTTGAACGTTTGTTCAGCTTATATAAGTTTTTCTGTCTTTTTCCATCAATTTTAAGTTTATAATATATACTATCTTCTTCATTAGTCTCTGTTGTATTATGGCTATGGCTAAAGATCATTCTAATGTTGAACCAGATATCCCTGAAATGTCAAATTCTAAGATAGACACTAACCCAGCATATCATCGTTATCACATAGAAACTGCAATGACACCAGATATGTCAGATTTACCTAACCGCTTCTTAGTCGAAGTGAGTCGAATCAATTTATTAAAATTAATTATCAAGGAAAGCAGAGATTATTTCGGTAAACTAGATGTTATTTTGAATCGTCCTTGCGTTTATGGTGTTTTTTCTGGACCAATAGGTGGTTTCGCCCCTCGTCCAAATCATTGTGTCGGTTGTTTAAGGTGCACAATACAACATCCAGACGTTGTCACTATCAAACATAATCCAGAATGGCAATCTTGGGGTGACACCTATCTTTCACCTAAATTAGTGGATACAATTTTAACAGAAGCATCTACTGGGGCTGTACCGGTTAAGGGTCAGGGTTACAGAGGCCGTTTCGGAGGCCCTGGATGGGATCGTATCTGGACTGATATGTCTGAAATTGTTCGACCAACTCGTGATGGTATTCACGGTCGTGAATTCATATCAACTGTAACAGATATAGGTAGTAAACCTATGCACCTTTCCTTTAATTCGAAAGGAGATGTTATCGGTACTACACCATCTACTCTTTCT
Source organism: Euryarchaeota archaeon UBA102 (assembly GCA_002509225.1). GTDB lineage: Archaea > Thermoplasmatota > Poseidoniia > MGIII > CG-Epi1 > UBA102. The sequence continues at coordinate 26,174 of DAHL01000011.1, read as the reverse complement.
ACTCAATTACCAATTCTTTTCGATTCTCCACCTCAGACTATCAAAAGCGCTAAGTTGCTGAATGTTTTAAGTAACTCAGCACAAGAGATAGATTCTCTTGCATTTATGCCGATAGCCGGAATTATCGGTTGCAAACTTTCTGGAAATCATCTAGTTCCTCAGGTTAATTCTTCAGAAATAGATTCGATTCAAAATTTAAATTTCACTCCTAGGTTGGTTGAAGCTTTAGATATCAGTGCAGTGAAGAGTCTTTCTAATCAAAACATCAAAACTTGTTTCAGAATTGATTTAGATGAAGGCTGGGAAGATTTAATGCAAAAAGCATTCGATATAGGTGTTAGAGTTTTTCACATGGTAGCTGATTATCATGGTCGTGGAGATGGTAATTTCATTCGTGATTTAATAATCAAAACGCATAAAGATTTTGTCAAAAAAGGTATTAGAGATCAAGTAACGCTCATTGGAAGTGGCGGAATTGCAGCAGCCGAACATGTACCTAAAGCAATTATCTGCGGCTTCGATGCAGTCGCTTTAGATACTCCAGTTTTAGCCGCTATACAGGCACAACCTAATGGGGAATGTATCTCTTCTGAACATTCAAATTTCGTTTTACCAAAATCATTCACAGTCCGTTGGGGGGTTCAGAGAATAAAGAATCTCTGTGCTGCTTGGCGTGATCAACTTCTCGAAATAATGGGGGCTATGGGAATAAGAGAAGTACGACGTATGAGGGGGGAACTCGGAAGAGCGATGTTCCAGAAAGATTTGGAAAAGGAAGCATTTGGAGATATAGATGGCTACGAGTAAAAGTCCCAGCCCTGCAGTGGTAGAGAAAGTAACTCATTATTTACATAATGGATTCCACGATCGTTCTCATGGTATTGAAGAAATTCCTCCAGCACTAGGCGATGCCCGTTGGACTCCTGAACTTATTCTTTCAACTTGGTATGCTGCTGAAACAGGCCTTCCCCCAGAGGATTTAGAACACCAAGTCGGTCATTCTGGCGGCGGCTTTGATAAGCTCGACTTCAAGTTTCTACCAGAAAATAAATGGCTCAATAATGACGATTCTATCTCTACTTCAATGATTCTAAATCGCCGAGATCCAACTAGAAGAAAATTGAAACTTTCTATTCCCGTTTACGGAGGAGGTATGTCTTATGGTTCCGTATCTGAAGAGGTCATGGTTTCTCGTGCTCGTGCAGCTTCTGAATTTGGCACACTCACTTGTACGGGCGAAGGAGGTTATCCCGATGGGTTGTTACCATACAAGGATAATGTCATAACTCAAATCGCCACTGGGCTTTTTGGCGTTCGCGAAGAAACAATAAAGAATTCACCAATGGTGGAGTTCAAATATGCTCAAGGTGCAAAGCCGGGTTTAGGAGGGCATTTACTCGGCGATAAGTCTACTACAGCTGTTGCCAACATGCGAGAATCAGTTCCTTGGGTTTCTCTCTTTTCTCCATTCCCATTTCATTCTGTTTATTCAGTTGAAGATCATAAGAAACACTTAGATTGGGCGATGATTATCAATCCTGATGCATTGATTTCAGTAAAAGTCTCAACACCAACGGATGTCGACATGGTCGCAGTTGGTTCATATTATGCTGGTGCACACGTCATACATCTCGACGGTTCTTATGGTGGTACTGGTGCAGCTCCTGAGATAGCAAAGAAGAACATAGCTATGCCTATCGAATTAGCAGTTCCAAAAGTTCACAAGCATCTAGTCTCTGAAGGTATTAGAGATGAAGTCACACTAATAGCTAGTGGTGGAATTCGAACAGCTCATGATGTAGCTAAGGCAATTGCTTTAGGTGCTGATGGTTGTGTTTTAGGCACTTCAGAATTAGTATCAATGGGGTGTACTCGTTGTTCTAATTGTGAAAGAGGACGCGGTTGTCCATTCGGTTTAACAACTACAGATCCGGAATTAAAAGAATGGATTCATCCAGATTGGGGTTCTCAACGAATCGTCAATTTTTATTCTTCTGTTCAGTGGCAACTTAGAGAAATTCTTAGAAAACTAGGATTAGATAATGTTTCAGATTTAAGAGGAAGAAAGGATCTTCTACGTTATCTACCAAGAGGTTTTGAAGTTTGAATCGTTCAGAATGGATTAGTTCAGTTACGGACAGCCGTTCACATATGAAGAGTTCTTCGGAATGTCCTACTGAAAGGGCAGCCGAAGGTGGTTGTGGAGTTATCGGCTTCGCTTCCACAGTTCAAGTTGACGGCAAACATCTATTACAATCATTATCTCAAATGCGAAACCGTGGTAACGGAAAAGGTGGAGGAATCGCAGCTGTCGATTTAGATCCATCACAGTTTGGAGTAACTAAAGATATTTTGGAGAATGATTATTTATTAGCAATAGCTTATCTCGATATCTCAGTTAGAAAAGAGATAGAAGCGATTCTAGAAGAGAATTATTTTATTGACCATATTCATGAAATAGGGGTTATAGATGATTACACATCAATAGATGGTTTAGATGTCAGACCTCCTGATGCTGTAGTTTATTTTGTTAGGCCTCGCGAAACAATGTTGGCTGAACTGAGTAACAGTTTCCTACCACCGCATGGAGTACCTCCTACTGAACGAGAGATGGAAGATGAATTCGTATTCCAAGTTTCTTTCAAAATCAATACAGAGTTTTATGCTGGAGAGCGTGGCACTCTAGCTTTCATACTCAGCCATGGTCGAAATCTACTCGTACTGAAAATGGTGGGTTATGCTGATGATGTAATAAGATATTATAAATTGGAAGATCTAAAAGCCCATATCTGGATTGGACATCATAGGTATCCAACAAAAGGTAAGGTGTGGCACCCAGGCGGTGCTCATCCATTTATCGGTCTCAATGAAGCGTTAGTTCACAATGGCGATTTTGCAAATTACGAAGCTGTTTGCGATTATTTAGAACAGAGAAATTTATTCCCTCTTTTTCAAACAGATACAGAAGTATCGGCCCAAGTATTCGATTTACACCATAGATTGTATGGTTATCCATTGGAGTTGGTTATCGAATCTTTGGCTCCAACTACTGAAAGAGATTTCATTTTACTTCCTAAAGAGAAACAGGATATTTATCATCAAATCCAAACAACTCACATACATGGTTCACCTGATGGTCCTTGGTTCTTTATCATAGCACAATCTCTTCCGGAGGCTTCAAGATTAATAGGTATTACAGATACTAGCATGTTGAGACCGCAGGTTTTTGCTATTCAAGAAGGCGAGGAAAGTATCGTCTTTTCTGCTTCTGAAAAACAGGTTATCGACGCAGCCCTTTCTAGTCTTTCTGAAGAAGACCAACGTTTCTGGCCCAGGGCTGATAAATATTGGAATGCCAGAGGAGGAAGTCATACCGATGGCGGCGCTTTCATTTTCTCAGTTATAGACGGTGAAGATGGGAAAGAATTAATCTGTAATAATAAATTCGGAGAACAGATTTCAACGAAAGATTTACCAATTTCACACACTTCACAAGTTCAAGATGCCACTTATTCAGGCATCTCACTATCAGATTACACTTCGCATCATGAAATATTCGATACCTTTACCGCTTCTATATTGGATTGGGATTACAATCATCTTAAAGGTTTCATTAAAGAGATAGGTGATTGGGCGAGTGACAATAGAGAAGAAGCTATCTTACTCTTAAGTAAAATGATAGATAGGGTATATCCTACAGGTAACATTAGAAGAAGTAGTCTGCTATCACTCTGTGATTCATGTATAGATGAACTCTTTTCTTCAATTGTTACTAAATCATGTGATTCTTATGTGTACAATAAATCATTAGGTGATGATAGTCCAGATACAAGAAAAGTCACAATAAATGCTGATGATTATGAAATAGAAGGCCCTTCTTCTTTAGCACTAGAATTAGTTAGATTAACTTCTGAAGGTTGGTATAATTTCTTAATATATAATTGTAAAGGTCATCGCTTCATAGCTAACGGATTCGGTCCGGAAAGTGAACACGTTTCTATAGATGTTTACGGCTCTTCTGGAGATTATTTAGCATCCGGCATGGATGGTGCACGTTTAGTTGTACACGGAAATGGTCAGGATCAACTCGGTCAGATATTGAAATCAGGAACTTTAGTAGTTCATGGAGATGTAGGTCAAACTTTCATGTATGGTGCAAAAGGAGGTAATTGTTTCATTCTCGGTAATGCGGCAGGAAGGCCTTTGATTAATTCAGTAGGTAGGCCACGAGTAGTGATAAACGGTACGAGTTTAGATTATCTTGCAGAATCATTCATGGCCGGCGATCCGCTGAATGATGGCGGTTTCATTATTTTGAACGGTATTGAATTCGATGAAAAGGGTATTCTTCAAGATTTACCAACTCCATATCCAGGGGGAAATCTATTCTCTTTGGCTTCAGGTGGTGCGATTTATGTTCGTGATTCTCAGGAATTGGTAACAGAAGATCAACTCAATGGCGGCGAATTTGCAGAATTGACTGATGCAGATTGGGCTGAGATAGAGCCCCTTCTACGTCAAAATGAGATTGAATTCGGCATACCACTTGAAAAGCTTCTAGAGGTTGATGGTATTCAAAGGCCTTTCAGTGAAGTTTATAGAAAGATACAACCACAGAAAGTTAAAGCACTCCAAGCTGAAGAGGCTTGGGTTGCTCACGCTCCGAATTAATTACTGAATCATTATTTATTTTAGCCAAGGCTAAACTTTTTATTAGCCTATTCTAAACCATCCTTATGGATTCAGTTGCAGTTGAGAACTATCTCAAGTCGATTTGGGAGCTCGGTCCCGACGATGTAGCGACTCAGGATTTAGCTCAACATCTGAACGTTGCACCGGCCTCAGCGACCAAGATGTTACAACGTCTCACTGCACGCGGACTGGTCAGTCATATCCCTTACAAGGGCGCTTCACTGACTCCCGAAGGTCAACTCAAAGCGCTCTCTGTTGTCCGCCGCCACCGTCTTCTGGAGACCTTTCTAGCTCAGACACTCAATCTGGGTCGCGAACAACTTCATGATGAAGCCGAACGACTCGAACACGCTCTCTCTGCCGATTTAGAGGATGCAATCGCAACCTATCTTGGAAACCCAACAAAAGATCCACATGGTCATCCAATTCCAGGTCCAGATGGTCAGTTACCTACAGATACAGATTTACTACTCAGCGAATCTCCTCTGAATCAGAGATTAATAATCAGTCAGGTACCGGATCGCAATCCGGAGATGCTGGCCTGGTTGGAGCGGAATGAAATTTTCCCCGACACTCAATTAGAACTGATTTCAAGAGACTCTTTCGATGGCGGATTAACGGCCAATCTGAATGGCAAAACAGTACAGATTGCATCATCAGTGGCGAACGAAGTTCACGTCTCTTTGGAGGATGATTCGTGAATCCAATAACCTCAAAAAAAACTTCATTAGATTTAGATATAGGTGATACAGAGAATCTATTCAAGGAACGTTATCGCCGTATAATCGCTACAGGATTACTCTTCATCGCAGCTATCTATCCCGGTGAACTGGGTGAGGTCACTCGTCTTTCAATCTTCGATGCCTATACTCAAGTTTCCGTTTTCGTCGCTGCTACTCTTCTCTTCTTTTTCGGTCTGGAACGCTTTTTCAACATCGATGTCGGTAAGGTTATGGAGAAAGGTGGTGTATGGCAAGTCCCAACCGCTAGTTGTCTAGGTGCTCTTCCCGGTTGCGGGGGTGCAGTAGTCGTCATCACTGCTTTCGCTCGTGGAAACATCACTCTCGGTGCGATGGTCGCTGCTTTGATTGGAACTATGGGTGATGCTGCTTTCCTTCTTCTCGCAAAAGAGCCCACAACTTACGTGAAAGTGATGGCCATCTCAATCACTGCAGCAGTTATCTGTGGTTGGTTGGTGGATAGATTCCATCGGGGAGATCTCTACAGTTCCGATGTTAAATTCTTGGGACATAGAATAATCGGAAGGTTACGTAATCGAGATAAAATCTACATGCTCATCGCCTTTCCAGGCCTTATTTTAGGTTCCATGCAACTCCTACAATACGATTTACATTCATTAGGTACCATCGTTCTAGCAATCGGTCTAGGCGGTGCTGCACTCTCTGTAGGTGTCTGGGCCATCTCACCGGTCAGTGCTGTAACAGTTCACAAAGATCATCCATTCACTCGCGCTACTGAGGAAACTTCATTCGTAACTGCTTGGGTTATCACAGCCTATCTAGCATATGAGTATGCTTTCGCCTTTTTCGATTTAAATCTAGTCAGCCTCGCAGATGCGGCTTGGATTGTTGTTCCTCTCTTAGCAATTCTGGTAGGATTCGTTCCAGGTTGCGGCCCTCAGATTTTAGTCACAACGCTTTATCTTAATGGAATAATTCCATTCGCTGCTTTAATCGGAAATGCTATCTCTAATGACGGTGATGCTCTTTTTCCAGCTATCGCTCTAACTCCTCGAATGGCGATTATAGCTACATTATACAGTGCCATTCCAGCTCTAATAATATCTTATATTTTCCTCTTTTGGGGATAAATCAATGGTGGGCCTGCCCGGATTTGAACCGGAGTCTATGGCTCCCAAAGCCACAAGGATGCCAAACTACCCCACAGGCCCATAGATTTTGTTATTCTAATTAGATACCTACTCGAACTCTATCTCATCATCAGGTTCTTCTTCTTCCAAATCATCTGGAAAATATTTCAAGATAACTACATCATTGATGTCTTGAACCCATCTATATGGTATGATTATGTTGGTTCCGTTCGGTACCTTTCTCTTATTCGTTCCTGTAATGTAAAGTGCAGAGACTCTGCGTGTAGCTGTATCGAATAGCACATCGTGTACCATTCCTAAACGAGTTCCCTCTCTAGTGAAAACCGCTAATTTCCGGATTCTTGAGGCTTCATGAAGCATATTTGTGCACAAAGTTCAGATTATATGCATTTTGCTACGTTGATTATATATACATCTCCTTTTTCGAGCCATAATATGGGAAATGTCAGACCGACCTACATCAAACGAGTCGCAATAGAGCTCATTGAGAAATATCCAGATCGATTTACGGATGATTTCGAACATAACAAATCAATTGTAGCCGAGCTCACCGATGTCTCTAGTATTGTGATGCGTAATAGAATTACAGGTTACGCAACCCGTTATCGCAAGAGAGAACAACTTTAGAGATTATTTCTTTTACGCAAGGTATAATAACCACACTCTCATCAAAATAAATAATGAGTGATGATGATTTCGTGCAGGATGCTGAATTCACTGATACAGATGAGGATGAAAGTACCGATTTGATATTGGGTTATCCTTCCAAAAATGTCAAAGTAGGCGGTTCTCTATTTTTTGTCCTCTTTTTAGTCATATCACTAGTTTCTAGCAGTATCGGTTTCTATCCAGGTATTGGACAGATAAATCTCGAAATCATTCCATTAGGTTCCAGCAATCCAGACGATTTTGGAACTCTAGATGATGAATTGGTTCTCAAAGTATATATCACAGCACCAACACTAGGCTGGCGTTCTGTTGATCAAGTCGATTACGAAGTATCATATGATGGAAAAGTTAGAACTACTGGCAGTTTCGCTTATGAAGAAGCACGTTCGGGAGAGGGTTCAAAGGCAAAAGTCGAAATAGATGATTTTTTCGTTAATAATGGTAATTACAAAGTAAAAGTATCCGTTGGCGGTAACTCAGATTCTGCTGAAGTTTTCGTAGCTAGAAACGGACAATTCGTAGAAGGTGTCATGAATTATCATGGCGGTAGTTATGGGGATCCAGAATATCAAATGACCAACAATGATGTTCCGCAAGTAACTCTACGTTTCACTTCTGATGCTTCAAATTCTTTAGCTCCAAGAGTCAGTCCACTCGGTTTCGGCTATATGGATATCTTCTACACCGATCATAATAGTGATGATAATTATGATGAACACAAATGGGATTCCTGTTATTGGAATGACGATAATCCGCAATGTGGCCCCACAGAATCTCGCCCATCGAATTGGGACAATGAACAATATCTTGCGCAGCGTATTTATTTCAACATATCTAGGGATTCATACTCATGGAGTGTAGATGGTGATAGTCAAGTATACAATGGCATTGGAGAAGATTATACAATAGATCTAGTAGCCGACGATTTACGTCAGAATCAAGACTCCGATTTCAGTATAAAGATACATTTCACAAACACGTTTGCAAACGATTCTTGTTCAACACTTTCCAATACAAACTGTGCTTCCGAATTGGATAACAATGAGTATGACGGACGTTCATATTGGGATTGGTTCTTCTTAGAGCGAGACTGATTTATTTTATTCTGAATATTGCAATAGAGGCAATCAAGGCTAGAATAGAGAATCCAATCATTATCATCGTTCCTTCTATATCTTTCAGAAGAACAATCATTAATGGTGCACCGAAGGAGAGTCCAAATCTGAGTGCAAAAGTTACCCCATAAAGGGTAGCTCTACCACCGACTTCTGTCTGTTGTGCAAGATATGTATTCGATGCCGGTTGAAAACCATAAGTTGCCATTCCAAAAATAATCATACCGAGTGCTATCACACTCAGTCCACCCGATATTCTTTCTGTAAGGGCCATAGAAAAAATCAGCACCCCAATAAGAACAAAGAGACTGGTTACAAACATCACATACGGCGGTCCACGTTTATCTATTATATTACTAACTGCTATATTTCCGAATATACCTGCTATCGTTGCTAAACTTATCATTATAGCAGATATTTTAGCCGCTTCTTCTGGAGTTTTTTGTAGGAAAAAATCTATCTCGTCAGGACTCATCACCACTACGCCTCGAAACGCCAATCCACTCAGAACATTCGTTATCTGAAGTAATATTATTGCAGTTGTAAATAGAGCGAGTATCGATTTCAAATCACCGGCTTTCGCTTTTGTTAATGAGGGTACAGTACCAATTCCAGATGCCATAGTAAGTACTCCGAGAATTGCAAAAATTATAAACACATTTTCAGGCCCTAGGAGAATCCAAGCCCCTGCAATCACAGGCCCTGCTGCTTGCCCTATATTTCCTCCAACACCATTTCTTGCCATCGCTTTTCCGGTATTTTCAGGATAGATCTCTGCCAATATTGCCATCCCTGTCGGATGATATGCAGATAGTCCCATTCCTATTATTACAAATGCAGGCCCAATATATTTTTCATCGAGCGTCCCTGCTAAAAGCAATCCAATTATTATGAGTAACAATCCTCCATTCAATGTAGCATATGCATTTCTAGTCGCCAACCATCCAGATGGAATGGCACCGAATCCATACATTATTCCTCCAAGTGAAAACCAACTTATCAAGCGCGTAGTTTCATCAACATCATCTGCCAATCCCAGAATCAATATAGGTATTCCAAGTATTACTGCATGTGTGTATCCGTGATTTATAGCTAAGTAATAGTCTAATCTATTCATTGGATTTCATTATCTCTTGGTAAACAAAAACCAGAGATTTTTAACTCCATCATTCCAAGTATTCAGTTTCACTTCTCCAACTCGTATGTGATATCTTACAGGAACTTCTAAACATTTTATATCTTTATTTTTCCAAACTTCAATTTTTATCTCTTCAGACAACGGCATTCCATCACTTGTCAAATTTATTTTATCTAATATCTCTCTTCTAAAAATCCACATTCCAGTTTGCGAATCGCCAATTTTTATTCTATGTAACAAATTCGTAAAAAATGTAAGCCCCCAATTTCCAACTCTATGGCTAAAAGACATGGCACCTTTATCCATTTTTTGTAATCTGTTACAAGATATGAAATCCAAATTCTCATTTTCCAACATCTCTACCATTCTAGGTATCTCATCTCCAGGATATGTCGTATCTCCATCCATTGTTGCAATAAATTCTGTTTTCGCCTCTTTGAAGCCAGTTTTGTATGCACGTCCATATCCCTTTCTTTTTTCCGTAACAACTTTGGCCCCTCTCTTCTCGGCCTCTTCTATTGTATTGTCTGTAGAGTTTCCATCAATTACTAAAATTTCTATACTCATTCCAGGAACATCGGATGGTATCGAATCAATCGTAGCTCCTATGGATTCACCTTCGTTCAGTGTCGGTATTATGACTGTAACCTCTTTTGGCATAGTTCAGTTATAGACAATAGAATTTAAGCTACCATTCATTGCTATAGCTAATCATTTATGTTGAGACGTTCACTTTCTGCGATATTTTTAGTTTCAGGCCTAACATTACTACTCTCTTGGTTCCATTTATCGGATGCCTCTTTTCTCTTTCTAATTTTCAGTATTCCTTTAACAGCTATCGGTATCTATCTTGCCTTCAGTTCTTCTTTTGACGACGGTGAGTAACACACATTCTTATTATCAGTCTTATTTCAGGAGTATTATGTCGATTGCAGTATCTGTTGAAAACTTGACAAAGCACTTCGATAAGATTAAGGCGGTTGACGGTGTAGATTTCAATATTCAAGAAGGTGAAATTTTCGGCCTCTTAGGTCCTAACGGAGCAGGCAAGACTACAATCATATCTATTCTATCAACATTACTTTCACCCACTTCAGGAAAAGCTTCAGTAGCCGGTTTTGATGTCATTCAATCGCCTGCTAAAGTTCGTAATAAGATTGGTATTGTTTTTCAAGATCCTTCTAGTGATGACATTTTAACTGGAAGAGAGAATCTGCATCTTCACGGTCTAATGTATGGCGTTTCTAGTAATGATTTAAAATCCCGTATAGCTGAATCTTTGGATTTAGTCGGTCTTCAAGATCGTGCTGATGATTTAGTTAGAACATACTCTGGCGGAATGCGCAGACGTCTCGAAATAGCACGAGGTTTGATGCATCATCCAGACGTTCTCTTTTTGGATGAGCCTACTTTAGGATTAGATCCTCAAGCTCGACAGAAGATTTGGGAACATATCGAATCTATAGTCAAAGATAGTAAAGTTACAATTATCATCACTACACATTATATGGAAGAAGCCGATCGTCTTTGTGATAGGTTGGCTATTATTGATTATGGAAAAATCATTACCATGGACACTCCTAAAAATCTAAAAGACGGTGTAGGTGGAGATACTGTCCAATTAGAGGTTTCAGATTCTGATAGTTTAGTAGATAAGGTAAATTCCTTAGACTTTGTGAGCAGATGTGAGTCTCGTAATGGCCGTCTGGATGTTGCAGTCAAAGATGTCGCTCACAATCTTCCTGCACTCTTTTCTGCAGTAGGAGAGATAAAATCATTCGACGTTCGTAATACAACATTAAACGACGTCTTTCTTCATTACACTGGGCACGATATAAGGGAAGAGAGTGCCGAAAAACCATCAGCTCATATGTTGAGAGTTAGGAATGTGAACAAATGAACGATTTGGTAGGCATCTATGCAATATGGTTACGAGAGTTGAAGGTCTATTTTAGAGAGTATTCTAGAATTATAGGTTCCGTTCTCACACCTCTTTTGTGGTTGTTGATAGTAGGAAAAGGAATCGGAGCTTCTATAGACGACAGTGAAAGTTTCGGAGGGGTCGATTATCCCTCTTTTATTTTCCCTGGAATTCTATGCATGACTGTTCTGTTTCAATCAGTTTTCTATGGTCTTTATATTGTCTGGGATCGTAAAATTGATTTCCTAAAGGAAGTTCTCGCCTCACCATTGAATCGTTCCTCTATTTTCATCGGCAAGGTGTTAGGTGGTGTTACAGATTCAATGATTCAAGTATCGATAATTCTTTTCTTAGGGTATTTTATCTTTCCAGATTTAGTCTATACGCCAAGATCGTTGCTTTTAACGTATATTTTCTTATTTCTATTGGCAGTGGCAATGACTTCCATAGGATTAATCATAGGATCCAGAATGGAATCTACCGAAGGTTTCAGTTTAGTTACTAGTCTAGTTGTTTTCCCAATGTATTTTCTAAGTGGTGCTCTGTTCTTAAAGAAAAACCTTCCAGATACTCTATATTATGCTGCAGTAGCAAATCCCGTTAGTTATGCTGTTGACGCAATTAGGTTCACTCTAATCCCTAATAAGATATTCGAGGAATTCGGTCTCCTTGAAGATTTCATTGTATTATCTTCTCTTTGTTTAGTTCTTATCTGCATTGGTACTTGGTTTTTTAAGACGATGAAACTTTAGGGTTATCCTTAAATCTTAGCCTCTTTAAGTATCATTTTTAGAATGGGTAGTTTATACCGAAATCTGATTCGCCCGGCAACCTTTCTTCAGGATTCTGAAAAAGCTCATGATAGAATTATCTATCTCCTAAAATTCTTTAGTCAATCAAGGAGAAGAACTGCCATCCTCCGTCAATTATATTCAACTAAAGATTTGTCTTCAACTGTTTTCGGTCTTACATTTCCTAATCCTTTAGGTTTAGCTGCCGGTTTCGACAAATTCGGCTCAGCCGTACCAGCTTGGCCATCCTTAGGTTTCGGTTTTACAGAATTAGGAGGCGTCACTTTTCATCCTCAGAATGGAAATAAAAAACCCAGAATGTTTCGAGTAAATTCAGAGAGGGCTTTAATCAATCGAATGGGTTTCAATAATCCCGGCGCTGAAGGTATGTCAAACACTTTAGCTGATTGGAAAGCTCGAGATTTATGGCCTCAAAATCCTATAGGTATTAATCTTGCTAAATCAATGGTCACTCCTTTAGAAGATGCTGCTACAGATTATTCAAAATCAATAGATCTACTTTGGGACGTTGGTGATTTTTTCGTAATTAATGTAAGCTCACCTAACACTCCAGGATTAAGAGATATACAAGAATCGACTTCAGCATTAAATCATATAATCGATAGATGTTCAGAAATCAACAAGCAAAAAGCAGATACAAACTCCTTAAATCCAAAACCCCTTCTTATCAAAATTTCTCCGGATTTGTCCTCTGAAGCTTTAGATAATATTCTTTCCTCTTCTACCGCTAAAGTAGATGGAATTGTGGCGACTAATACTACTACCACACGTCCAACATCTACACCTCAAGCTGAAAAAATATTTTCAGAAATCGGTGGTCTAAGTGGAGCGCCTCTTAACGAGAAAAGTACTGAATTGATTAAACACATTTTCAACAAAACAGATGGTAAGCTACCAATTATTGGCGTTGGTGGAATTATGAACTCAGAGGATGCTTGGAACAAAATAACTGCAGGAGCTTCACTACTTCAACTTTACACAGGTCTAGTTTTTGAAGGTCCAAGCATTACTAACGAAATCGTTAGTGGCCTTCGTAACAAAATTCAAGAGAAAGGGTTTACAAATATTTCAGAAGCAATCGGTTCAGAGGCTTAATCACCATTCTTCTTCATATTCTTCGTCATCATCATAATATTCATATTCATCATCATCTCTTCTATAGAAATAAGCTGCTAACCCTATTATCAAAATAACTCCAACTGCTATTGCTATAGTCATCATCATAGATTCTTCGTCCCCTTCTTCTTCACCACCAGGTAGTATTACATTCACAGTGGCCATTCCAGCAAATGAACCTCCATTCGCCTTAATTTCAATCTCATTATTTCCAGTTGGTGCACCTACATTATCAACCGTAATTTTGACAGTCACAGTCCTAATTCCTTCACCTTCAACATATTCTGAGTAGGTTGGCATATTATTGTAAAGAACAGATATTCCACTAGGGGTTTCCGCAGTGACAGTTATCGTTGTTCCCGAACTCATAGGATTGAAAATATCCATTGATAATTCAAAGTAACCACCTGGCGTCAAATTAATTTCCACCGTATCTGATTTAACAACTAGAATTCCATTTGAAAATGCAGAATCAATCCATTTTCCATCTCGGTATATTGATACTTCTAGTGGATAATTTCCGACATCAATATTATCCTTCGCTGTAATCATCAATTCACCATTCCATTCACTATCACCATCTATACTTTGTGGAACTGCACCTATCCATGCCGTAAGAATTTGATTCGAAATATCTATTCTTAAATCTAAGTCTAAAGATGACGATCTGAGATTCTTTACAGTTACTTGAAATACATTTGTTCCACTCGTATCAACTTCGTATTGAGATGGCGTCATCTCTATTTCCGCTATCTTAGAATCTTCTACATATACATCTTCATTTATCGAGTAGTCTCCTGCCGTTATCTCTATTGTTGCATCTCCTGCGTCATTCGGTCTCCAGATAAATTCTACCATTTTTTCTTCCCCTTCATCTAAATCCTGATTTCGTTGAGATACATCTTGACCATCTACTCTCAATTTTACATTTGCAGTTCCAGATGCATCTCCTATATTCTTTACAGTTACTCTAACTGAAGTATCTTCATTCACTACTGGTGTTTGATAATCTAAATCTTTCAAATAGAAATTGGCCTCTCCTTGATTACCTCCATTATTATTTCCACCACCCCCTACGTTAACTTCACGAGTGTATTCATTGTTGCCATCATTGGGGTCATTATTATTTCGCGCAACAGCTCTTAGGTCATGTTCTCCATCTGTAGCCACCCATTCTGTTTCATACGTAGTACTGTTTCCAGGTCCTAGTATTTCTTCATTCTCAAAATCTTCTATCTCTTCATTACCATCATAGAATGTAACGGTGTATTCCGTAACATTATCAGTTCCAATATTCTCTACTTCAGCAGTTAAAGTAACAGTTTCCCCCTCTTCAGGGTCCGAAGGGTCTAAATTCAAATTTTTCAGTTTCAAATCTTCTCTTGCTGGTCCAATTCCAACCTCTATCTCTTTCTCATTATTGTCAGAATTCGCATCTTCTGGATTTATACCATATAATTCAAATTTTAATGTAAAATTTCCTTCCGGCGGTTCCCAATTGTAAGTTAATGTTTCCGCCTGTCTTGCTCCCACTGAACCATGAGAATCGGTCTGATAAATCATCCCATCAACACGCATTCTAATTGAGAAACCAGATATGTCTTCTAATCCTCTATTTCTCACAGTCACATTTATGGTCAGTTCATCCCCCCATCTAGGTTCGTCCGGATCTACATTTATACTTCTAACTTCCAAATCAGGTTCTTGTGATCCAAACAAATCATATGCGTTAATATATCCCCATCCTGTTTTGTTTGCATAATGCGTATTATTGGCATTATCTGGATCAAAACCACGATCTGCAAAGTCTCTCATTGCAAATTGAACAGGATTGTCATAAACTTCATAGTTATCACTACTATTTCCTCCATTTCCAGTTGGTCTCAGACTTTCGTCAAACTCTAACATAAGTGCAGCAACACCAGCAACATGTGGACATGCCATCGATGTTCCGGTTTGTGTACTTTCTCCCGAAGTCGATCCCTCTTGAGCTGCAGTTATCCCAGTTCCAGGAGCCATTACATCGGGTTTCATTTCGTCCCATTCATCTTCATCTCCATCATCCTCTCTTGGTCCGTAATTACTATAACTATCATACTCATCGTCATCTCGTAAAATGGTATTTCTATTATCCATTGCACCAACGGCTATGGCGTAGTCAGCCGCTGCTGGTGATCCTATATCTTGGTCACCATCATTACCCGTTGCTGCAACAGCCACAATTCCATTTGCGACAACAGCATTAGTCATCTGCGAAGCTTGGTCAGAACCATCTGTACCTCCTGAACCTAATGACATAGATACTACATCTACTCCATCATTTTCTGGACCATCATCTTCCCAATCTGTATCTTTATTATCGATTAACCATTCTAACCCTTCTATGAGGTATCCGCCCGCTCCAAGATCAGATAAAACTTTTACATCTATTAATCTCGCACCAGGAGCAACTCCAGAACAGTTGTCATCACAATAGTTCGTTTCTCCTGCCGTACCTATTGCAGTTGACGCTGTATGTGTACCATGTCCTGCTCTGTCATCTGGATCTTTTGATCCATCTTCCGGACAACTAAAATCTCCTTCTTGAACACAATATGCATATGGTTGCCAACCGGCAATAAATTTCGGATCATCAGTTAATGGATCATCATCCATATCATCAAGAGATTCATGCGCTTGTCCAAAACCAGAATTATCTACGCCAGTATCTACGATTGCTACGTTAATTCCTTCGCCAGTCAGTCCGAGTTCTGCTGCTCCGTCTCCATATTCTTCAGAGCCTCTCGCTAATATTCCAGGTACTGAAGTATCTAGTAGTGGGTAGTAGATGCTCTGCCATTCTATCAGTTTTAAATCTGTAATATGAAGTAAATCTGAAATGTAATAATAAGGCAATCCGTAGAATATCATAGTAGGTATATATTTTGAGACAAAATTAGGTTCTAATCCAAGAGACCTTAATTCTTCCAATTGTGTTTCACCAGGTTTTTCATTGAATACTAAAAAAATATCTAAATCTTCTTCTTTATCTATTAAAGGATACAATCTATCATCTATCCCATCTCCATCTTTATCGAAATAAGAAGGTTCAAACAGAGGGTGTGCTTGAGAGCTGGCAGGAACCAAACTCAACAACATAATCAAACCAACAAAGATTTCTTTTCTCACAATAAAACCTCAATCATGCACATCCTCTCGCCTTCTCCTATAGTGGGCTAAATTTAAACTCTTTTCGAAATCTCTTTTCGTTCTACATCAATTTCTTCACTCACAGTTTGCGAAAGTCCATAGTAGACAGGAATGCCTATCATTGTAAATGTAGCTACACTAGACATCATATGATAGAGCATAAATGGAATCCCTAATAAATACACAGTAATCAAATTCTCTAATGTATGATCATAATTCAAAAACCATACGCCAAAATTTGTCCATATATCATATATTAATGCAAACGAAATTCCTGCACCACTGAATTTTAGGACTGCACTGCTTCCAAATTTTCCAGATATCCAGTTTTGAATTTTCACTCCAAAAATATTAACTAATAGAAATCCAGAATAGGTAAACACAACTATCGATGCTAGTATATTTCCAGAGTTTGGCAGGTATCCCAAATACCAATCACTCAGTACAATTATGGCTAGAGAAGTTATTACTGAAAGATGTCTAGGCAAGAGCATCGCAGCTAGAAAAACAGACACCATAACTGTCTCTACGTTTGGATAACTATTCAATAGTACTCGACCTCCTGCTCCAATCATAAGTAAGAATACGATAATCTTTCCAATTTCTAAATTTCTCTTTTCCATATTTACTATGCTGTATTCAACACGGGTACAAAAGCTCTACCTATCTCTTCAAAACTTCAAACACACCTTTGAACATTTCTGCATTCAAGCGTCCTGTGTTCAAGTTATATCTACTCGGATGGTATGAATCAATAAGTTCCCATTCTATTCCATCAAGTTCGTGTTTAGCACCATGACTAAATGGATATCCACTCTGTTTCAAAGACATCGCCCTTAAAACTGCTCGATGTGCTAAACCTCCTAGTGCTAAAATATATTTCAGGTTACTCATCATACATATTTCTTCTATCAGAAAATTACTACAATTGTTAACCTCCTCTGTTGTTGGTTTATTATTCGGAGGTGCACATCTTACTGCATTAGATATTCTAACATTTTTCAATTCAAGCCCATCATTTTTACTCATTGATTCAGATTTATTACTCATACCAAATTCATACAGGGTTTCGTATAACAATTCTCCTGCATAGTCTCCAGTAAAAGGCCTACCAGTTCTTCCTGCTCCATGCATTCCAGGGGCGAGCCCCACAATTAATAATTCAGCATCTAATGGGCCAAACGAAGGTACCGGTTTACACCAGTATTCGTCCAATTCATAACCGATTTTTCTACGATTCTCTTTAACATCACTAGCATATTCAACCAATCTTTTACAACTCTTACAAGATATTACTTCTAAATCAAATTCATCCATTATTTCTAGGTTTTACTCGTCTAAATGGGTGCAAAAAACTAACTAAATTGTGTGTGCTTCTTGACTGTACCCAAAGTTTTCCGTGCCCTGAGAAACGAGTTATCAATTGATCTCCAAATAGGAAATTTTTCAATCCTCTTCCAGCAGTACTAACTGAATAATTCAGAGTTGGTTCCCAAGCAACAACATAACCATTATCGACTGCATATCCACCTTTGACATCTATCTCTTGTATATCTCCATAGGCATTGAAAAACAACGTTCCATTTCCTCTGGCTTTAAGAGCAACTAATCCTTCTGAGAACATCCCTTGAAACCCTTCCCAACTTGCACTGACTTCTATATTTCCTGCTGATGCCATGTAAGCACCTCTTTCGGTTAAAATCTCTCCATCAATATCTATTGCTACAACATCTCCAGCAATTCCAGGGGCTAAACCAATCTTACCTCTTCCCGAATTACAGACATAGGTATTCTGAAAGAACGATTCTCCAGCTATCTTTCTTTTAATTCCCGACCAAAGTCCACCTTTCATTTTAGTCTCTACTTCTATGTTATCATCCATCCAAGCCATTGCACCCGGTTCCGTTACTATTTTTTCTCCTTCACTCAATTCAACTTCAGCAAGCGCGTAGCTCGGTCCAGTTAATATTTCGTATTTCATTAGGCCTCCTTCGGCGGTAGTTTCGGCCCAACCGCTCTACCAAATCTCTCCATATCGTGTGATTGAACTAGTATTTTTCCACTTCCTTTAAAAGTCAAAACTAACCCTTCTCCAGATAACATAGAGTTCATCCAGCCTTTTGCTGCTTTACTCACAGTATATTCCAATCCTTCGGTAAATGCTACTATATGCCCATTATCAATAGACACTCCATCTTTAGCCTCAATCTCTGTTATTCTTCCATAAGCACTAACTATCAATGGCCCATTTCCTGAAGTTTTCAAATAGAACAACCCTTCTTTTGAGAACATTCCTTTTATTATTCCTTGATATTTAGTATCAACTTTGACTCCACCACCAGCTGCCAAAAATGATCCACCAGCACATATCCAATTTGTTGCACCGACATCGACACGATGTACTTCTCCAGGCATTGTAGGTGCTATTCCAACTTCAGCTTCTCTGCCATCAACAGAGGTATAACTCGACATGAAGAAACTCTCACCAGCCAATACAGATTTCATTCCCTTCTTCAATTTTCCGAAAAATCCAGCCCCTTCTTCACTTCTAGTCGTAGTTTCAAATTTGACATTGTCACTAGCTCGGTACATTTTACCAGCTTCAGAGAAGAATTCCTCATCACCACTAATCTTGACCAAAGCCGAACCATATGCTCCTCTATTTTTTATCTCTACTTCCATTTTATGGCCTCAATAATGGTGAAAGTCTGTCAACTAATGCAGGTACAGTTCTTGTCTGTAGGTATATTTTTCCATGTCCATTAAATTTCATTACAACTCCCTCTCCTGACAAAAAAGTTGATTTTAGATTTCCCATTCCTGTTATTTTGTAATCGAGAGTCGGTTCCCATGCAACAACGTGAGCATTGTCAACTGTGAATGGTCCGTTAAGTTCTCTCTCTATAATTCCGCCATACGAGTTGAAGAATAAATCACCATTTCCACTCGCTTTTATCAAGAATACACCTTCTTTAGAAAACATCGCTTTCATTCCTCCAAATTGTGTACTTAAATTTACATCGGGTGTACACGCCAAAAATGAACCGGCCGTTAGGTAAAATTCATCACCAGTCATTTTTCTATGCATCACCGTACCGGGCATAGTCGGTGCAAACGATACTTCACCACCCTGTTGATTACTAAAATTACCAACGTACAACGATTCACCAGTAGTAGCTTTTCTGAATAATCCCTTAAGCATCCCTCCAATAACTTTTCGTTCAACTTCAGTATTTGCCGACATCCTCGTCATCGCACCTGATTCAGAATAGATGTTTTCCCCAGGTTCTAATCTTACAGTAACTTCTCCAAAATCAGGATTCCCCTGTATATCGTATTGCATTCTCTTATAGTTAGAGATGTAGTTTTATGCTTTAGCCCGTAGGCTCAATATTTGCGTCAGATTCCTATAGATAAACCGAAAAGCTGTTTTGAAGAGAATTTATATAATAACACCCCCCCTCGTAACATGTTGATAAGTATGGATTCAGTTGTTTTACAAAAACGTTTCGCGTATATTGTGATGGCCATTCTAGTTTCATCTACTTTGGCAATCGCACCATCTGCACAGTCTGATGCGACAATCGATCTTAAGCTCATTCACATCAAGCTCAATGAAGAAGAGGGACATAATCCTCCTCCGAAAGTTGATGAAGATAGGCAATATTGGTTAAGATATAAGATAAATAGCGGTGAGCCGGGCTCATTCCAGATTGCCATCGAAACATGTTCAGCTCAATGTAATGAAGCTGCTAATTGGAATGAAGCAACTAGAGATTTAGACGGCGATGGAATCGACGACAATCATGACAGTGATAACAGCGATTTCACTAACGTATATTTTACAATGGCTTTATCTGGTGAGGGGCCAATTTCAGTTCGAGCCTTTTTAGATCCAGACAATGCAGTCGAAGAAGTTAGAGAAAATAACAACAATCACCTCTCTTCTAGTTTTTCAGTTGAACCTGCTGATGGTGATTCCGACTTGTACGTACATGGCATGAGTACTTCAGTTCTTAATGATAGTAACGGAGAATATGATTCCAGTTCAAAGATCGAGGCTGGCGACACCTTACGTTTGGATATTGAATATGGAAATAAAGGAGATGCCAGTAGTGCTTCTAGTTATACAAATCCTATGAAGGTCAGTCTCTTTTTCCATGATGACGACACAGCTCCAGAAGAAGGTGACCAATTAAATGAAAGTAATTTCGATGGAGACATCTCTCCAGAATTCCCCTCCTCTTCTGTCGACCGTGACGGCGTTGCTTATTACTACATAGCTCCAACTGATTCTGATAAACCAGCCCTTACACAAGTAACATGGTCTGTCCCTATGTCTGGTATGGATGATGGATTTTACACATTCACATTTCTTTTAGATGCTAATGACGACGTTTCTGAATCTGACGAAACCAATAATGAACATTCTGTTGAGATATGCTTATACAATAGAAATTCTAATTTCTGTGAATTATCAGATTTGACAGGACCTATTCATAGTAATCCTAAACCATTTACTGCAGCTACCGGCCCTGAAGGGGATAATGGTAATGCATATCCAGGGGATATGGAATGTGGCCCCTCAGGTAATCCTTGTATTTCCGGAACTACCACTTACATACTCTTTAAGATTAGAAATGATGGTAGCTATACAACCCATAATCTCGAAGACGCTAGTGTACAACTTTCAACTCGTTTCTGTGGTGAAGTATCTGAAGATGATCCAACAGAAGAAAATTGTAATGAATGGGGTGTAGAAGGCGAATTTCAGCCATTTACAGGCGAACTCGAGGTGGCAGGCCCTCAAAGAGATCAACCAGTTGACGATTATTTCGTAATTGCATGGGATGCACCCAATACTCCAGGTTACTGGGATTTACAATTAATTTTAGATTCTTCAGATATATTAGATGAGGAGGATGAATCTAACAACGAATTTTCATTTATGAAAACCAATGAACATTTCGTTGAATTGGTTGAAAGAAAGGCCGATTTACAAATTTCTTCATTCGATATCTCTACAGAAGTTGTAGTTCAAAATTATACAACAAACTTAGAAGTTTGGGTAGATCAAACGGATTTGGGTACTTTGGATGCTGAAAACGTCTGTGTTACTTTAGATATTGAAGGCCCCACTGATGCTACTAGCGGTCATATAGTAATTCCAGGCCCAGGAGGAGGTCCATTACTCAAAAATATTGGCATTGATGATGCACCGCTTCTTTTCGGATATGAATGGACTCCAACTGTAGAAGGCGTGTACAATATCACTGCAACAGTCAACCCACCTACTAATGATACATACACTCATGTAGTCGAATGGGATGATGAAGATGAACCTCCTAATGAAAATAATCAACTAGTATATCAATGGATAGAAGTCATGCCGATTATACCCGATTTAGTAATCTATCCAGAGATTTCTAACTTTATCCCCGTTATGGATGTTTCTCCAACTACAAGTAACGGTTTCGCCATGGTCGGTGTAGATAGTATCATCAATTTCACTATCAAAAATGAAGGCTATAGGGATCTCTTCGCCAACGAATCATTCGTTTTGAAGATACAAGACAAATATCAGGCAGAAATAGATGAAATTTCTCTTAGTGGTCCTATAGCGATGGGAGACTCAATTACAGTTCAATTCCCTTATGTTTTCGAAGATGAAAAGAGATACGAATTCCATGTTTCTGTGGATGCCGATAATGAAATCACTGAAATTTTCGAAGGTATTTGTAATTGGCAAACTCAAGGACAAGAGGATAACTGTCAGAGATTTGAGGTTTACGCCGTCACCGTTATAGATACGTGGATTAGCAATTTATCAATTGCAGAAGAAGAAGCACTTCTCGGCAATGACCATCATCTCAATTTCAGAGTAGGTATGGATTTTCTAGCTGAAGGGGCTCAACACAATGTGTACTTCGGGGCTTATGCTAATTCTGCACTTACAGGTTATAAATTGATAGTTGATGGTGGTAATTACCAGACAACACTTCTTTGCGATTGTACAACTGGTGTAGATAGTACAGGTATTCCATATGTTAGTTTAACAGGAGATGGAAATGAATCTGTATCTGTTGATATTACTATACTATGGGAGCCGGTTGGAATTTCTGCAGGTGAGTATGACATATATATCGAATTAGATACTTCTTGGCTTTCAGGTCTAAATTCCAATTTATCAAATGATATAGTCTGTTTTGCAAACAATCCAACACTTTACAGAGATGATGGAGGCGATTGCGCAGGCGGTTCCATATTTGTTAATACATTCACTACCGATCTCAGGATCGTCGATGTTTACGCCGAACCTGGTGAAGTAGGTATCAATATTGTTTATGTTGAGATAGATTATCCTGCAGGCGAACTTTCAAATTTGGATAACGTTTTCGTAAATGTATCTATTTATGTTAGTGATTTCGCTTTAGGGGCTATGTCTGAAGAGGAAACTTTTGTTGAACATCTAGGTCTTGTAATGGTAATTGGAGGTATGAATGTCGGTGAATCTAAGATTTTGGAATTTGAATGGACTGCCCCTTCAGGCTCGTATGTAATTGTCGCAGATGTTGATCCTACAGATTTGATTAATGAATATAATGAATATAACAATCGTTTAGTCTCAGGTTTGGTAAAAACTAGCACTACTACTTCTGATGGTTCTGAGGAAGCAGGAGGTCTTATCCCTTCACCACCTCTAATTTCAGTTGTACTTTTACTACTACTAGTTTCACTAGTTAGAAGAAGAGATTGAATAGATGTCACACACTGCACTTCTCTACTTCGTAGGGCCAGCAGGCGCAGGTAAATCAACATTAGTTGCGTCGTTTCAAGATTGGATGACTGCTAATGGATATGAAGCCGTCACAGTCAATTTGGATCCCGGCGCGGAGTCTGTACCTTATGAGGTGGGTATAGATGTCAGAGAAAGATTCACTTTAGCAGAGGTTATGGATGAATATAGTTTAGGGCCTAATGGTGCTCAGGTGGTCTGTTCAGATTTATTGGCTTTAGAGATTGATTGGTTGGCGAATCAAATAAAAGATATTGATTGCGATTACATTCTAGTCGATGCACCAGGTCAAACAGAACTTTTTCTTTATCGTGAGGCTTCGAATATATTCATCAGAGGTCTTTCACCTTCAACAGGTTTGGTAATGCTTTTCGATCCATTACTGTCTAGCACTCCATCAGGATTCGTAACACAGTTACTTCTAGCTTCAGCCGCTCATTTACGTTTCCCAGTTCCTCTTTTTCCAGTTCTTTCTAAGTGCGATCTAATAAAACAGGAAAAAGTAGATTCCGTAGTTGAATGGGCATCTAATTTAGATATTTTAGAAATGTCTTTGGATATGGGTGCAGGTATGGAAGGAATTCTATCTTCTGAAATGTTAAAAGTACTCAGAACATTAACACTCGAATCACGCCTTATCCCATCATCTTCTAAAGAGGGACAAGGCATGGAAGATCTTTACAGTTTAGTTCAAGCATCCTTTGCTGGTGGGGATGATATAGAGGCCCATAGAGACCCTTCATAGTTTTTAATAGATAAAATTAGGCTTTAAACCACATTATAATTGCCTAATTGATGTCTCAAGAGGGTGTAGTGATTACAGAGGCTAAAGGAGAGGTCCTTTATCTCACTCTTAACCGTCCAGAAAAAGGTAATTCAATAGAAGATAATATGATTTCTGCTTTAACAGATTTCTTTCAAAATCATAATAATTTTTCAGATTCACGGGCGGTTATTTTAGCCGGTTCTGGAAAACATTTCTGTACAGGTGCCGACCTGTCTTGGATGGGCGACGAGCCTACAGAATCTCAATCATTATCTCTTTCAGAGATGTTCTTTAGTGTTTCTAATTGCCCTGTACCTACAATTGCTACAGTACATGGTGCCTGTTTAGGTGGCGGCATGGGACTGGCAGCAGCCTGTGATTTCGTACTTGCAAGTACCGATTCAACCTTCGGTTTTACTGAGGTAAAAATGGGTTTAGTTCCAGCTTTAATTTCTCCTTATGTCATTTCCAGAATAGGCATTCCAAATACTAGGGAGCTATTTCTTACGGGTTCTAAATTCGGCCCCGATAAGGCAAAATCAATCTGTCTCGTTCGAGAAATTTGTGACGATTTAAACAGTTCAGCCTTAGCTCTAGTTTCGGAATTAAAATCTGGCGGACCAAATGCTCAGTCCACTATCAAAGAACTTCTACAACAGTTACCGGAATGGAATTCCGACAGTTATAATAAAAAACTCTCTAAATTAATAACAGAGTTACGAAAAGGCGAGGAGGGTCAAGAGGGGATCTCTGCATTTCTTGAGAAACGTAAACCCTCATGGAACGAATGACGCTGAAGAAAGTTCTTATTGCTAATAGAGGCGAAATTGCCTGTAGGGTTATTCGGGGCTGTCAAGAATTAGAGATACCAACCGTAGCTGTTTGTTCTGATGCCGATTTAGATTCACCCCACGTAAAACTCGCTGATGAACACATAGTACTAGGTCCACCTACTCCTTCCGAATCCTATCTCAATATTGGAAAAATTATTGCAGCAGCTAAGAAGAGTAAATCTTCAGCTATTCATCCAGGTTACGGTTTCCTTTCTGAAAATGCCGATTTCGCCCAAGCAGTTGAAGATGAGGGGTTAATCTTCATCGGACCTACATCCGATACTATCCGTTCAATGGGTGACAAAGCGGCAGCTAAGGCAGCTATGCAAAAAGCAGGCGTCCCTACAATTCCAGGATTTTCCGGTCTAATTGGTGATGAGGCTGAAGATATAGCGGCTGATATCGGCTATCCAGTTTTAGTGAAGGCTGTTGCAGGTGGGGGTGGAAAAGGAATGCGTGTAGTTCACGATAGTTCAGAATTAGAAACTGCTATCTCAGCTGCTCGCAATGAAGCACAGAGTTCATTTGGTGATGATCGTTTAATCTTGGAAAAATATCTAGAAAATCCTAAACATATCGAGGTTCAAATCTTTTCAGATAATCATGGTAATAATGTTCATATGTTCGAAAGAGAATGTTCTATCCAGCGAAGACATCAGAAAATTATCGAAGAGTCCCCCTCTCCAGCTATCGATGATAAAATGCGCAAAAAAATGGGAAAAGCTGCTGTTGATGCAGCTAAAGTTGCTAATTATCGAAACGCAGGAACTGTCGAATTTCTTTATCAATCTGGCAAATTTTATTTCTTAGAAATGAATACACGACTTCAAGTCGAACATGGTGTTACAGAGATGGTAACTGGTATTGATTTAGTTAAACTCCAATTGAAAACTGCTGCAGGTGAAAAATTACCATTTACGCAATCCGATATCGCACTTAGAGGTTCATCTATCCAATGCCGAATTTATGCAGAAGACCCGTCAAATGGATTTATTCCCTCTCCGGGTAAATTGTTGAAATTTATTACACCAGAAGGTCCAAACATTAGAAATGATATCGGAGTTTCTGAAGGTCAAACAATTTCAAGCTATTACGATCCATTAATTGCAAAACTTTTGGTTTGGGATTTGAATCGTAAGGATGCAGCTAAGAAAATGTCTTGGGCCTTGAAACGTTACGTTTCATTAGGCTTCACTACCAATATTCCATTTCTTCAGGATGTCATTAATTCGAAACCATTCGTTAAAGGAGATTTACACACAGGTTTCATAGATG
>DAHL01000051.1 GCA_002509225.1 Euryarchaeota archaeon UBA102 | reverse complement strand
AACTCCAGTTCAAGCAACTCCAGTAGAAGCTACAGCAGTCAAGGCGACTCCCGTCGATTCTTCTAAACCAGCTACAGTAGTTACAGCTAAACCGGTCGAAGAGAAAGATTAGCTCGCCAATACTTTTAAATATAACTAGTAAACTCGAGGTTTACAACTTAAGGTTGTTAACTAAAAGGTGAAAAAATGAATTGGAAAAGAAAGAGAGATAAAGACGACGATTGGTCACGTGTTTTCGACGATATGGATGGTATGTTTGACACATTTCCAAATTTTAAAAAGATACAAGAACACATTGATGATTTAATGAGAAAGTCTGTAGATGGCAATATGCCCGACACTGACAAGAATCCATTCGTTTTCGGTTTTTCCGTAAAAACTGGACCTGATGGAATTCCAAAATTCCAGCAATTTGGAAATACTGGAAAGAATATTCCAGGCAAGTCCGACCCATCAACTCCTAAATTTAAACATAGAGAACCTATAACTGATATCAATTATTCAGATGATAACGTTTCTATAACTTTAGAGTTACCAGGAGTCAGTAAGAAAGATATAGATATCGATGCTACTGAAAATAAAATTGTAATAAAGGTAAATACTGAAACTCGACAATATTTCAAAGAAGTCGATCTAAAACATTCAGTAATTCCAGATTCAGCAAAGGCAACATACACAAACGGAATTTTAGACTTAGTATTCAAAAAGAAAGATAAAACTCCTAAGGGCACTAAAATCGAAGTGAAATAGATCATTTATTTCTACTATCAATAAACGCACCCACTTCAGGTTGCAACATAGATTTCCAGTCGCCACCTTCTAACATCATTTTACGTATTGAAGTTCCATTCCATTCTTCACGATTAATGTATTCAAATCTTTCCGTTAGGTATCCTGCTTCTTTGAACAGTTTCAATACAAGGTCATTACCACTGTAGATAATATCAAATTTAGGGACATTAGATTCTACGTGTGCAACGTATCTATCATCATCATTAATATCATCAATACAAACTATATCATATTCAAAAATACCTGCACTTTCAAGTCCCAACTTAATCATATTCTTTCTTTCATCTTTATCAAATGGATTTTCGGCAGTTCCTTTTTCTTGAGCTGAACCAACTGCAATTATTATTTTTTCATATCTATTATTAACTGCTCTAATTAATTCCAGATGACCTAGGTGAAAAGGCTGAAACCTTCCTAAAATCAAAGCAATCTCTATTTCACTTCTATTACTTTTTGTCCGCTCATCCATTTTTGTAAAACCTTCGGAACAACTATACTTCCATCTGTTTGTTGATTATTCTCAATTATAGCAGCTAGAGCTCTCGTAGTGGCAATAGCAGTTGCATTCAACGTATGTGGAAATTCAGTCCCTTCTGATGTTCTGTATCTCATATTGAGTCTGACACTTTGATAAGATGTACAATTACTAGCAGACACAATCTCTTTC
This sequence comes from Euryarchaeota archaeon UBA102, assembly GCA_002509225.1. Lineage (GTDB taxonomy): Archaea > Thermoplasmatota > Poseidoniia > MGIII > CG-Epi1 > UBA102. The sequence goes on along the minus strand of DAHL01000051.1, from coordinate 20,316 downwards.
CATTTTCCAACACTAGGCATCCATGCCTCTAAATCGAATTTTCTCGCGGCTACAGTCCCTATATCTCCTTTACAAATATCCACTACTCTAAACGGTATTTCTAATCCTTCAAACAATTTCACAGCATTATCTAAAATAATTCCATGCATTTTTTTGGAGTCTTCCGGCTTGCAAATTATTACTTGCTCTACTTTTGCAAATTGGTGAACTCTCCAGATACCACGGTCGCTAAGTCCATGGGCTCCTACTTCTCTCCTAAAATTAGTACTCATTCCACAATATTTCAAAGGTAAGCTTTTCGGCTCAATTATTTCGTCTTTAAATCGGGCCGTAAGTGGATGTTCAGATGTTGCTATCAGATATAAATCATGCTCATCTATCTTATACATCACCTCTTCAAAGTCTCCCAAATCAACAACCCCTTCATACGCTTCTCTATTCATTACATAAGGTGGTATAGTTAGTTCAAATTCATTATTAGTTAGATGTTCAATCGCATAATTGACAAGAGCCATTTCCATTCTGGCCATAGCCCCACTTAAGAAATAGAATCTTCTTCCAGATATCTTTGCTGCACGATCTAAATCTGCACTACCTGTAATCTCAAGTAGTTCATTATGACTTCTTGCATCAAAATCAAAGTTTGGTTTATTTCCATGTATTTTAATTTCCTTATTTCCCGTTTCATCATTTCCAGTAGGTACTTCGTCCTCTAGAATGTTAGGGACTCTCATTCTGTATTTATCTCTCTTTTTCGCTGCTTCAGTAGTTCTCAATTCAATTTCTGGAAGTCGTTTTTTCACACCTTCCATTTTTTTTAGATGAGATTCTATGTCTTCTCCTTTCTTTTTTGCTTCACCAATTAATTTAGAATATTCATTTCTTTCTGCTCTTATTCTATTCCCTTCTTCTATCAATTCTCTCCATTGTTTATCACACTCTATTACAGAATCTAACATATCTGTTTTCATACCCCTCTCTTCGAGATCCTTTCTAATTATTTCGTGCGATTCTCTAAAAAAACTCATTTCGAGCATTACTATGTAATCGCACACTGTCTTTATCCCTTCTCCTCCTGAGGGGTTTGTGCTACTAATAAAAAATGCTAGACAGGTAGTGTCTCCACATCCATCTGAAGTTCCACTTTCTGGTGATAGGTTGGGTGATCTCAATATATTGTCTAAAACAGATATTGCGATAGAAAATGAAACAATATTAGAAGTCGGTCAAAATTTGGATTATCCCGATGCAACAATCTTAGATGCTTCAGGCATGGTCGTTGTTCCAGGCTTTGTTGACCCTCATACTCATATGATTTTTGCAGGTTCAAGAGAACACGAATTAATGTGGAAATTAGAAGGAAAAAGCTATCAGGATATTCTGGCAGAAGGGGGTGGTATAATGAGGACTGTTAATGAAACAAGAGCAGCTTCTGAAGATGAGTTGAAAAAACAATCTCTCCAAAGATTCCGTCAAGCTGTTAAACACGGCACAACCACAATTGAAATTAAATCAGGTTACGGTTTAGATTTAGATACTGAGATTAGGCAATTACAAGTGGCTAAATGGTTAGGGGAACAAGGTTTAGCCGAAGTAGTTAGTACATTCATGGGTGCACATGCTTTCCCATCAGATGTTAGTCGAGAACAATACATTTCTTTAATCATTGATGAGGTACTTCCAGCTGTTCAAGATTTAGCCGAATTTTGTGATGTTTTTTGTGAAAAAGGAGCCTTTTCAGTAGATGAATCCCGTGTCATTTTAGAAGCTGCTAAAAATTTGGGCTTAGAATCAAGAATACATGCAGATGAATTCGACGATATAGGTGCAAGCAATCTTGCTGCAGAGTTAAAGGCCATTTCAGCAGATCATTTAGTTGTATCTTCTAAAGAGGCATTCAGAAATTTGAAAAATGCCGGTTGCATTGGAATACTCTTACCGGGTACTCCTTTGTCTACACTTTCCGATGACTTCGCTAATGCTCGTAAAATGATAGCTTCTAACTTACCAATTGCATTAGCTACTGATTGTAATCCAAATTGTTATACCGAATCAATGCAATTTATACAACAATTAGCTGTTTTCAGAATGCATCTTACTCCCGCAGAGGCTCTTACCGCTTCTACATTGAATGCTGCTCTAGCATTAGGCAGAAAAGATAGAGGTTGTATTTCTGAAGGAAAAAGAGCAGATTTACTAGTAATGAATATACCTGATTATCAACACATTGTCTATCATTTTGGTATAAATCATGTTAAAAATATAATAATAGGTGGAAAGCTAATAGATTAGAAAATAGTGCTGAGCAACTGACATTGTCACTCCAAGCATGCATCCGACACCGCAGATTCACTCCACCCCGCGACCCACTCGAGCGTCGTTAGTCCGTGGTAAGGCTGCTCCCTTCCGGGCCTGACCCGATTTCCACGATAAGAGCCCGAAAATTACCCTCCAGTAATCCTCTGCAGCTTCCTGCAACCCCGAGGGACAGGACTTCGACATGAATTTTGCGGATTGTTTGCACACAAGTAGTGCCGCTGTCAGCTGTCGCCCCTCCTAAAGACGGTTGAAGGTAACAAAGTACGCCTAGCACTCCGGCCTAGCTCAGCTAACCACCTTCTCTAAGGCGATATTTGTTGGTTTCCTTCATTTTATTTCAATGAAAAAAGACGTTTCAACCTCTCTACCACGTTCAAAATGAACCTTTCAGTAGTAGTTTTTCTAGTAGTATCAAACTGTTTTGCCAATGCTTTTCCATAAGGTTGCATGGTCCTTGTAGCTACGGCTGTATATCCTTCATTATGTATGTCTGATAACGTTGAACCATAATATGTAAAAATATTTTCATACAATATATCTCCGGCTACTTTAGTACCAGCCACCGTCGTGGCCGCTGCATATTTCGCTTTATTTACAGCTTCAAGAGTTAGAATTCCACTAAGTTCCAACATACTATTCCCTTCTTCTGTAGCAGTATCAACAAAGTCTTGCATCACAGTTCCAATATCTTCTGCTACCTTTCCAGTATCGCTTCCAACATTAAGTATGGAATCTTTCATTTCTGTTAAATTTTCAATTATTTCATCTTTGCTTATTGGAGGTATATCTATATTTTTCGCAACTTTAGAAGTTGACCGTTCCAACCCCTCAAATAAAGTATGCAATGATCCAGGATCAGTGTCTTCATCCAAATACCCTTTTTCTACTAATTCTTCATGAACTTTCTTTAGGTATTCTTTTCCACCTTTAACACCATCTGCAAAGAATGCAAATACCCAAAGTGGCGATACGTGAACTGTAGCTAGACCAATACCCTCTATTACATTTCCAACCATTTTTCTAGCAACAAATTCATCTCCAATATTCTCTTCATCTCCATAAGCATCATCCACTTCACCAATATTTTCTATTGCAAATCTTAGAATATTTCCAACCATTAGTTTGTAAGATGTCATATTTCTCACCATACTCGGTAAAATAATATCGGTAGTTTCTTTGAGAGTACCTCCAAAAATTCCAGTAGCACTGCGAACGTATCTTTCAGGCAATGATGCAGTAAATATCGCTGTATCAAAGACCATTTTTCCAGCCATAGTAATTGGATTATCTATTTCTTCTTTTTCAGATTCTTCAATATCTAAATTACGAATCATTCCCTTAGTTATTCTCCATTCAGTAATTTGTAATAGAAGCATACCTCCTATCATTAGAAAAATACCAAGCCACACAAGCATTATTCCAGGTATCTCTCTAACAGTAATTCTCGCAGAATCATTTTCTAGATTTATCATATCTGCTGTAATGTAAAGGTCCCTTCCTAATTGATGATCTATATACACTTCAGGTATTTCTTGTCCAAGATTGTTAGTCACCGTTCTAATCAATTTATCTTCTATTATTGTTTCATTATTTTCTTTCAATACAAAATGAATCTCTCTAACTAATTGCTCTCCATCTATCTCCGTTTTTACATCTTCAACAATTATTGTAAATCCTAATATTTCTTCTTCGTTTCCCCTTTCAAGAGCTAAACTTTCTTCAGTTGCCAATCCATAACTAACACAATATCCCATTATCATTATCAAAACACCTAGGTGTGTAGTATATGGCCCCCAAACTCTCAGCATTGTTCTTAATTTTTTCTTTCTATATCTGTAAAGATATTCCAGAATCGATACACCAGTTAAGATGAACCAAGGTATGGCTGCTCCAAACATCCACGCCCTTTCTCCCCATTTCCCTGTATAATATGCTAATCCAAAAGTTAAACAGCAACAAACTATAGAAAGTTTCAGAACATTTTTACTTCCTAACCATCTATGACTAGTATGCATAACAAATGCGATTGCCATTAAAATGAAAAAAGGGGCTAAACGAGTCTCAAAAACCTCAGGAGGGAGAGTTCCATTCACACCCATTAAAAGAAGTACAAAACATATAGACAGAATTAATGTTTGCAAGTATATCGCAGCAAAGAACGCTCGATCTTCCAGATTATTTTTCTCTTCTTTTATTTCCTTTTTTCTATATCTCTTTATTGATAAAAAGATGGCAATGCACGTTGCTATAATTATTAAAATAAAAAAACCCATAACGGATTTATCTGCTTCCATAACATCAAAAAATCTCTGAGTAGCGCTAGTTGATTGCGATGGTAAAAATGCATGAAGAGAAAGCCACACACCACCTCTTGTTACAAATGATTCAAACAATATTAGAACAAATACAAGTAGAGCCATAAGTGGTCCCAGTATTCCATATTGCTTTTTTCTTTTATTCATAACAGTTGTGTGTAAAAAAATATTCAAAGCTATCCAAGGTAACAGTCCTGCCGTTTCTACTGGATCCCACGCCCAGTACCCTCCCCATCCTAAGGTAACATATGCCCAGTACCCACCCAATGACAGAGCAGTTGTGATTCCTAGCCAGGATATCCTACCCCATCTTTTAACTGTTGGAATCCATTCTTCATCATCAGTTATCAAATGTGCCATCGCAGAAGAAAAAAGAATCACAACAAATCCATATGATGCAAAAATCAAAGGTGGATGTATTATCATATATGGCGAAATAAGAAGTGGATTCAGTCCATTACCTTCGAGAGGCGGTATTTCATTCTTTATGAATGGATTTATGAAAAGTTGAATAATAGCTAATGCTAAGATTACAGTCATCGTTATGAGGAATGTTAAATTTGTTTGTAAATTCCTCTCTTTTCTTATTTTGTCTTCAATACATAAAGAACCCAAGCAAGCCCAAATCCATACTAGAAGTGTACCTTCTCTTCCGGCCCAAACTCCAGCAATTCTATAGCCGACGTCAAGATTTTCTGCAGAATAATTTGAAACGTATTGGTATGTTAAATCCGTTTGATAAAAATATTTCAAAAGCAATATCAGACAACCGGTTGTACCTATGAATAATACCCATGATAATTTTCTAGCATATTCAATTCTGTTCTCCTTATTCTCTCTAATTCCCCATATCGCAAAAAATAGGGAACAACAGAGAATCAGAAAATTGAAATAAATCAGTCCATTGCCTATATTCATATTTTATCGTTATTTTTTCTTATAAATTATAGATAAACAAATTATTATCATCGATGAGATGGTTATTCCCAAGGTTGGTATTCCATTTTCTTCTTCCACTTCTGCAATCCTTACTTCAAAGTACAAGCTTCCACCAATATCTATCACTTCTTGTTCATCATATATTACACCAAGTTTCGGTATTTTAGATTCTTCTTCATCTTCATATTCGACCGTATATCTATATGCAGGTTTCACACCATTTTGTACTTCATATTCAAATTCATATCTACTATTTTGTTCATTTTCCTCTTTACTTCTAGTTTCCGGTTGATAGCAGACTCCACTTTCCGTGTCACATACAAAAAATGACACCTTTGTAACCTCATCTTCAGTATCAATCCATGCCCTTAGTGTCTCTCCATCCTCTATCTCAGATGGAGAATGTTTCACTTCACCAGCTCCATAAGATATGAACATTAGCGTCATCATCATTACAAGATAATTTTTCATCTTCTGTTTTTCTTATTTCTATTCTGTATATTAGCTTATTGATTTTATTACATATCTCCTTTTAGTATCCACTCTATCTTACTTTATTATGGATTATAGTATCGAATCTATCATATTTGCAATTGTTATTTTTGCTATGAATTGGGCAGTAATCCATTTCTTTATCAAAAAATTTGGTGACAAAAATTCTTTTCAAAAAGAACTAAAATGGTTCTTCGGTTTCCTCGCTATTTTTCTAGGTTTCTTGTATTTAATCGGAGTAAAGACCCTCTATGATTACGCAATAGCAATGTCAGCTTTTACCTTTATTTGGATTGTCAGAAGCTATCTTATCAAAAGAATTGGTGGCATCACTACTTTCGAGGACGCCAATTAATAGAGTCCGTCTTTGTAGTTTTATGATAAAAGTCTGCGTTGGTGGCACATTTGATATTTTACACACAGGCCATCATCATTTGCTTCAAAAAGCCTTAGATTCAGGAGATCATCTAACTATAGGTCTTACTACCGACGAGTACGCAAATCAAAAACGCAATAGAGTTGTCAATTCTTTTCAAATACGTAGAAAAAATTTAGAAATTTGGCTAGAGAAACACATATCTTTAGAAAACATCAATATCGTTCCACTTTCAGAAGAGTGGGGACCTCCTGCATTATCTTCTTCTTTTCATATTATAGTCGTAACTCCCGATTCTGAATCAATCGCCATTAAGCTCAATCAACATAGGAAAGATTTAGATATGCCGGAATTGAAAATTATAGTAGTGCCCCTTGTTCTAGATTCAGACGGCATTCCTATAAGTTCAACCAGATTACATTTTAAGGGCTAATCCTTAAAAAAGTCGACTTTAATATGCAATTAATTCATGGAGTTAAATCATGTCTGCAGACAACGCTATAGAGGAACTTGCATCTGCTATTCAGGACTCTATCGTTAACGACCCCTCTGTTCCAAGAAATATAAGAGCTAACGTCGATAAATCGCTATCTGAATATCTTTTGAATAAAGATGATGATGTTGATATGAGGATTTATTCAACTTTATCAGTTTTTGAGGAACAGACAGGCGATCCAAACTTACCTCAACACTCCCGAACTAAACTTTTTGAATTTATAAACGCATTAGAATCTATAGTTCAAAGGTATAAAAATTAACTTTTTTTCCATTTTTTACTTTAAAAATGTACTTCAGGGATTTTTATATAGTAAGACTTTTCGTGATATAGCGTTGAACCGAAGTCAAATCTCTATTTTGGCAGTCGTAGCGGCTTTTCTTGTCTCAGCTATTTCCACTCCTTATTTGGTGGGTTATTCTGATGCAGAAGCCGTAAACGCCGAGTCTGAAATTATCGGTTTATATTTTACCGAACCTGACAATAGTCCTGAATTTCATACCATCCGACCTTCTGCTGATTTCGAAGATAGGGAGACAATAGTTATCGGTCCAACTGGCGGCACATCTGAAACCATAGCTACCATCGAATCTTTCGCGACAGACCTCGAAATAGAACCTTATAATTCAGCTGCAGGGGATGCTTTCAAGATTCTTCTTTATGCTGAAGTTGACGAAAATACTGGCGGCCCTAGGGATATTGAAATTAAAGTATTCGATTCAGATACTCCAGATGGCACTTCAGAATCTGATATGATTGCATATACTGATTCTTGCTCTATCAAGACACGAGAAGTAGGATTTGGCGATCCAGAACCGAATGGGGAAGATGAAAATGAATGTGACATCCCTATCTCTGGCGACGGTGAAGATTGTGACGGATTATCATTCGGCTCATCATACACATTCTGTTCGGGCAATTACTTAGTTATGGAAATTGTCAATGAAGGTGATTTCGATGTATACATAAGCATAGATAGCGAAGAAACCCCTTCACATCTCTTAACAATAGCAGCTCCTGTCAAAGATATTACAATAGATACTTTCTCTTTAGATTTAAATTCCAATTCTGATTTGGAAAGGGTGGCTACCACTTATTTCGAACCAAATTTACCAGACGATAAAGCGAAGATGTTCTTTTCAGGTACAGTTACTGATTCCTTTGGCGGCTACGATGTCAGGGACGTTCTTATCAAAGTTATAGATTCTTCAGATTCTGAAGTTTTCAGTGAAACGGTAGAGGTTTCTCTTTCCGAAGAAGATGTCGACGGAGCAGTCGTTTACGGGGAAATAACCTGGGATTACTTAGGTGATGTAAATGCCGGAATTTACACCGTTCACGCAGAAGTCAGAACACACGCTTCGGACCCAGAAAATGAAGATGATTACTACTATTCCGTATCTTCTCCTATTACAATGGAAGAATATGGTGCATACGTACATTCAGATGTTACAGAACAAGGAATAACAGAAGACGGTTATGTGGATTATTCAGTATCTGTAGTTAATAGTGGAGATAATTCAGATTCATTTGAGATAACAGCAGATGGTGCACCTTCTGGCTGGAGCGTCAATCCACTTTCGGACAACACAGGCTCCCTATCAGCAGGTCAAGAATACACTACCAGTTTCAGAGTAACTTTAGAGGATAGTAATACTAACAATGAAATCGCAGTTATTCTCTTCACTGCACATTCAAACGGAGATGACGATGTCTCTTTCTCTCTAACTACTACAACAACTATTGGGGAGGGTTATGACGTTGAAGTAATGTTCGAAAACGGCGAAACTTCAGGTCATGATGCTTTGGCGAATGAATGGAATGCATTCAGTTTACAGGTTATGAATGAAGGTCTTAGCAGAGATACAATACGATTAACATCTACTTCTAGTAACAATCTTTGGGGGCTAGAATTCGAATATGCAGGCGACAGATCAACAATTTTAGATATAGTCGATATTGATGCTAAATCAAATGTAACTGTAACAGTTTGGATACAACCTTCTCCAGCAGGCAATCAAGATACTAATCAATTCACAATAGAAGGCGTATCAGATAACATGAGTGACGCTCGTTATTCTGTAAGTTTTTACGTGGAAAGATATTTCCAAATTGATCTCGATGCAACATCAGGTTCAGAATATTTGGATATGAGTGCAGGAGGCACTAGGGAAGTCTCTTTTACAATTACTAGTAATGTAGAAGGAACTAATACTTTCGAATTATCTACTGAAAATCTACCATCTGGTTGGTCAACAGATTTTGACGGTTTAGCCAATGGTGATTCCATAACTCTAAATGAAGGTCAAACTGAAGTTTTCAAACTTTCAGTAACTTTAAGCCAACAAGCAGTTTACACTGATAATGGATATGAAATACGAGTCAAAGTTATCCATCAAGACGATTCATCTATTTTCAGTCAGCAAATATTAACTTTCAACATTCAGAAAATTACAACTTTCCAAGTAGCAGCTCCAGTCACTAAGGCAACAGTTGCTCCAGATGAATCTTTCACCTTCACATTAGAAATAGACAATCAAGGAAACGTAGATTCAACTTTCGTTGTATCTGCACTTTCAGTTCCTAGTGGTTGGAGAGTAACTTTCCCCGATGGCAGTTCTATCCCTATATCTGCAGGCAGTACTTCTTCTGTTCAAGTGGAAATAGCATCCAGTGCAGATTCTAAAAACGGCGATTCTGAAATAATAACTATTGTTGTATCAAGAACCGATGCCGATGGAACTTCTGAACAGTCAAAGGATTTTACAATAGACGTTGAAGATGCATTTGGAGGTCGTTTGATGTCTACTATAGAAGATACCTGGTATGTTTTCGTATTTTTAATTTTAGTAATAGTAGTTGGCGTGTCATCTCTCAGATCTGCAGATTCAGATGAAGACTGGGATGAAGATCGAGAAGAAAAACCAACACAACAAGCCGCAGCACCCCCCGTAGCTCCTGAACCTCCAGCAGCTCCAGTCGTTGAACCCGTTACACCTGCTGTTGAACCAGAGCCCGTTACTCCTAGCACTGAAGATTCTACTGAAGAAGAAATGGAATGGAATTAGTTTTCATTATTTTATTTTAAATGAGCACATCACTTACCTTTCTCGGCGGCGCTTCTGAAATTGGCAGACTTGGAACTTTACTAGAAAATGATGATGGACAAATATTAATCGACTATGGATTAAAACCGGACGATCCACCACAGTTTCCTATGCCGGCACCAAATGTCGATTCTTTACTTCTTACTCATGCACATCTCGATCATTCTGGTTTGACACCAAGTATCGCTTCATCCGGAACGCCTATCTGTTCAACTCCTTTAACAATACGTTTAGCAGAAGTTCTCGCTAAAGATACTCTAAAAATTGCACAACAAGAAGGCTATCAAGAACCATTTAACAAAGGGGCAATTTCCGAGCAAAATACCAATCATTTTTCACATAAATTAAACAAAGAATATTATCATTCAGGTTTTTCTTATAGAAGTTTGAATGCGGGTCACATTCCAGGGGCGGTTATGTATCATTTTCCAGAATTAGATTTTCTTTTCACTGGAGATATCAATACTGTTAATACAGGTTTAACAAAAGCTGCCAAACCAGTTTCCTGTAAAACAATTGCAATAGAGTCTACGTACGCCGGCCGTGATCACAAAAATCGCTCTGAAATAGAATCTCATTTTGTAGATTCAGTAGAGGATGTTATTAACAGAGGTGGGCAAGTTGTACTTCCTGCATTCGCTTTAGGACGTTCACAGGAATTGTTGATGCTTCTCAGAAAATTAGACATAGATATATGGTTGGATGGTATGGGGAGGGAAATTGCAAATATTTTTTCTCGTTATCCCCGTTCTTTACGCAATTCAGGACTTTATTTTGATACATTAAAACGTACTAAATTCGTACGTTCTTGGCGTCAACGTGATCATGCTGCTCGAGGCGATGTAATCGTAACAACTGCAGGAATGCTAGAAGGCGGTCCAGTTATGCACTATTTGTCAAAAATTCGTAAGGATGAAAACAGCGCCATATTCATAACAGGATATCAGGCAGAGGGAACTAATGGACGTTCTCTTCTCGAAACTGGAAAAGCACGCCTAGATAGGAATAAAACCTCCCCATATTTCGACATAGATTGTCAAATAGAAAAATTCGATTTGAGCGGTCATGCAGGTCATAGCCAGTTAATCGATTTTATAGATAAATGTCAACCGGAAAATGTTATTCTCTTTCATGGAGAATCTAGAGAGGATTTAGCTAAAGATTTAGAAGATTATAATGTACATCTTCCTATTGAAGGGAATCCTTTTACGATAGATTCATAATCAACTAACTGTAATTTTTCCGTTACTTATTATTATATTATAAGTTTCTTCTCCATATGTCAAATCAAATTCTATTGTACCCTGTAGTGCATAGTAAACATACACTGCAATTCTAATAATAATCAACATCCAAATTACCACAGCGATAAACGAGGTCTGTATGCATGCTGCACCCAATTCTCTAATCTCTTTTTCATTCCTTCCTAAAAGGTACACTCCAGCTAAAATTCCAAAAGGGATTGGAACTATAAAACACATAAAAAGAACCATATAATTGGTTAATTTTGAAATCTCATTATCTGTTTTTTCATTTCTCCATAATGCATTAGGTAATTCCTTTTCTTCATCCTCTTCTTCGACCATTTCGTCGTTTATGTATTCGTCTTCATCCCTTTTCATTATCCATTCCTAGGTTGTTGAGTATATTAATTTCTTGGTACACTTTTTTGCCTTAAGTAAAAATAAATGGCGCCCGAGCCGGGATTTGAACCCGGGTCGAAGCCTCGACAGGGCTTCATGATAGGCCAGGCTACACCACTCGAGCGCGTAATTCAATTATAAACCGCACGTAAAAAACTTTCAGGTTGAAAAATTTTACTTTACATACCCATTCTAGGGCCGAAACCCAACAATTTTCGATCTAAAATATCAATCTCTTCTCCTTCACTGTTATCTTCCATAACAGCACCCATCAAAATGCCAACTGCTTCTTGAAGTATTTCTAATTCTTCTTTTAATTCTTCAATTGTATGAGTCAATCGTTCAATTTCTTTCTTCTCTGTTCCCACAATTATACATATCTCTCTATGTTTAAAACAGTATCTTTAGCTCATCTCATTCTTCATTTTTTCTGTTAAAATAGGTGCTATATCGAACAAATCAGTTACTATCCCATAATCTGCAACTTTGAAGATAGGTGCTTCACTATCTTTGTTTATAGCAACAATGCATTTAGATCCAGACATTCCTGCAAGATGTTGTATTGCTCCAGAAATTCCTACAGCCATGTATAATTCAGGAGCCACAGTTTTTCCAGTCTGCCCTACTTGGTATGAATGAGGAACCCATCCTGCATCTACAATAGCCCTACTTGCACCGGTTGCAGCACCCATAGCTTCGGCTAAAGGTCTTATTATTTTATCATAATTTTCTGGATTTTCAAGCCCTCTTCCTCCACTAACGACAATCTTAGCTTCTGTCAATTCAACAGTACCTCCTCCACTTACTTCTATTCCATCTGTTGTTATTTTTGATTCAGGTATCTCTCCATTCCATTGTTCGACGGTCCCACCCCCGCCATCCTTTACAGAAAATGCATTTGGTCTAAGAGATGCAACAGTCCCAGCCTCTATTTTCATTTTAACCAAAACCTTGCCTGCATAAGCCGGTCTTACTAAGTGCCCAGATTCAGCACCTATGCAATCTGCAGCATATCTCCATTCTAATTCTGCAGAGAGTCTTGGAGCTAAATCTTTACCCATTGCAGTTGCACCCATTATGATTATTTCAGCACCGATTTCTTTTGCTACGTCTGTTGCAATTGCACTATATTTTACAGGATCATAATATTTCAATTCTGAAGAATTTGCAACAATTATTCTTGAAGCAGGTATTGTATCTACACCATTAGATTCATCTCCAATTACAAGAGCGGTACTTTCTCCTAATTCCGAAGCTAGGTTACAAGCTTGCATGGTTGCAGCTTTTACACCACTAGCATCGCATTCTCCTATTACTAACACCGAACTCATATTATCTTCGCCTCCTCTCTCAAAAGTCTAATCAGTTCATCGACTTTTTGCTCTGATGTTTCTCCCTCAATTAGTTTTCCTCCTCCTCTTGCAGGAGGTAAAGAATCTTCTACATTTTCCATATCAATTGATTCAGACAAAGCCACTTCTCGATATTCTATCGGTTTTCTTTTAGAAGCCATTATATCTTTAAGAGCCGCTCTACGAACTACATTCATATCTTTTTGACAAGTTATTACTGCAGGCATATTCGTTTTCATAATCTGTACTCCACCCTCCACCTGTCTATGCGCTGTCAATTCATTTCCATTGCATTCCAGTTTTGTAGCACTGGCAACATGCGGAACACCTAATTTTTGCGCTATCATTGGTAGGGTGGCCATCTGGTAATAGTCAATCCCCTGCACTCCACCTATTATCAAATCGGGAGAAAGCTCTTTCAAAGTTTCAGCTAGAATCTTCGCATTTGCTCCCGGTCTGTCTCCTCTATAATTTTCCTGTTTCAAATATATAACTTCATCAGCACCGATTGCTAACATTTTTCTCAATTCTCTTTCAGCTTCAGGACTCTCTTTGAATAATGTAATCAGAGTTACCTTTCCTCCGAAAGATTCTTTGAATTGTACTGCCTGTTCAACAGCAAATTCATCATATGGATTGATGAAATACTTGAATTCATTTTCATTCACTTTACCATTATCTATCACAAACTTTGTTTCAGTATTTGGTACTAATTTAATCATCACTGCTACGTTCATGTAACTCCCCTATTCTAGGTGGTCTAATATAACTTCTGAGATATCTTTAACAGGCGTGTCTTCACCCATTTCTTTCAACCCATCACTAATCATCGTCATACAAAATGGACAACTAACTCCAATCTGATCGGCCCCGGTGTCTACTGCCTCCTTCGCTCTTATCGTATTTACACGTTTATCAGCATCTTCTTCCATCCACATACGAGCACCTCCTGCACCACAACAGAATGTTTTATTTTTACAACGATGCATTTCTATTATTTCCCCACCCAGTGCATCTCTAGGAGCTTCTACATCACCATCTATTCTACCTAAGTAACACGGATCATGGAAAGTTAATGAGAAGTCCCTCTCCTTCGTTTTTATTTTTCCTTCTCTTCTTAAATCTGCAATCATCTGTGTGTGATGTACGACTTCAGCATCCATTCCATAATCTGGATACTCCTTTCCTAGTGTATGGTAGCAATGTGGACATGATGTCACTATCTTTTTCACACCTACTGATTCAAAAGTATCAATATTCTGTTCAGTTAGGAATTGAAATAAGTAATCATTCCCACCCCTTCTTGCAGGGTCTCCATTACAACATTCCATCTCACCTAAAATAGAGAAATCAACACCCGCTTCTTTCATCAATTTCGCTGTCGATATTGCAACTTCTTTATTACGCTCATCAAAAGAACCTGCGCATCCGACAAAATAAAGTACATCTGCAGGTTCACCTACTTTAACATCCAAATCTTTCGCCCAATCAGCACGTTCATGTGCACCAATTCCCCATGGGTTCGAATGAGTCTCAAGATTATCGAAAAGAACTTGCAATTCCTCAGGATATTCTGTTGCTTCTAAAACTAGATGTCTACGAGCATCTGTAAGTTTTGGAACATGCTCTATGTGAACTGGACAGGCTTCTACACAAGCATAACAGGTAGTGCATGCCCATATTGCATCTCTAGTGAATCTATCTGGTATTTTCTCTTCTGGAACTTCTTGTGCCAACAATGTTTTTCCATGCTCCATTCCATAATTCTTTACATCCATAACTATCTGCATAGGATTCAATGTTTTCCCACTCTCATATGCTGGACACACATCTTGACATCTAGCACACGCAGTACATGCCCATCCATCTGATAATTGTCTCCATGTAAAATCTGTAAAATCACTCACTCCAAATTTTTCAATACTCATATCATCAATCGATACAGCTTTTCCAGATTCATCAACTTCAAGTGGTTGCATTTTGCCCATGTGTTCATGATCTTGAAACATAACATTAGGGACTGTTCCAATTAGGTGTGAATGTTTAGTCTGAGGTATTTCAATTAGAAATGCCCCTATCAGAATCATATGGGTCCAATAACAAATATCAATTATCGATTGTACAGTTTGTTCATTCATACCTTTCATCATTCCTGCAAAGAGCAATCCGATAGGTTCCCATCTATTTTCATTTCCTATCATCTCTCCAGCTTCTACAATAAATGCAGTCAATATGATTCCCATAATCGCTATCAGTATGAACACACCCTCCATACTCGCATCTTTCAGCTTTTCTGGTCGAACTATCAATCTTCTATACAGAGCAACGGTTATTCCTACAAAGGCCATCATATATCCAATATCAACTAGCAAATTCCATATGTTTGCTAAATATATTTTATCTAGGAAATCTGAGAACAACCCACCACTTCCTAAATCTAAAACATCAGATATCAGTAATAAAAATCCCCAAAATATTAATGCGTGAGCATAGCCTGCAAGTTTGTCCTCTACTACTTTTCGTTGACCTAACCAATCTGTCAAAAATTCTTTCATTCTCTGTTGCCATGAATTAAACCGATCATCCGGTTTCCCTAATTTTATCAGTTTAACAATATATCCAACTTGATATATGTGAGATCCAAGGGCAATCATTGTCCAAATAGCTAGAATAAAATACCACTCAACACCGTAATAGTCATGATATGGGTCCATTCGTTTACCGAACCTTATCTTGTCATGCAGTTAATAAATGTAAAGATTGCTTTTTTCTAATTCAGTTTCTAGTGTTCAGTTTAACATTTACAACAAATTCTTGATTATCTTTCGATTTGAAAAACCCTCTTAAATATTCAGGAGAAATCAATTCTATAACTTTCCTATAATGAGTTCTTTTAGGCACTATCACTGCACATTTATCGACGCTTTTTTTATTTTTAGGGTTCACAATTTCTGCTTCAAACAACCAGGCTCTTCCAAAAGTTCTATTCTTTTCTTCAAAACCCTCTACGAGCATACCGTTCGCTGCATGTACTGCCTCTAGCTTAGGCATATCCTCTTCTTCAACTCTCAAATTGAATGTTCCATCATACGCTTCCCAGCCCATTATTTTGTTAATCTGTTTTTGATATTTTTTTCTAGAAATGTAGTACGCACCCTCTCCCAATCCACTTTCTAATTTACCTCTGAGTGTTATTTTTTCAGGAGCATCGAAAACTAATCTGTATTCATTAAATTCGTTCTTTAGGATATCGACAGCTTTCGGAGTTAAACTCAGAATTTGCCCTTTACGTCCTAAATTTCTTTCTAAGAGTCCCCTATCTACAAGATTCAAGATATATCTCGATCCGGACTGTTGACTTACATCAAATTTCTCCGCTAATTTTTCAGATGACATATCGACTGGGTGCTTCGTAGCTCCACGCAAAGCTAAAAATTTTAGAACCGCAATATGAGCTGGTTTAACACTACCCGAAGACACGATTAGTGATAGCATGGATGTTATATTGATATTGCGTTAGGTCTACATGTCTAAAATGCAAAGTGGTCTCCTCATTGCTTCCGGACCTAAAATTTATGCTTGGATTCCTAATGAGGACCCAATCTTAATTTCTGAACGGGAAGATCACGTTCGAAAGATACACATTACAGATTCTACAATTTATGATGCAGGCGATTCAAATAAAATTTTCAATACTTTATCTGGTGAAGAAATGGCTACACGAGAGCACTGGGTTTATGCGTTAGAGACTTTCGATTCAAATCTTTTCGATGGCGGTAGGTATGAGCAAGTTATGCAGACAGAAACCAATGAAGTAATAAATTGGAGGAATGGCTGGGTCAGATCTTTAAAATTATTTCAGAATGTTCTTTATGATGGTGGAGAATATGGAGTATACGAAACTTTTACAACTAAGAAATTAGGATCACGCAGAGGGACTACCTACAACTTTATAGAATTCAAAGACGTATTACTCGATAGCGGCGAATACGGCGTTTATGATACATTAAGCAGCCAACCGATAGCGCATAGGGATTTCTCTGTTTTAGATATGGCAGTTCATAATTCAGAACTGTATGATTGCGGCAGATATGGAATTTTAAAAACTTTAACAAGCGAAAAAGTAGCATCTAGAGAAAGCCCAGTAATGGCTTTACATTCGCATGAAGGTACCTTGTATGATTTTGACGGTTTTATGATGGTATACGATACTTTATCCGATTCAGAAGGGAGTAATCCTTTAGCTGAATTCGATTACCCTATACATTCTGTAGTTTCTTTAAATGCTGATTTATTTAGTAAAATCTTATCAATTATCTAATATTAATTCAAATAATATAAGTTTTTTTAGATAAAAATAGTAATTTTACATGAAAATCCTATCATTTTAATACTTTTTTATCTATTTTAATACTATTTTAGTAGTATTTTATTAATTTATAGGTAGTTTTTCTAGTTTATTTTATACATTTTATTATTTATTATCTCATTTTTAACATACAATAATTAAAAAACTCTTATTTTTTTATTAAAAATTCATAAAATAGTCATAAAATTAATAATTAATAGTATTTATTTCCAGCATAAAAAATCAAAATTAAATGAAAATATATACTATTTTTATAGATTTTATTATTATATCAAAGAGTAACATTTAATAGTAAGGTTTGTAGATATAAGGAAGAGATTCATACTAACGGTTGCTGATAAAAAATGGAGAAAATTATAAACGATTTTACAGTTAATATCGCTACAGCAAACGGTACAGGTTCGCAAAGTGCGAATCTCATTTTTCTTAATAGTCTTTTCAGAATGGGTACACATGCATCTGGAAAGAATCTTTTTCCATCAAATATATCTGGTCTACCTACATGGTATATTGTACGAATAAGCGACAAAAAATATCAAGCACCCGGCGATAAGACGCATATTCAAATTTTAATGAATAAGGATACTTGGGTTAAGGACGTTGAATGTTTAGAACCGGGCACGGTTGTGATTTACAATACCGATGTCGGTTTATCGGTAGATCGGGATGATTTGATTCTCTACCCCGCACCAATGACTAAGATGGCAAGAGAGTTGAATCCAAAACTTGCTAAGATGGTTTCCAACATAATTTATGTTGGTATTCTGGCAGAGATGCTAGAGATGCCTCAAGAAGTTATTGAGAAGGCTATAGCGGGTCAATTCGGCGGTAAAGAGAAAGCGATCGAAATCAATTCTAAAGCCTCACAAATGGGTCGGGATTATTTCAAAGAAAATATGAAAAAGGAAGATTCGTTTTATGTCGAAGAGAGAGAACAGGACAAAAATCTTTTCATTATAGAGGGCAATGAGGCGTTGGCATTAGGGGCAATTTACGGCGGTGTAAATTTGTTGAGTTGGTATCCTATTACACCATCATCATCATTGGCTGAAGCTGTAGAGATGCATATACCAAAATTACGAACAGATAAGGATGGAAAAACCACCTGTGCCGTTATGCAAGCTGAAGATGAGATTGCTGCAGTTGGTATGGTTCTCGGTGCCGGTTGGTCCGGATCTCGTGGTATGACATGTACAAGCGGTCCAGGAATATCATTGATGTCTGAACTGGTCGGATTAGCACACTTTGCAGAAGTTCCCGGAGTCATCTGGGATGTAAATCGTGTCGGTCCATCTACCGGTTTACCAACGAGAACTCAACAGGGGGATTTATCGATGCTTTATGAGGCGAGTCACGGAGACACTAAGCATCTCGTCTTGATACCTGGAAGTGTAGACGAATGTTTCGAATTCGGTTGGAGGGCTTTCGATTATGCTGATAGATTCCAAACAATAGTGTTCGGCTTTACAGATTTAGATCTCGGCATGAATCAATGGGTTACAAACGGGTTCGATTATCCAGATACGCCGATGGACAGGGGAAAAGTAATCAGAACTGAAAAAGAGATGAAGAAGATTAAAAATTATGGAAGATACCGTGACGTAGATGGTGATGGAATAACATACCGCACATTACCTGGTAGCGGTTTAGATCCAATTCTAACCCGTGGAACAGGTCACGATGAAGATGGCGTTTATTCGGAAGAACCTGAGATGTACAAACGGAACATGGCAAGATTGAAGCGTAAGATCGAAGGAGCAAGAGAGGTATTGCCTAAACCTGTAATCAGAGAAGAGAAAGAACAAGAGGTTGGAATCATATATTACGGTTCAATGGAAAACAGTATACAGGAAATTGATGATATCGTTGAAGAGAGTACTGGAATAAAAATATCACAATGCAGAGTTAGGGCGTTACCGATGTCTAAAGAGGTGGACGATTTCATAAGTCGTCACGAAAAAACAATAGTTTTAGAGATAAATCGGGATGGTCAGATGTTTGGAATTCTAAGAAAAGAATTGCCTGTTGAATTACTACCACGACTTCATTCTGTAGCACTTAGTGATGGTCTACCGCCTAAAGCTGGAGAGTATGCGGAAGCCATAATAGGGAAACTAAAATCATTCGAGGTGGGATAATAGATGTCTGAAAAATTAAACATAATCAAGAGACCAATTGACGATTACCGAGGTGGAAAATCGACAATGTGTCCTGGCTGTGGACACGATGCCATTTCGAATGCTATCATCAACGCATGCTGGCAAAATGGAATCGCACCTGAAGATATTGCAAAGATGTCGGGTATCGGTTGTTCAAGTAAAACACCGGCTTATTTCCTCAGTAAGAGTCACGGTTTCAACACTGCTCATGGCAGAATGCCATCGGTTACTACAGGGGCAAACGTAGGGAATAAGGATCTCTGTTTCTTAGCAGTTTCCGGTGATGGAGATACTGCCAGTATCGGTATTGGACAGTTCATACATGCCATTCGAAGAAATGTGAACATGGTTTATATTATCGAGAACAATGGAGTTTACGGTTTAACCAAAGGTCAATATTCAGCAACCACAGAAGAGGGTTCCAAAAAGAGAAAAGGAGATACGAATGAGATGGCTCCAATAGATCTCTGTACACTCGCAATTAATCTTGGATGCTCTTTCGTTGCTCGTTCATTTTCAGGTTCTAGAAAACAATTATCTTCATTGATTAGAGCGGCAATGTCACACAAAGGGATGGCAGTTTTGGATGTAATCTCTCCCTGTGTTACGTTTAACAATAATGATGAATCGATGAAATCTTACGGCTATGTAAAGAGCAATGATTTGGAATTACACACAGTCGGATACATACCGCATTTCAATCCAATAGAAGAGGTCGAAATTCCTGCTGGAGAATACAAAGATGTGAA
>DAHL01000048.1:966-8139 GCA_002509225.1 Euryarchaeota archaeon UBA102 | reverse complement strand
CGAAATGGTTCTAATGCTTCGAGAGTGATGACCCAAGGAGATATAGATGTAGCAAAACTTTTACCGAGGAAAGGACCTAATGGTTGATATTCCCATTTTTGAATGTCTCTTGCACTCCAATCATTTACTAAAGCTAGTCCAAAAATATGATTTTCTGCTTCCTGTGTAGAAATTGGATTTCCTAGAGAATTACCTGGCCCAACTAAAAAGCCCATTTCTAGTTCGAAATCTAGTCTATTCGATACGCCAAAAGATGGTGATGACGAGTCTTTAGTTAGCATTTGACCGCTGGGTCTTTTGATATCTGTTCCTGAAACAACTACAGAAGAGGCGCGGCCATGATATGCTACAGGTAAATGTAACCAATTAGGCATTAATGCGTTTTCTTCACCTCTAAACATTTTACCAACATTAGTTGCATGTTCTTTTGACGAATAAAAATCAGTATAATCGCCGATATCAACGGGTAGTCTCATCTCGACATCTGAAACATGAAATAGAACATCATCTTTTATTTTAGAATCTCTGATATCGGAATTATCCTCGGAAAAGAGATTACTTAGGATTAGTCTAGTTTCTTTCCAAGCGTCCCTTCCAAGACTCATAAAAGCATTTAATGTTGGTTCATCAAAAACGAGTGTGTCTTGTAAATTTGAATTTGCAAAAAACCCGTTGAGATCTAAAATGGATAAATCGATAACATAGTCGCCAATTATTGTACAGACATGTAAATCGCCACCGTTTGATGGGCGAAAAACGCCGAAAGGTAGATTTTGAATTGGGAAATGAGAATCTGAATTAACATCGATCCAAGACTTCAAATTTGGGTTGTGAGTTTCGTCCATATTACATCCATCCTAAGTCTTTGAGGTCGTCTCTTGGTTCATCGAAGGAACAACTACCATAAGAGAGCAATGCCTCATCTCTTAAAACTACTATCTCTTTTACAGGTAAACTATTATTTTTCCAAGAAAAAGAAGAATTTTTGAAGTTGAAATTGTTAGGGTTTTCATCTTCCAGCGCTTCGATTAGGGTGTTTTTATTTATTTTATTCGTGTAAAAGAGGAGGGCTGCGCCAAAAACGTTGACAAAGCCGTGCATTTTGGTGCCAATTTGTTCATTGAAATGGCGGATTGGATGATGAAGGCCGGCAGTAAATTTTAGTTTTACATTATTATTTTTACAAAAAGATAGTGCTGAAGCTATTGTTTTAGAGGATGGGAATGCTTTTGGGACAACGCCGCCACACCTTAGTTTTAATTGGATATTTTTGATATTTGATTTGAAAATTTGATCAGATATTAAAGAAAAATCTGAATCAGTAGGTTCTAGGAAAATTTCAACGGAATTGTTGAGAGATTCGATAGAAGTAGTTATGACATTTAAAATATCATCTAAATTGATGTTTTGGACATCTATTTTAGCCTCTAATGACTCAATTTTACAAACATCACTATATTGAGTTTCGAAAGATTTGATGGCGTTTAATTCTTCATTAAACTTATTTATATATTTATCGTCTTGAAAATCACCTGTAAGTAAAACTGAAAGATGAAGGGGTTTTTCAGGTGTAAAATTAGATAAATGAGGCAATAAATTATTCAATTTCGAAACTGGACAAATGAAACGGTTCAATATCCAAGAATCTGAAGAAGACGAATATGATATGTAATTGGAAATCGCGTCGTTAAATGGCAATTCAGAAGGAGGGAATAATCCTGCATAATCGATTAAGCGATCCATAAAGGAGTATAGGCTATTATTCATCTATTCAACTACTCACCTAACGAGTCACTATAATCTTCCCCATCTAGCCAAGAAGAACTATAATTTTCATCTTCGATATCTAAGGAATTTTTAGCAACTAATAAGGGGTAGTATGTGTCGACCATGACTGCCAATTCATCCGTCCATTTCTGACCGATAGATGCTTCGTATTTGCCGGGATGCGGACCATGTGTTAAACCGTCAGGATGTAAAGTTAAAGAGCCGAATTCTACTCCTTTTCGAGACATAAATTCGTCCTTAGCATAGTAAATTACCTCATCAGACATGACATTCGAGTGATTATATGGTGCCGGTATAGAATTCTCGTCGAAATCGAATGGCCGAGGGCAGAAAGAACAAACAACGAAATTTAAACCTTGAAAGGTTTGATGAACTGGAGGAGGTTCGTGTATACGACCCACTATTGGTTCAAAATCATTGATATTGAAAGCATAAGGATAGTAGTAACCATCCCACCCAACTACATCACACGGATGATGTCCTAAAGTCACTTCGGTTAGAAGATCTCTTTGTTTGACTAAAATCTTGTATTCTCCTTTTTCATCGTGGGTGTTTAATTTTTCAGGAACTCTGAAATCCCTTTCTGAATACGGGCTCCTCTCAATCAGTTGACCATACTCATTACGGTATCTTTTTGGCGTATTAATTTCACCAGAACCTTCTATTATTAATAATGAATGAGATTCAGATTTCATATTATATTTATGTAAAATCCCTCTAGGTATTACCAAATAATCTCCTTTTCCGTAAGCCATATTGCCGTATGCAGTTTCTAAAGTGCCACTACCTTTACCAACATAAACAACTTCATCGGCTTGGGCATTTCTATAATAAAAATCATCGTTTTGATCGGGATGAGAGGCTGAGATGATAACGTCGTTATTGAATAAGAGTGGAGTGCGGTTTGTCACTGGGCTACCGCCTTTAGACAATCTGTCTGTGTAAAAATGACGCATCCTCAACGCTGAATTCGGGTCCTCTTCTAAAACGAATGTATCGACCACTTTAGTAGATACTACTTCTGTTGGAGGATATATGTGATATAACAGAGCAGATGGTCCGTCGAATCCTTTATTTCCTTTTAGTTCTTCATGATATATATTCCCTTCTTTACTTCTAAAAACAGTGTGTCTTTTGCGTGGCATTTTACCTAATTTGTGATATCTGTGCATTATAGATTACCTCTCTCTGATTGATGTCTTTCTATGGCTTCGAATAGTGCTTTGAAATTTCCGAAACCGAAACCTCTGCTTCCCTTTCTTTGAATTACTTCATAAAAAAGAGTTGGTCTGTCTTGGACTGGTTTTGTAAAGAGCTGAAGAAGATAACCTTCATCATCCCTGTCTACTAAAATTCTTAATCTTTTTAATGTGTCAAAATCTTCATCTATATCGCCCACTCTATCGAGTAGTTCGTCATAGTAAGTATCTGGAACTTCTAAAAATTCAACACCGTTTGCTCTTAATTTAGTAATGGCTCCAATGATATTATCGGTCAAAAGCGCCATATGTTGAACACCGGGGCCATTATAGAAGTCTAAATATTCTTCAATTTGTGATTTTTTCTTTCCTTCTGCTGGCTCGTTTAATGGAAATTTAATTCTACCTCTGCCACCTTCCATTACTTTAGACATAAGAGCTGAATATTCTGTAGAGATGTCGTCATCTGTAAAATGCTGCATCTGCTTAAAACCTAAAACATTAGCATAGTAATCTGCCCAAACATTCATTTTTCCGAGTTCGACGTTGCCAACGATATGATCTACAAACCTCAAACCGACAGACTCTTCTTCAATAATATCCCCCCTATAACCTGGAAGAAAAGGTCCTGTATAATTAGAAGTAGAAATAAATGAATGTATAGTATCTCCATATGTACGGATTGATGCATATCTTACTGTGCCGTGTTCATCAGAAATGTCTTTGGGTTCAGTAACTGGTTGAGCACCTCGTGCGACTGTATCATTGAAACAGGAATCTGCATCGTCGACGTGAAAGGCGATATCTTTAGCTCCATCGCCATGATTTGTAAGATGATTATTCATTTCATCATTTCCATTAAGAGGAGATGAGAGTACCAATCTTATCTGTCCTTGTTGTAAAACATATGATGCTTTTTCTCTGGAACCTGTTTCAAGACCTGAATAAGCAACTTGTGAATAGCCGAATGCTTTACGATAATAGTAGGATGCCTGTTTTGCATTACCTACCCACAGCTCGACGTGGTGTATATTCTTCAAAGGAAGCGGGTCGTCACTCATTGGACAAAAATACTAATGTTTGAGGGTTAATATTGTTTCTTGATGCCTATGAATCGGCCTGATAGTCAATAAACCAATCTAGATTGTAACTAAAAGAGCCTGGAGCTGCGCATGGCCCGCCCGTTGCAGAATTGGCGTGCCTCATACGAATGTCCCATGTACCGTTCAATAAATCTTCATACTCGAATGCTGCATTATTTCCTTCAACTGTTTCCAATACCCCTTCTGGATTGATGACGCTGATCTCCATGTAACATAGACCTTGTGTGTTTGGTGGATTGGTTTCAACGCTTATACTCGAAAAAATAGCATGATTTTTTACCTCAACGGAAACTACTTCATTATTGTTACTTTGTCCTGAAGCGGCGATTGAATCATCTATAGAGATTACTGTGAAAGTTCTAGCGGACAAACGGGTTTCATCCACGACAGTGAGTGATACTTCGTAAACCCCTCCTGAAACGTATGCATGTGAAACTGAGATGCCTGTTGAAACATTACTACCATCTCCAAAATCCCACAAATAATTGATTAAATTTCCTCTTGAATTTGAAGCTGAAAAGGAAATGTTTTCACCTGTAAAACCATCGGTTGAATCTACTGTAATTACTGCTTCTAAATCTATAGGTTCAGTTCCGAATAATTTTGGACCTGCGACTTGAAATACAACTAAAGAAACTACTAAGAGTGTGAAAAAAGTAGATGATTTTTCTACTATAATTTCCCTCTCCTCTGCTGAAAGTCCTTTTCTTCTTTTTTCCATAAGTGCAGAAAGGCCGTCGCCGAAAATGAAACCACCATCTAATGGAATGGCTGGTAAAACGTTCGTCATACCGACCATTAAATTAAGCCAAAAAATCCAATAAAAACTATTGGCGACTATCCAAAATAAATTATCTGGAAGAATTGAAGTAATCCCTTCGGGAGCGAATAATGATGTGAAATGATCTGGGAATGGTTGTAATTTAGCAAATGGTAATGTCATGTAAGCCAAAAGACCGGCAGCTCCGCCTGAATCAACTGGGTGAGCAAGTAAGTCTGTAATGACTTCTGGATTTGTTGTTGCAACGCCTAGAAACCCTTTACCAGAGATTGAACTGTTGTATTGTTCTGGATAATATTCTAAAAAATAATCCCCCTTATCAGATAATGTGGCTGTGAATGATTCTGACCCCTCTTTAGAATAAGCTTCAATAGTAATATTCTGACCGGCAGTGGTATTGTCCATTATCACTGAAAAGGATTCTGAGTCTGTGACTGTTTGATTATCTATAGAAGTTATTAACATCCAACTTTCTAAACCGGCTTCATCTGCACTATAATCCTGGACTACGCCGCTGATTAGAGCGCCATTTTCTACTGGTTGTAACGACCCCACCATAACCCAAGAAAACAAAATTGAAAAGATGAGAGCTAATGCGATGTTACTAGCCGGGCCTGCTGCATAGAGACGCATCCTTTCTCTTCTACGCATATTCATCATTTCTTCTTCATCGGGCTCTACAAAGGCACCAACTGGGAATATGAAGAATAAGAGACCGAGTGCTTTCAGTTTTATTTTAGCAACTCTTCCTAAAATTCCATGTGAAAATTCATGTATTATAACTGCAATTGAAAGAGATAAAACGCCATAACCTACTGGAATAACTGGGTTCAATCCTGGTAAACCTATTAGCATTTTTGGAGAGACTGCGGCAGATTTTGGTATTTGTGATACTAGGGTCGCCTGCCAAATTAACAAAAAGAGCATTAGTGCCATAATGAAAAAAACAACAACTAGACCTACGTCTGCAAAAATATTCCAAAATTTCTTGTATTTGGAAAGTTTTTCTATTATATCTTTGCCTCTTTCCGTTCTCCACATTAAAAATGAACGACCCCATATTAGATCTAAATTATATTTTTCTAAAGTTCCAGAATCGTGAAGTTTTCTAATAGAGACTACCCAGACTACTAAGAAAAATGCGAAAACAGTGAAACCTGAACTGGGATTGAAGTCTCCTAATAATAATAAAAATATAACTAATAGAATTAATCTCCAGTGATTAGTAAAAACTGTTTCGAAAGTAGAATGGTTAGTAGCGAGCGATTCTTCAAAATCTTGGTCTGATGACACATGGACGCGACAGGGTGGGTTTATTTGTGCGTATCTATACTGAGTTTGTGGCCAAAAAGAAGAAAAAGGAAGAAGTCGTATTTGAATTTTCAGAATTCAATAAGGAAGAATACATAAAGAACGATTTTAGAGATTCGAAAGTGGCCTTTGTAGCCATTCCATTCGGTATACTAATAGCTGTAATTACACACTATATGATATCTTCTGGAATAAGTACTAGAATAGCGATGATTGTTGGATTTACTTCACCGGTATTATTGATTAAAGTTATACCTTTTATAGTTAAAATGGATGAGTTTCCAATAAAAAAAATGTTTGGACCTGCTATAACATCCATCTTTACTTGGCTTGGAGTCTTCATATTGCTTTCAAACCCTCCATTTTTAGATATTGCTAGTCCTGTAATTGAAGAATTTGAGATATATGATTATGATGGAAATACGTGGAATGAAATGAATAAAGAAAATGATGAATATCTCGTTCCTGAAAATGAAGAGTTTACGATTACTGTTTTAGTTTTGGATAACGACGAAGTGGAAGGTGTACAATTTACAATACATAGTGATAATGGAGAATTTATACCAGTAGAGATGGATGATGAATTTCCAAATGGATATGAAAATAGATGGCAATATCAACATGATGGATTGAATGCCGGTGAATACACAATAAAAATAGTAGCGACAGATGCTGAAGATAATGTAGAAGAGATAACGAAGAAATTTATTGTGTCATAATATTTAATGAAATATTAAATTAATGAATTAGCGATTTTTAAAGCGCCAGTAACTCCTGCATAGTCACCTAGTTTTGGAGAAGATATCTGTGGCAAGGGAACGAAACAATTTAGAAGTTTGGAAGTTTCTGTTTTAACCATATCGAGTAGTTGTGTTTGTTTCATAACACCCCCACCAATTACAATTATTTCAGGAGATAAGAGGTAGATAATAGAGGAGAGACCTCTAGCTAGATATTTTGCTTCTAGATTCCAAGCTTCGTGATCTGAAGG
>DAHL01000048.1:0-591 GCA_002509225.1 Euryarchaeota archaeon UBA102 | reverse complement strand
CCTTCTAGACAATTGGTATGAATTCGACAGATTCCTTCTTCCTCGTCATCAATAATAATATGGCCCATTTCTGGATGTAAATTACCGTGCAATGGTTGACCGTTGATTATGGCACCCCCACCTATACCAGTACCTACTGTTAGATATACGAGGGAATTGAATTTTTTGCCTGAACCGTATTCGAACTCAGCAATAGCTGAAGAATTTACGTCTGTTTCTACAGCCATGGGAATTGCATGATGCTGCTTAAATGTTGAGTAGACGTTGGACCCTAACCAACCCTCCTTGGTGTCCGAAAGAATCGTGCCGTATTTTTCTGAAGATGCATCTAAACAGACGGGGCCGAATGTAGCGATTCCTAAACTTTTTAGTTTGTATTTTCTAAAAAAATTAGATATTAAAGACAGGGTTTGTTCTGGATTGGTAGTTGATATTCGTACATTATCAATAATTGAAGTGGGATTTTCAGCAACTGCGGCTATGCATTTAGTTCCGCCTAATTCGATTCCGCCTATCATTCTAAGAACCTAACTATGAAGAGTGATAGTTCGTACAAAATAATTAACGGTATTGCCAATAAAAATTGAGATA
>DAHL01000047.1 GCA_002509225.1 Euryarchaeota archaeon UBA102 | reverse complement strand
GTTTAGCGGTCCTTCGTCCGGTTGAAACCGGGTTTCAGATACCGCCACTGGGCAGGATTCAGCGGCTATACACATCCTTACGGACTAGCAGCCACCTATGTTTTTACTAAACAGTCGGAGTCCCCAAGTCACTGAGACCAGCTCTTTACAGAGCTGGCACCCCTTATACCAAAGATACGGGGCTATTTTGCCGAGTTCCCTTGCCTGGATTCTGCCGAGACGCCTTAGGCTACTAACCTAGGGGCACCTGTGTCAGTTCTCGGTACGAACAGATCACACGACTCCTACCCCCTTTTCACGGACACCAGGCTAAAGCGGAAGGGAAATACTCCCCCTTCCAAAATCTTAGATTGCTTCTCACCATTACGGTTCTCCACAACTTTATTGATTAAGGGAACACCTTGACAGGGGTGCTCCGCCTGACCCGATGTGTCAGGAATAGGACAAAATGTGAACTGGTGCAGGAATATTAACCTGCTTCCCTTTCGACCACTTCTGTTAAGAGTGGTCTTAGGATCGACTAACCCTCGACTGATAAACATCGTCGAGGAACCCTAGCCCCTCCGGCGGACAGGATTCTCACCTGTCTACGCTACTACTTATTCCATGATTTTCATTCGAACGCGGTCCACAAGAGCTCACGCCCTTGCTTCTGCCCACGCACGACGCCTCTCTACCGCATCACCTTACGGTGGCCCAAAGTATCGGTGAATAACTTAGTCCCGTCCATTTTCTGGGCAATAAGACTCGACTGGTGGGCTGTTACGCACTCTTTAAAGGATGGCTGCCTCTAAGCCAACCTCCCAGCTGTCTGTGCCCTAAAACACCATTTGTTCTAAAACACTTAGTTATTACTTAGGGACCTTAACTTCGGTCTGGTTTGTTTTCCTTGCGGACACCAAGCTTACCCCGGTGACCTCACTGCCTGGCTTCTACGAAGGACGCACATTCGGAGTTTGACAAAACGCCGAGGACTTTCGCCCCCTAAACATCTAATCAGTGCTCTACCGCACGCCCAATCTCTGCCAAGGTCTGCCTGCGAGCAGTTTCGAGAGGAACCAGCTATTGACAATCTAGATTGGCCTTTCACCCCTATACCCAGGTCATCCGAACGATTTGAACATCAGTACCGGTGCGGGCCTCCACCCTCTTTCCAGAGGGCTTCACCCTGCCCAGGCATAGATCGACTGTCTTCGGGTATCCAACTATTGACTCCAGGCGAGCGCACCTCGCCCCTCACCATACGAAATGGCTGCGGGCTGTCGGTTTCCCTTCGGCTTCGCACCTACGTGCTTAACCTCGCCAATAATAGGAACTCCATGGATCAATTTTCGAATCGAACGGTACAACATCGGTCCGCGGTAAAACCGCATCTTCCCTTGCATGCTGTACCAGTCTGTAACCGTCTGATTTCAGGGTCTTTCTAATCTCCCGTCAGGGATACTTTACAACTTTCGCTCACGCTACTAAATGCGCTATCGGTCTCAGCTAGTATTTAGGGTTGGAAGTTAGTACCTCCCAAATTCATGCGCGATATCCAACGCACACTACTCTTGAATCTTGGAAATTCTCCTTTTCTGTTTCTCCTACGGGGCTGTCACCCTCTATGGCACCGGCGTTCCACACGAACTTCGGATTGTAGAATTAGGAGATGACCAAGTCGCTCCACATGTCCCTATGCTTACGCAAAGGGATTCGGATTGCCCTATGGGGTGTTCGATCGCTTTTACTAACCCCATCTCGTTTGATTTCTTTTCCTGCCCCTACTAAGATGTTTCAATTCGGGGCGTTCCCCATCCAGAATAAACTGGATTTAGTATAAAACTAAGGAAGTCCTATTAGGTGATCTTTGGATCAATGGCTCCTTGCGCCTCCCCAAAGCAATATCGCAGCTTGGCACGACCTTCATCGGCCGCTGAGCCTAGTCATCCACCAGACGGCGTAGTAACTGCTTGTAGCCGTCGGCTCGACTTTCGTCCAGGAATTTTCTGCGTATGGTTAGACAGTAATTGGCCAACATATTGCTACACAGAGGCCTATGTCACTTCCCCGAACTATAGCATCATAGCCCGAGTGCACGGTGTATGTTCTCATGCCTCTATGAAGCACAAGAGGTGTCGCGAGGAGAAGAGGCTATTTAAAATTGATGAAAAAAATAGAGGAGAAATAAAAAAGACAAGTTCTTATAAAACCTATATTTGGTTACAATGTGGAGTTAAACACGATGGCCATTGGAATAGCATTAATTGTATTGGGATTTTTCCTGCTTTTTGTAGAAGCAACTATGCCTGGATTCCTAATAGCAGTTCCTGCTACAGTTGTACTTGTTTTTGGAATTATATTGATGGTTGATGATAGTATTATGGAAGGTCCTGAAGGTGTTGTTTTACTACTAATTGTAGGAGTGGCGACTTTAGTGGGTACTTTGAAGTTTTATCAGAGTTTAGCACCGCCAGTGGATCCTGCTACAGGAGGAATTGTCACACATATAGGAAAAACTGGAAAAATTGTAAAAACAGTCAATGCTGATGATTTTTCTGGAAAAGTAAAAATTGGTGTTGAAAGGGTTAGAGCTATATCGAAAGAAGGCGAAATAGCAGTAGGAACTAAAGTGGAGATAGTAGATGCTGAAGGAATTCATGTCACCGTAGTACCTATTAAGGGTGACGAATAATAAGAAAATAAGGAGATAAAAAATGTTTGGAGAATTTCTATTTTTGGTGATAATACTCGGTGTGATATCTGCAGTTATACTGTGGACCACTGTAGTGCAAATCCAGCAATATGAGGCTGGAGTTCTATTAGTTCTTGGAAAATTGAGTAAGACTAGACCTGTTTTACTACCTGGATGGAACTTAGTAATTCCACTTGTTTCATCTGTGGCTATAGTCGATTTACGTACACAAGTACTAGATGTTCCTAGACAGGAAGTTATTACAAAAGATAACTCTCCAACTATGGTGGATGCGGTTGTTTATTACAGAGTGGCCGACCCATTAAAAGCCATTTTAGAAGTGCAGAATTTTAGATCAGCTACAATTCAGCTTTCTCAGACAACTCTTCGTGCAGTTATTGGAGATATGGAGCTTGATCAAGTGTTATCCAACAGAGATACAATTAATGCACAATTAAGAGATAGATTGGACGTAGAAACTGACAGATGGGGAGTTCAAGTTGAGTCTGTAGAAATACGAGAAGTAGATCCAGCACCTAATGTTAAGCAAGCAATGGAGGAACAGACATCTGCAGAGAGAGAAAGGCGTGCTGCCATTCTAAAAGCAGATGGGCATAAACGCTCTGCCATTTTAGTAGCTGAAGGAGATAAACAATCACGCATACTTGAAGCAGAAGGTCAAAGACAGTCGAGAATACTTGAAGCAGAAGGAGAAAG
This sequence comes from Euryarchaeota archaeon UBA102, assembly GCA_002509225.1. Lineage (GTDB taxonomy): Archaea > Thermoplasmatota > Poseidoniia > MGIII > CG-Epi1 > UBA102. The sequence continues at coordinate 15,043 of DAHL01000047.1, read as the reverse complement.
AACCGGAATTATTCTTGAAAAGCAAGGAGAAGCGCAAGGTTTGAGAATAACTGCAGTTGGTGCAGCACCTCTTGATTCAAAGGCACTTACCGTCCTAAGTCTTGATGCAATGAAAAAATTAGGAGAGGGCGAATCAACTAAATTTGTAGTGCCGTTTGAAATTAGTAAACTGATGGAAGGTGTTTCCGACTATGTTGGATTCTCGAGAAATGCTCCTGATAGAGAAATAGCTGATGCTAAGGATTTAGAGGCTAATGAAATTTTAGGCGCTATTCCAACAGCAGAAGAGATGCAAGATACCATGAAACAGATTAGGGAAGAGGTAGATGCTGCTGCAGAAGCTGTTGAAGGTAGTCGAAAACAGATTTACGAAGAGCCGACCGCTGAGCTTGAAGAACCGGCAGAATAAAATTAGTTAACATAATATAAACTAGTATAGCCTATAGTTCTTAATGGAAAAGATTGCGTACGAAGGTCTGGGGCGTTTGATGGTTATTGATGGCGGTCTTAAGACTCCTTTAATTCTAAATTGTGAAGAGGGAGCTACTCTTTTGCCTATGGAATCTATTGAAAAAAGATGTTTGATAAAAATAGGAGGCGAAGAATATGAAGCCCCCGATTTGCCGTTGGGTGTAGATTCAGAAACTGCCCCATATCTTTCTGTTTCAGAGAAAATAGCTGTTATTGATTATGCAAGTTTTAGGAGACCGGAAAAGATTTTGAATGTTATAGAAAATGCACGAAATGAGGTTGGGTACAATCGTCTTGTTTATGCACATTCTGTAGAGCCAATAGATATGCCTCTTCTGGCATATTTAGGAGTAGATATTTTTGATAATTTAGCATTATCATTTAGAACTGCAGCTGGTTTTGTTCTAGAAGAGGGGGAATGGGTAAAGGAGAAAAGAAAAAATCTAGAGAAAATTAACCAAGAAGCATTATTGAGATGGATAAAACGAATTAGAAGATATTTAACAGAAGGAAGATTAAGAGAGATGGTAGAAAAAACATCACTACATAATCCAAGAAATGCAGAAATATTACGTAAAGCCACACAAATATTAGAACGTACAGGAGGAGAGCCGAAAAACGAAATAAAAGCTAATAGTTTTACTTTGAAACATCCGTCCATATTAAAATTTCAAAAAGAGATGATGAATTTTGTACCGCCTGCTGAAGGTATGGTATTACTGTTGCTTCCCTGTTCTGCAAAAAAGCCATATCATTGGAGTAAAAGTCATAAAAGATTTAGATCTGTATTAAGTAAAATTCCCAATCACCTCATGTTGCATCAAGTAATTGTAACTTCACCGTTAGGGATAGTTCCAAGAGAATTGGAATTATTTCCTCCTGCTGCTCATTATGACATAGCAGTAACCGGAGAATGGGATGAAGATGAAAAAAAGATGTTGAAAAAACAGATTGAAAAAATGAATATTAAAGAGAATTATAGTAGCGTTATTATACATGCAGGAGAAATTTCAGAATTTATAGAACAGACGTTGAATGAAATGGGGATAAAGGCGCAAAATACTGGAATGAAAAAACCTGCAAGTGAAGAGGGACTGAAAATTCTTAAAGAAATGGTTGAGAAAAATCTAGAGAAAGTTGAACGATTGACTTCGAAAGAGAGAAGTAAAGGAGAGGCAAGATGTATCGCCAAATTCCAATTTGGAGAACATGCAGACAAAATAATGAAAAATAAAGTGAATGGAAAATGGCCTAAATTGAGTATTGAAAATGTCGGATCAGTGTCAACTAGACTTGGAGGTTTTGCATTGAACTGTAAAGGAGCTGAGATGTTGACAACAGATTGCATAGGAATCGTAAAGGGAGCAGATTTTGAATTGAAAGGAGATATGTTTGCAGCAGGAGTAATGGGGACTGAAGGGAATTGGAAAGTTGGAGAGCAGGTTGCTATTGAGCAAAAAGGAGAGATTACTGGAGTTGGAATTGCATTCATGAATCCGAAAGAATGTGTGGAAATGGAAAACGGACTGGCAGTGGAGGTTAGAAATCGTGCCTAAGGCAAGTAAACAATTGTCTGAATTTGTTCAGAGAGTGAAAAAAGAACCTTTCGAACATGCTCTAGATGAACCTGTAGCCATGTGGACAGAAACAGAAATTTTAGACGGTGAAGAAGTCAAAGCAGCAGTAGCCATTATCAGAACCAGAGGATGCTATTGGTCCATCAAAGAAGGCTGTACAATGTGTGGATATTTCAACGATACAGTGCCTGGTGGTGTTGCAACAGAGTTTTTAGAACAACAATGGATAGAAATAATCGAGCATTTTAGCAATTACAAATATGTCAAAATATATACTTCCGGATCTTTTTTAGATCCGACAGAAATACCGAAAGATTTTGCCAATATGATAATGACAGATTTAGTGAATTATGGTGTGGAAAAAGTACTAGTGGAATCATTGCCTGAATTTGTACATAAAAGACATATGCAATATGATAAATCGCCGAATATAGAAGTGGCTATTGGTTTAGAATCTGCGACACCTATAGTTTTAGACAAATGTGTTAACAAGAGACTTACGGAAAAGGGATTCAAAAGAGCTTGTAAAGCAGTACATGAGATTGGTGGAACTGTAAAGGCATACATATTGTTGAAGCCACCATATCTTAACGAAGGACAAAGTATAGAAGATACTGTTTATTCTGCTAAATTCGCAGCACCTTATGTTGATAAAATATCGATTAATCCAGTAAACATACAGAAAAACACAGTGGGAGAAAGAATGTGGAGAAATAGAGAATGGAGGCCACCTTGGTTATGGTCTGTAGTTGAAGTTATAGAACAATGTGAAAAAATAGGCACTAGAGTTTATTCCGATCCTACCGGAGGTGGAACTCAACGAGGAGCACATAATTGTGGAAAATGTGATTCAGAAATTCTGGAAAAATTGAAGAATAACAGGATTAGTGGAGTTAAAATTAAAAAACCGAAATGCAGATGTAGAGAATTGTGGAAGAACTTAATAGAACAAGCGAAATATCGAAGAGATGGTAGTGAACCTGAAGGATACCGTAGAGGTTTTGTAGGGGTAAAAAGATAATAAAAAGGAAAAAATGAAATACAAACTTGTTGTAGCTATGCGTAGTGATTTGAAACTTTCATCTGGAAAGATGTCTGTACAAGTCAGTCATGCGGCAGTTTCTTGCTCGTTAAAAGCTAAAAAGAATAATGCTAAAGAATTTCAGGAATGGTACCGAGAAGGCCAAAAAAAAGTGGTTGTTAGAGTAGAAAATAAAGAAATGCTAGAGGAATTGAAAGCGATTGCAGACGGTAAAGGAATTACTAATTGTATGATTACTGATGCAGGATTAACTGAAATCCCACCCAACACTACTACTTGTTTAGGTATTGGACCTGTGAAAAATGAAGAAGTGGATAAAATAACTGGACAATTGTCCCTATTATAACGTACCAAAATACTTTATTAGAAGGATTAACAAGTAGTAGATGTGGCATTGTTTAGAAAAGGCGGAGATAAGAAACTGTTTTCAAGTAAGGCTAGTTTGGCATTTTACGAAGTCGATGAATATCGAAAAAAACTAAAAAAACAAATTAAAGAAGAAGAGAGTGAAATTATGTATGCGTGTGATATTTGTGGAAAAAAGGCTGGAAGCCCGTGGGCTAAGTGTAGTAAATGTGGCGGAGATGTGTCTAGAATGGAGCAAGCGTCGGACGTTACAGACATAATGGATAAACGCGAACAAGATGGAGACAATTTTGGAAAAGAAGCGACTTTTGGTACACCGACCCCAGTACCAAAACCTCAAAAACGCGAAGGTAAGAAAGGTCTGATAACCGGACTAAATCACGAAGGAGAAGAGGATGAATTAGATTTAGAAGATGTATCGATAAGAATGATTGAAAGTGAAGATCTTATGGATTTCAAAGAATTGATGAAAAAACCTAAGAAGAAAATAGTTAAGAAGAGTTCTAAAAAAGTGCCATCTCCTAAAAAGAAAGTTAATGTTAAGAAGCGTGCAAAGGGAAGTGTAAAGAAGTAAAAATATGGACGATGAAGAAGATAATATTCTACTTTCGTTGTCTAAAGATGTTGTTTCAGCATTTTTAGTGGTAGGATTGGTATTTGTTTTTGGATTTCTATATACTAGTAATTGGCCACCAATGGTAGTAATAGAATCTGGATCCATGCAACATGACGATAATACAGATTATGAAGAGCCACCATATCACCACATAGGAACGATAGATACTGGAGATTTAGTTCTAGTCAAAGAAGTTGAGGATGAAGATATAGTAACATATCTAGAAGGGAAAAAAACAGGGTATGAAAAATATGGAGATTATGGAGATGTTATAATATATTATAAAAATAATTTGAGAGACCATGAGGGGAGCCCTACTACTCCAGTCATTCACAGAGTAATGTGTTGGATAGATGTTCTTGAAAATGGAACGTATTATGTTAGAGAAACTGGGAAATATTATGAAAATGACTTAGTAATAGAAGAGATTGGTGTGGATTTTGCTAAACATGGAGAAGGTGAATCACATGGTAGACCTGATTTGAAACGCTCAGGATATTTAACAAAGGGAGACTCTCAATATAATCCGTCTGTAGATCAAAAAAGTCATTTAGATAGTTCTGGAGCACGTGTAGAACCTGTCTTACCTGAAGAAATAATAGGAAAAGCGAAAGGAGAATTGCCGTGGTTTGGTTTGATAAAATTGAAAGTGACACAAGGTGATAATTACGATAAAGCACCAGAAGAATGTAAAAAAATGCTGATTATAGGCCTGCTAGCAATTTTTGTGGGGCCTTACCTTGCATCTAAAGCTTGGGAGAATTACAATATGAATAATAATGGCCGAGTTAACTCTAAAAATAGAGAAGAATAATCCTTTAACGACGACTTTAACTTACGAAATTATGCCTGATGAACATAAAGCAGCGAAGCGAGGAATCCCACCTAAAACGGATTTTAATGCGTGGTATCCATTCATAGTTGAAGCTGCAGAATTAGTTGATAAAAGATATCCGATAAAGGGGATGGATGTTTGGATGCCGTATGGTTGGAAGGCAATGAGATTGATTGATGGAATTACACATAGTGAAATGGAGAGAACTGGACATGGGGAAGTACGGTTCCCATTATTGATACCCTATAACTTATTAGATAAAGAAAATGCTTTGGTATCTAAATTAAAAGCTGCAAGAGATGCAGGTGTTGATCCGTCTGAAATGAGAATGGATGAAGTGGCAGAAGGATTCAGCAAGGAAGTTTATTGGGTAAAAAATGCAGGAGAAAACGAGCTTGATGTACCTATGTTTTTACGACCTACGAGTGAAACTGCGATGTACACGTTGTTTCCTCTGTGGATAAGATCTCATGCTGATTTACCTCTAAAAACATACCAAGTTGTAAATACTTTTAGATATGAAACAAAGCAAACTCGTTCATTCATAAGAGTAAGAGAAATCCACTTTTTTGAAGCCCATACTGCGCATGTTGATGAAGATGATGCAACGAAACAGATAGAAGAAGATTTACAAATTGTTGATAATTTAATGAAGGAATTAGGTTTGACGGTTATTAAAACTCGAAGACCTGTATGGGATACATTTCCTGGAGCTTGGTATACTATCGCTATTGATGTCATTATGCCAGACGGTAGGGCATTACAGATAGCGTCATGCCATCACTATCGTGATCAATGGGCACAAGCCTTTGACGTAAAATACGAAGACATTGATGGAGAACAAAAATATGTTCATCAAACCACATACGGAATGTCTGAACGACTGATGGGGGCAGTTATAGGAATCCATGGTGATGGAAAGGGGGTTGTTTTTCCGCCGCACGTAGCGCCAACACAAGCAGTGATTGTACCAATTTTAACTAAAGATAGAAAGAATGAAGTTATGGAAATATCTGCAGAAATTAAAGATAGGCTTTGGAAAGCAGGAATTAGAACTGAATTGGATGATAGAGATATAAGACCTGGGCAAAAATATTATGATTGGGAAATCAAAGGTGTGCCCCTTAGAATAGAGATTGGACCTAGAGATCTAGACAACGAATCAGTAATGCTCGTTTATAGGGATGGAATGAAGGATTCTACGGTAATTAAAGAAGTAGAATCGGGTGTAAAAAATGGATTGGATGAATTCGCAAGCCGAATCAGTAAAACGGCTAGAGAGGGGCATGAAAAAACAATAAAGCCTCTACCGAAACTAAAAAAGAAAGACGATGGAGATTGGGGATTTACGGAAGTTATAGAAGAAGGATTTGTATATGAAATGGCTTTTGATGGAAATGATGCAGAAGCACAAGTTATCGAAGATATAAGTGGGTTAAGTTTCCTTGGAGAAGCCGTGAAAGAGTACCAAACAGAGAAGGAATGTATAATGACAGGTAAGAGTACTAAGAAGAAAGTTTATTTAGCTAAAACATACTGAAATACGCCTAATAACGAATTTGAAAGTTTTTAAATATATGCTCTTCTTTGTGATAGACCTGCGAAATAGTTCTAGGACTGTTTCGTATATTGGAGGACGCAACCATGAAATACGCAATAAGAAAAGACGAGGAAGGCGTTTCCCCAGTAATAGCGGTCATCTTAATGGTCGCAATTACCGTCGTCTTGGCAGCTGTGCTCTACGTATGGGCAGCAAGCTTCCTAGATGGCACGGGGGAAAATGCACCGTTCGGCACTTTCCAAACCAAAGTAGTTGGTGACGACAATGCCGTACGCGTGATCAAGCTGAGCAGCTCAGCCGATGCATGCAGCTTCAGCTGGTACCTAAAGGACCAGATGGGCAACACAGCACAATTCGGTGAGACGTGCGCAGATGAGGGCGAAGAGTCAGAATGTGTAACATTCTATGACAACGACAGCGACGGAGATTTAACCGCAGGAGATCAGTATATGATTGATGGCGATTGCTTCGGCGATGATTATTCGTTCGATGTTAAGCACGACCCAAGCGGTGACATTATTGGATCCGCGAACTTAAGATAAATCTTAAGTTCTGAGCAATTAAGTGGTTGAGGGCTTTCGAGCCCCAACCACTTGCCGGCAAAAATTTATTTTTTTGATTGATTTTATTTTTTTATAGGTTCAACTTTTAAGCCCTTGTTGAATGGCGAAAGTCCATGAAAATTTACGTAAACGAAAATGGTTATGAGCTAGAAGTCGGAGATAAAGTAATACAAGTAAGGCAGAATGGTGAATACATTACTAGCTGGGATGTAGAGGCTCCGTTATTCAAATTTACAGATGAAGTGAAGAAAAGACGTAGTAGATTCTTTGATCCTTTAGGAAGGAGACCCCCTTGGGAAGATGACGACTGTTGAAAGAGTAATGAATTATCTAATAACGACGTGATAGACCGATAGCGACTGTAGCTAGAACTACCACAGAGAGCATGCCGAATCCTGGAACCTGTTCACCAGCTCTAACATCGAATGAACCTGATTCAAATTCTGTACCGTTCAGATAAGCTGTCCAGCCTACTGAATAGGTGCCATTCTCTAACTTAACTGTGTTCTCACCTTTAAAAATGAAGGTGCGACTATCACCAGTAGTGTTGATTGTTATTGTTTTCTCAGAACCTGGATAATTCTCGTTGGAAATCCACAAAAATTCGTCACGTTCATCTAATTCGATTGTGTAATCGCCCGTTTCGTTAGCAATGATAGAAAAACGTACTTCGAATTCTCCACCCTTGTAGAGTGGCGTTTCTACACCGAACCAAGGAGAGACTACTGCAGCAGTATCATTCTGAGCTGAAGAGACGCCGGCAAACTGTAGTGCAAAGAGAGCTGAAACTAAAAGAACAATCAAAGATTTTGATTTCATAAATCAAAGAAAAAAACACTACTATAATACTGTTTTTACTTTCTCAATCTGCGAAGAATGAACATAGACATGACTGAAGCAAAGAGTGCTGCTACACCGAGCTGGAGCCAGTTTCTACCAGATTCCTCAACTACAGGAACGGGTGTTGCTGTAATTGAAAATGTATAATTGTTATTACTTTTATCAGATTCTGTAAACGCGTTTCCTGGATCTATAGACAATCTAATTTCACTAAATTCAGCCGCTATAGCGATTGTAGTGGAAACTGTACTAAAATTGAAATCATCAAAAGTTGCAGTCTCGAGTGCAATTGCAGCATCATTGACATAGAATGCAACTGGGACCTCTAATCTAAGAGAAGTAGTAGCATTGTTGAATATAGTAGCAGAAAGAGTTACATTTACGAAACCTTCCATATTGATATCGGACATGTTAACCTGTTCAGGTAACCAACTGACCTCTGTAATGGAGAAATCGGATATTGGAGGTGGTGAAGCAGTTACACGTAATTCGTATTCATAAACGCCGTGATCTTGATTTTCAGCAGGAATACCGTCCCAAACTATCTCTACTTCTGGGAAGATAAAGGAACCTGGAGCCACTGATAAATCTGGAGTTATGAGAATTTCAACAGCTTCGGTTTGATTGGACATGATGTTAACGTGAACTGGGTTAATAGTAGAAGACCATCCAGACTGTGCTGCATCTGAAAGATGAACATAGATATCATACTCTTCTGTATCTTCTCCTAAATTATTCAAATAAAAGGTGAAAGAAGCTCCTTCTCCAATAGGAGCATGTGCTTCTAAATCACTGTGAGAAATATTCAATCCTCTTAATAATATAGAATCCAAAGACGTAGTTTCATAGACGTACCCGTCTGAAATAGATAGATTAACAATCTCATCGAGAACGAATATTACGCTTGGAACATAAGAATGATCTTCTAAATCTGAAGAAATACTATATTCACCAGCTGGAAGTATTAGATCTAAAATACCGTCTGGAGCCAAGAGAGTTAAAGTTAGTTCTGAGCTTGAAATTACTATTGGAGAATTTATACTGAAATTTAGAGGATTGCCTGTATCTGAATTTAGATATGTGGCTACATAATGAATTCCCTGAGATAGGGTAATATCGATATCATGAGATTGATTTGCAATAATGTTTTCAACGAATACGAAGCTATTTTCATTGTCACTAACGTATGCATATAATTGCACATTTTGTGGCGATAAAAAGAATTCATAATTCCCTGAACTATCTGGATTAATTGATTGTAAAAGTTTCTCACCTACGTCATCCCATATTTCGATTGTGGCTTCGGGGAATAATTCATTTGAATCTGGTATAGCGTCGAAATCCCTGTCGTAGAAAAGAGCCCCTCCTATTCTAATTTTCCAATCCGCCTCTAATGTAAATTGTTGATTGGATACGCCTACTTCTATTTTGAAATTATCATTTAGAGTGTATTTTTGTCCTTCTTTAATATAATCGATATCGACATAATATCGAGCAGGAATTATGTCCTCGAAAGTTGGTAAAGAACCGGATGAATCTGTAAATCCTGTGTAAGTGAAATCCATATAACTATTAGACAAAACAACTTCGACGTCTGATAAAGGAAGTGTGACTCCTTCAGAATCTACGTATGTGAAAGAAATGGATGCTGAAACTCTGTCTGGAATTAAGCGTATATCGAATTTACAACCACCATCAGAATAGCAATTATCTTCTGAAACGACTAATTCAGATTCGTAAAACTCATAACCATCTACCTCTAGAGAGACTGTGTAAGTTCCTTTTGGAATTCCAAAATCATTGTAATCGCCTCTAGTTGAAAGAACCGTAGTTCCATCAACAGAAGATAGGAATACTTCTACGTCATTATCGAAATCTAAAGAAAGGCCTGTTGGCTTGGAACGAATTCCTCCGTAAAGGAAAAATTCTTCTTCGAGAATTAAATTGTGCTCCTGAGGACTTTCTATAAACATTGTATTCAAGTAAGAATGATGACTATGGGTGGCAGAGAATGTAACATAGTACATATCTGACGGTAGATAACCTGAATATCCTTGACCTACTAAACCTGTATTATGAAATGTAAAAACCGTATCTAAAGAAGATTTACTTCTAAATTCTACATTTCCTATAACGGGATTTCTAAAATCAGAAGTTTTCCAAGCATTGCCGTAAATTTGAATTAGTTTATCCGTGTATATGGAACCTAAATCGAAGGCGTGTGTATTCAACTCTATTGTAATCTCTCCGTCTGCACTATATCTTAGTCCATCCCCTAAATCTAAAATTGCTTCATAGGTGTAACTATCTGGGAGTATTTCTCCATGTATAAAACCATTTGAATCTGTAAACAAAGAGATTGTATTTGAAACCGGATCTATAACTGAAGAAAATTTGACTTCCATGCCAACTAATGGTTGATCATCGCCATAAAATTGACCTACAATATTAGTTGGTGTGCGGCCAATCAAAACTTCCAAATGACTGTTTGGAGTTGTAAAAGTGGCTGGATCTAAAACTTGATAGCCATACTTATCCACTCCAACTGAATAAGTTCCATAAGGTAAAACGAAATTGAAGCCTTCTGCTTCATTTTCCATACTAGACCAGATAGAAACTTTGCCATTCTCATTCTCAAATGTAAAGAGTCCAGTAGATGGTGGATTGAAAGAAGATAATTTTTCGAAAGTTGAGAAACTGAATGAAGACGCAGGATAAAATGGTAAATTGAAAGTATTTACTGAATTAGTTAAATCGTCCCCATATGTAACTGTAATTGTATCCAAAAGAGCGTAGGTTTCTTGGGTTTCTGAAGAACTGTAAACAGAATAAACATAATATGTATCTGGAGCTAGATATAGACTATAACTGCCATCTCCACCACTAAAAGCCGTAGTAACTGATTTAGATGATGCTGACTCAAAAAGAAGGATATCTATTACAGTATCAGCCAAGTTTGAATCCCTGATAGCTTCGTCTGTAGTAGATGTGGAATCTAATACACCATTACCATTAGAATCCAAATATACCTTCCCTTCAACGAATACAGCGGATTTTAAATTTATGAAGAGTGGAGAATCGTATGTATCCATATCTACCATCTCTAAGTGATTCCAAACTACATCTCCTTCAATTGCTGCGTGTCCGTGACCACTATGATCTATAGTAGAGCCGTCTAACGTATCAGAAGATAGTGTTGCTTTGATGTAATATTGTTGTGGAATGACGATATCTGTAAAGTAACCATTAGCATCTGTCTTTAACTGAATAATAGAACTACCATCTACAGCATGCAATTCCACGGATGCATCACCTTCTGGTACACCGGCGAGAAGAACAGTACCTTCTATTCTTTCGCCGTAGGAAATGGTTAGATTATCTGCTTCAAACTGGTTATTAGTTAATTCGAAGTCGAAAGTGTTGTCAATCCAATCAGTAGCCATAGTGTCTGAAAGTAATTCTAAGGTATAGTTACCAGGCAATAAGTGATCGAATTGATAATATGATTCGAAATCGGAAACTGTTGTCAGATCATTGGTATGATCTAACAGAGACATTGTAACTGATTTTTGTTCGTGTTGTGAATCGAAGGTAATAGAACCAAAAATATCTAATGGAACCCAAGCGCCATCAACTGAACCTAAAGATTGACCTGCTTTAATCGCAGATTGGCCTCTATAAGATTTAATTAACATTTCATGATCTTGATGATATCCTTTTAAGAGATATTCACCAGGAGCTATATTGGAGAAAGTGTAATCGCCATTCTCATCAGACAAAACGGACGTTGTTTCGTTAGTGAAAAGATTCTCTAAAACAACCGTAACGTTAGATATAGATTCATCATCATCACTATAAGATGAATCTGAATTTTCGTCCCAGTATATCTTACCGGAAACACTGGAAGAATCTAGAATTATATCTTTTTCTATAATCCAATCAGTTTGCCTAGTAGCTTCCGCTTCTGTAACAGAAATAATAACGTCGTCTGAAAGAATGGTATTAGAAACTTTGAGGGCTTTTTCCTGTGTAGTAATTGGATCACCGAGTGAGACGACTAAATTTATTTCGCCTTCAGGTACAAGAATTGAATAGTCCCCTTGACTGTTGGTTTCTACTGTAGCATGAGGAATCTGATACTCATCAAATGCAGTAATTTTAGCACCAGATATAGGTTCGCCTGAAGAAGTTTTGATTGAGCCAACGACATTAGCCCCTTCATAATATTTCAAAATACGAAGACCTGAATTAGACTCTACCAACTTAAAGTGGGTTAGATTCCATCCTGGAGCTATGCCGCTGTAGCCAGATATACTAGGGAACCAATTGTAGGCTTCGTTAGCTATATCCCCCATAACTGCAGGTATACCGTCATCTGCTGAACCGCCAACATCTATACCAGACCATCCAATGAAAGCTCTGTAAAACATAGAATTCAAAAATTTATCTTTGTAAACTAAAGTTTCTGAATTAGGTGGAATTTGGAATGATGGATCAGCCATAAGTCGTTCTTCTACTTCTGGAATTGTCAATCTCTCTCCATCCGGCATATCTATAACGACTTCGATATAATCACTAACATTGTAGTCTGCTAAAGTTATTGGTGCATACAAAATACCAGTATTTTGATAGCTGAATGGCATCATACGACGGTCGGCTGCAAAATAACGTATGGAATTGCCTGTCTCTTCTTCGACCTTCCAAAGAACTTCATTGATTTTATCAATAGATAAACTCATTAATATTGGAGTAGCGGCCCTTATTGCAGCATTTTCTTTGTTAATGTCTTCATTTTCAGGAATATAATCTTTAGGATTTGAGATAATATGCTCTAAAGATGAAATATCAGAATCTGAATAATATGATTGTAAAACTTGTTTTGTACCTAATGACATAGATTCAGTACCATGCCTATCGACCTCTGCTTCAAGTAATCTGTATAACATTAAAGATAAGGCTTCTTTTTCAGACTGAGCGGCGAGGAAATTACCGGCTATTTGATAACCAAACTGGAAATTGTCAGCCACTGTAGGATGTTCAGCAATATCTATTGACCAAAATCCATAATCCCACCATGCGATAAAGGCCGGACGTTCAGTTGGGGAAGTGTAAGCATCTTGTTCAGAAAGCCATTCTAAACCTTCAATCCAATAATCTGATGGGAAAGAGGGTCCTGAAGTTCCTAAATACCATAAATCATTTGTTGTTTTATTGTACATACCGGAAATTCCTTCTGGATATTTAGAATAATTAACACCACCAGATTGATAATATTCTGAATCATACTCCCATTCATCTGGCCTTAGAAAATCTAAAGTTAAGAAGTCGTAAACCCCTATATCGTGTTCTTTTTTAGATTCATAAGGTATTGCTGCATCATACCCATGAAAGGCATTTGGAAGAATTAAAAATGCAGTTATCATAAAAGCCATGAAAGGTTGTTTCATGTGGAAAGCTTTTCTGAGACCTCCTAAACGATCTCTAAATTTGAGCTGTGAATTCCAAGAATCTCGACCCCAATATGTTCCTAAAGTTTTCAAAGTGTGATCAAAATTTGACCAAGAAACGATAGAAGCAGTAATCCAACCAGAAAGAATCACCATTATTGGTGTTGCATTGAATATGAAACGTATAGCTGATTGGGCCATAAATATTGAAACTGCTGCCCAAGTTATTAGGAAAAAATGATCTTTCTTCCAAGTCTTATCATTAAATAATTTCCAAGATAGCCAAAAGAGACCGAATATAGCTAGCCAGGCTGTAACGATACCAAAGGAGAAAATGAAATTAGAAAATGAAGGTGGTTGCGCTTCGGCGATTGTGTCAGAAAGACTTGTTCTGATGAAATAACCTTGACCACCCAAGAGTAAGAAACCTAATTCAGTAAATACGTATTGAAGTAATAAGAAACCGACCAAACCTGCAGTTATAGTTGAAGACCAAACTAATAGCCAAGGTAAGTCTCTTGTCGGAACAAAAAGTAAAGAAGCGCCAAAAACACCTAGTAAAATGTACATAGGAGCTTCCCACCAAGTACTGAGAGAGCCCATTGTGTAATAATATGGAAATGAGAAAATAATCGGTATAGAAAGAGCAATTATTCCAATCATAGCGACTGAGAAACTATCTATTTTCTTCACTGAATTGATTAGCATCTGAAGAACTAGATAGATGGCCATGATTGCCATAAGATATGGGAAACCTTTCCAAGATAATGCAACGATTAGAAGCGTAGTGCCGGCCAACCCTGCATAACCTATTGATAATAATTCATTTGAAAAGAAAGATGAGAAGCCATCCTTGATAGAATCGATATCTTTCCAATTAGAAATCCAACGTTTATCGTCAGAAGATGATAAAGCCCTCATAAAGAAATAGAAACAAATAGTGGTGAGTAAGATAATGAATGAATCGTGGTCAGCTAGAGCCAGAGTTGAATGTCCTATATGGCTTGCACTAACTGAAATAAAAAAGGCTGAGAAAAGGGCAGGTTTAGCGCCGAAATAAGTTCTGCCCATCGCATAAATAGGGAAAACCAACAAAGCACCATATACTGCAGGCATAACTTCAGTAGCCCACCAGATAGCATCAGCTTGATTACCAACAATTGGAGAGATTAATAATCCTACAATTACGATTGACCAATCGAATAAAGGCGGTCTAACGTTATTTGCCCCTAATGGGTAATTTAACATCGGATCGCTAATAAGATGTTCGCCTGTTTCGTGAACATAATCTATAACATGTTTGTGATAGTATGGGTCACTTCCTCCAGTGAGTTGGAATCCATCTTCAGTTGCTGGGTCTAAATTCCAAGCAGTTCTGAGATATAATGCAAAAATAAAAATAGCAAGAATAAATATTACCTTAGACCAATTGATATTGAAAGTTTCTGTTTCTTTTATTGAGGGAGAGAATGTACTCTGCTTTGATGCAAACGATGCACCGACTCGCTTCTGTTTTTGTCTCCTTCTAGATCTAGCCATGGTTAAATCCTATAAATTCCCCTACGCGAAGGAGGTGTCGCCACTCGAGAGGTTATATAAAGTAAACTATGAACTAATTTGATGGTGTAATTTGACCAGAAACTGTGCCAAAACCTATACGGTAACTATCGTTTTGACACCATCCAGTTAGAAAGATTGAATCGTGGTCGTGTAAGAATGTTCTCT
>DAHL01000009.1:4675-5419 GCA_002509225.1 Euryarchaeota archaeon UBA102 | reverse complement strand
TAATCCTGTCTGTACGTTTATAGGGGCGATTATTCCTCAATCGACAACCAGTTTCCGCTTTACTTCACGAACCTCATAAACTTCAATAATATCTCCATCCTGATATTTCTTTATACCTTCGATACCGATTCCACATTCTAGCCCTTCTTTTACCTCGCGAGCATCATCCTTGAAACGTTTCAAAGAAGTAATGGGCCCTTCGCCAATAATCTCCTGGTCTCTTATCAATCGTGACTTAGCATTTCTGACAATTAACCCATCATCAACCTTGCAACCAGCTATGAATCCTATTTTTGGAATCTTGAACTGTTGTTGAACTATGGCTTTTCCAAGTATTGTCTCAACTTTATCCGGTTCAAGTAGCCCCTCCATCGCCAATTTTAGCTCATCAACAACATTATATATGACATTATAGGTACGTATATCCACGCCAGACTGATTGGCTTGCAATTTAGCATTCGATCCAACCTGTACGTTAAATCCAACAATAACAGCATTGGATGCTTCCGCAAGCAAAACATCAGATTCAGTAATCATCCCCACCGCTTTATGAATAATCTTGATCTCTACTTCATCAGTATTAAGTTTGATAAATGTATCAGAAAGAACATCCACTGAACCGTCAACATCAGCCTTAATAATCACCGGCAATGTTTTTATAATCCCTTCCTTAATCATTGAGGACATTCCATCAAGAGAAAAGGAGATCTTCTTATGCTCAATTTCTCGTCTTACTCTCTGTCG
>DAHL01000009.1:0-4272 GCA_002509225.1 Euryarchaeota archaeon UBA102 | reverse complement strand
AATCCTTGGATTTGAACGGCATCCGATGGCCCTGCCTCTTTAATTTTTTGGCCTCTTTCATTCACGATGGCACGGACTTTACCAGAAAAATCATTGCACATAAATGGGTCACTTAATTTTAGGGTACCTTTCTGGATAAGTATGGTTCCTATAGGACCTAGCCCTTTATCCAATCGTGAATCAACTACTGTACCTATCGCCTTACAATCTTTATTCGCTTTCAAATCCATTACTTCCGTCTCTAATAATAGACTATCCAATAAATCATTAATACCTTCACCTGTTTTTGCACTAATCTCTACTGATTGCACCTTTCCACCCCAGTTCTCCACGAGTACATCATTTTCTGATAAAGCCCTTCTTACCCTATCTGGGTCAGCACCTGGCTTATCCATTTTATTGATAGCCACAATAATTGGTACATTAGCTGCTTTGGCATGATTGATAGCTTCAATAGTTTGTGGCATTACGGCGTCATCAGCAGCGACAACAAGGATGACAATATCGGTGACCTGCGCACCACGAGCACGCATGGCTGTAAACGCTTCATGCCCAGGTGTATCAAGAAATGTAACATGTTTTTCATCTTCTAGTTCGACCTTATATGCACCAATGTGCTGTGTGATACTTCCTGATTCACCTGCAACAACATTGGAATTCCGAATATAATCGAGCAAACTGGTTTTACCATGGTCTACATGCCCCATAACTGTCACCACAGGTGCTTTAGTTACGGCCTTTTCCTTATCTTCTTCTGTTTCTTCTAATGAAAATAATTCTTCCCCCATCTCGACAACTTTCTCGGCATTACACCCATAGTGTGAAGCCAAAAGTTCTATTAAGTCCCAATCCAACCGCTGGTTAATTGTAACCAACATTCCCAATTCGATACATACTTGAACAATATCGCTAGCAGTAACTTCAAATATCTTGGAAAGTTCTTCCACACTAGCGAACTCGGGTATCCGGACTGTTGTTTGGGAATCTTTATTCTCATTGTGCGATTCATCATAGTTGATTTTTGTTTTTTTGTAGGATTTTTTCTTTTTTTTGGTCTCTATAGCTGCCAGTGTTTCCTTTACCTTTGTTTGAACACTCTTATGAACTGGCTCTTCTTTCTCATGTTTTTTGACCTTTCGTGGAATTCCTTGCCCAATCTCTGATTGAATATTTGAAAGATTAATCTTCCTTAGTTTTTGTTTTTTTGGACCACCAAATTTTTTCTTTATCTCGTTTCCGCGGTTGCTTTGTGGTTTTTTTCGCGTGTCTAATTCAATATCGGTTTCCATTACTGCAGTATCTGCATTCCGTTTTTTATTTATTTTGTCTTGCTCACTTTGTTGTTTCTCCAATTCTATTTTTTGTATTTCCTGTTTTTTCTTTTTCTCTTCTTCAAGTTCCTTCTTTTCCAACTTTCGCTGTTCCTCAAGCGTAAGCAATTGAAGTTTCTTTGTAGATTGTTGCTGCTCCTTTAACCTTGTATCATGAATCTCACGACGAACTTGTTCCTTCCTAAATCGGTCCACTAATTGCTTATCTTTAGCAAATTCTGACATAATAAGTTGATAAATATCTTCATCAACTGGAGACATATGGCTATTTATCTCCACATCTCTAGACTGTAGAAAATTGAGAATATCTGTATGAGAAATATTCAGTTCTTTTGCAATTTGAAATATTCTTTTTACTGACATAAACTTAAGTTTTTGAAAATAGTTCTTAGGTTATCGGGAATTATCAATATAAGTTATTCTTCTTCATGAATAATATTACCCTCATCAGAAATATATTCCGAAGAATCAGAATTGATATCTAACTTTTTATTAGAATTGTTAATAGAGCCATTTTCATTGTATTCATTTTCCCCTAACTCCTGATTGGAAACTATTCTATCTAATTTCTCCTCATCTGGTAAAGGTTCGTCTATACGCTCAATAAATTTTTGCACCGAATCATAGATACCTTCCAAGGTTTTTTCACCAATACCTTTCACAGAAAGTAATAAACTTTCATCTGCATCAAGTAAATCCGATACCAATTTAATTCCTACACTTTCAAGACTATTAGATACTGTTGAATTAATCCCATAGACATCAGCCAACGGAGTATTCTGATCGTTTTGTATTCTTTGATATTCTTTTTCACCATAAGCATCAATACGATACTCTGAAATTTTTGAAGCTAAATTAATATTCACCCCATGCCTTCCAATTGCTGCATCAAGGCTGTCATTATCAAAAATTGCAATACAATATTCTTTATCTTCATCAATGTAAAGGTTTACAGGTTTAGCGGGAGATAAGGCGCGTGTTATCAATATCTCGGGTTGGTCACTATAATCGACAATATCAATCTTTTCATTATTTAACTCACGTACAATTGCTTGGATACGACTACCGCGCATTCCAACGCAGGCACCTACAGGATCTATTCTACGATCATTAGACCGAACAATAATTTTTGCACGTTCGCCTGGATACCTTGCAATGGATATAATCTCAATAATTGAGTCTTCTATCTCTGGTACTTCCATTTCGAATAATTTATGTAAAAAATGATTGTCACTTCTACTAACAACTATATCCGGTCCTTTCGAGGTCACTTCAACTGATTTAATTACTGCACGAATTGTGTCATTACGCCGGTATCTTTCAGAAAGTATTTGTTCTTTTTTCGGCATTCGAAGTTCAGCCTGCTCTATATTGATAAAGACATTATCACGCTGTACCTGGTGCACAACACCAATCACAATCTCACCAATACGATTGGCATAATCCTCATAAATGTAATTTCGTTCCACATCACGAAGACGTTGTGCAAAGAATTGCTTCGCAGTTGTTATAAGTCGTCTTCCAAATAAATTGAGGTCTATGACTTCTACAAAAATATCTCCGATATTCAAACCATCCACTGCATCAGGTTCTTTGGCAAGAGCATCTTCCAAGGTTATTTCAACTTTATAATCATCAACCTCATCAACAATGGTTTTTTCAGCATAAATTTCAATCTCTCCTTTATCTAGATTTACAATACAACTGCAATTTGATGAATCACCATATTCTTTCTCTATAACATAAAGAAACAATTCTTCCATGATAGATGCCAGTTCAGATCGTTCAACATTTTTCTCCCTCGCAATCTCTGAAAATACTTCAATTAGCTCCCGATTAATCAAAATACCTCCCAGTTTTAACCGAATGAAATTTTAACTTTGGCATTATTAATTTTGTCATAAGATATAATACTTCTAATCCCATCAACATCTAAGCTAATCTCCTGATCATTCGCATCGATCAGTTTACCAAATACTTGCTTTTGTATTTTATTATCAACATAATCAACAATGAGAATTCGTCCTTTATTCTTGCGAAATTGGTACGGTTCAATTAAGGAACTATATATTCCCGGAGTACTCACTTCCAACTGGTATCCATGAGGGAACTGGTGCACTAATTCGTGAGATACTCTCAATGAACGTGCCAGAGCTTCTGTGTCACCAATATTCAATGGTTCTTCACCATCAATTGTTACCTTTATCAGGTCTGTTTGACGATTATGCTGCAAATCGACCAAGACCATACCTGGTTTTAGATATTGTTGAACTATGTCAGCTAATTGGTCCATATCCAGACAAAAGAAAAGTGGGCTTTTCAACCCACTTTCTCACGCTACAAATTATTAATTTTCTATAAATTTTACAAGGTATTAACTCGGTAACATACCATGCAATTCTTCCGTTTTTTGTTTAATCCTTTGCGGAATATTTTCAGTGCCTGATATTTCTTTGATAATTGACCGGGCTTCAGATAATCTATTGGCATTTAACATTATTCGTGCTTTCTCCAGCTTTAGTCCCATTTTATCAGTTTCGCTATATGTAATCTCTATGCCATTATCCAGATACTTTTCCGCAGCATTCGAATCACCATTAATTACCGCAATAGATGCTAACATCTTTGAAGCACCAGGAATAAAAATATCGATATAGTGGTCTTTCATGTATTCATCGAGATAATTTTTCGCACCATCGAAATCACCATCATCAAAACTTATCTTACCCAAGTAGTAACCAGCTGTCGATGCAATAGTTTCGCCATCATACTCAAGAATAATTGTCTCTAATTGGAAACGTGCATTATCCAAATCTCCTTGATCAATTGCAACCAATGCTCTCCCTAAAGAAGAATTTGCTGTTTGTAACCGTTCAGCCCTTTTATTTTTTATTATATTGAAGGCAATGGTAGCAAGCATCAGACCGATAATAATATTAAT
>DAHL01000030.1 GCA_002509225.1 Euryarchaeota archaeon UBA102 | reverse complement strand
TTCAGGAATACCTGCTTCTACTTTGCCTACTAAATCAGCACCAACGTCTGCAGCCTTAGTGTAAATTCCTCCACCCACTCTAGCGAAGAGAGCTATCGATGAAGCACCGAGAGAAAATCCTGCCATAACAGATAATCTTTGGTCTAACTCAGGATATGACCCTTCGAGACCTAAATACAGTAAAGATAAGCCTAATACACCTAAACCTGCAACACACATACCCATCACAGAACCGCCAGAAAAAGCCACCATGAGTGCGTCATTTAGACTGCTACGAGCAGCGTGGGTAGTTCTACTATTAGAGGCAGTTGCCGACCACATTCCTATGAAACCAGCCAACCCTGAACAAAAAGCGCCTAAGACGAAGGCTAAAGCAATTGCACTTTGACCTTGACTATTGTACCCTATTGCTAACAATACGGCAACTACTAAAACAAAAATTGAGAGTACTGTGTACTCACGTTTCAGAAAAGCCATTGCACCAGATCTTATGTGCTTAGCTATTGTGCTCATTTCATCAGTTCCCTGACTTTGTGTTTCTATCCACTTCATTTTCCAAAAGGCAAAGCCTAAGGACACCAATCCAGCTAAAAGCCAAAAATTAGTAAAATCTTCCATTTTTTTTCTCCAGTTTATTTGTTATCGATAAGACCGAATAAACGTTATCCTGTTGTAAAGTCGTAGATATATAACATTAATGTATTAATAAAATTATTAACGACGTGCTTTTCCATATGTTAAAGAGCCGAAAAAAGCAAGGAGAAACATAACCACTAAAACTGCATAGAGACCTATATCTTTCCAAACACTATATTCCATATACCAAGCCACCCAAAAGGCTAGGCCGACTGGGATGAGCATGTAATAACCAAAGGCTATTAGATTATTCGAATCTGAAAAAAAATCATTGACTTTCATGTTTAACCACTATCATATCTTTGATAGACAGAACGGACGAGAAGGGTATATCTAATCTACCGTCTGAATCTATTTCGAAACCTTCTGGAGTAAAATCTGAAGGTTCGACTATTAAACTGGTTAATTCACCAGTAGTAGATTCCATAACCACATTGAGTAGCCTACCTATTCTTTCACCATCTAATGTAGCCACTTCCTTGCCTTGAATATCAGATTGTCTTATTTGCATAATTAAGCGTAAAGGTTGTCTTCACTCCTCTTCTTTCCTTTTCTAGCCCTTTTAGCTAGATTACTTTGTAATTCGCTGTAGTATTTTATTGTATCCTCATTTACAGAAGGTGGAACTAAATCTAATGCTTTGTAGAAATGATCTGATGTTACAACAGTAGCACTATCATCATCTCTGAGTGCTAAAATGGCTGCTTCTCTCACAAGAGCTGCTAAGTCTGCGCCAACGTATCCTTCTGTATTACTGGCCATTTCATTCAAATCTACATCTGGACAAGGCATATCGCGAGTATGAATTTGTAAAATCTTAGTCCTCTCCTCTAATGATGGCGCAGATAATAGTATCAATCTGTCAAAACGACCTGGTCGTAGGAGTGCTGGATCTACTATTTCTGGCCTATTTGTAGCAGCAATAACTACGACACCTTCTAGATTTTCAAGACCGTCCATAGAAGTCAAAAACTGATCTACTACCCTGTCTGAAACTTTGCTATCCGTTCCAGTCCCACGAGTAGGAGCTATAGAATCCAATTCATCCACAAAAACGATACAAGGAGAAACTTGTTTTGCCTTTCTAAATATCTCTCTGACTTTTTTCTCAGAATCACCGACCCATTTAGACATTACTTCGGGGCCTTTAATAGATATAAAATTAGCCTCCGATTGTGTAGCTATGGCTTTTGCTACGAGTGTTTTACCTGTACCTGGTGGACCATATAGAACGATACCTCTAGGTGGTGTAACGCCTAAACGAGTAAATCCTTCTGGATTACTTAATGGCCAATCAACTGTTTCTATTAGTCTCTGTTTCACTTCATCCAAACCACCTATATCATCCCAAGAAGTACGTGGAATTTCGACCATTACCTCCCTCAGTGCTGATGGTTCTACATCTTTTAGAGCCTCTCTGAAATCATCACTAGTGACCTTCATTTTTTCTAATAACTGACTTGGAACTGGTTCGTCTAAATCTATTTCGGGTAAATATCTACGAAGAGCTTTCATAGCTGCTTCTCTAGTTAAAGAAGCCAAATCTGCACCTACAAATCCGTGAGTAATATTAGAAAAGTGATCAAGGTCTACCCATTGACCATTGTCATCCCTATCCAAAGGCATGCCTCTTGAATGAACTTGAAGAACTTCTTTTCTTCCGAGAACATCTGGAATTCCTATTTCAATTTCCCTATCAAAACGCCCTGGGCGCCGTAGTGCTGCATCTATAGAATCTGGTCGATTTGTAGCAGCTATGACTATAACTTGCCCTCTATTTTTTAATCCATCCATAAGAGTGAGTAATTGTGCGACGACACGTCTTTCTACTTCACCTTGCGTCTCATCACGCTTTGAAGCTATAGAATCCAGTTCGTCTACAAAGATAATAGAGGGGGCATTTGCTTCTGCCTCTTCGAATTTTTGCCTTAGATGGGCTTCAGATTCCCCATAATATTTATTCATAATTTCTGGACCTTGAATAGATAAGAAATTTGCACCAGATTCGTGTGCTACTGCTTTAGCAAGAAGTGTTTTACCAGTACCTGGTGGACCGTAAAGAAGAACTCCTTTTGGAGGAGTTATTCCCAAAGCATCAAATAATTCAGGGTGTTTAAGAGGTAATTCTATCATTTCACGAACTCTTCTTATTTCATCTTTCAGACCACCTATGTCTTCATAGGCTACACCAGTTGTTTTGAGTTGATCTTCTTTGACTGGTTCTTCTTGAACATTGATTATTGTATCTGCTTGGATTTGGACTGCACCTTTAGGTTTGATAGAAGTTACTACAAACGGCAACCTACCCCCCATTAATGTTAAACCTGGAACAATAACAACGTCATTTTGTGTAACCGGTCTGCGATTCAAACCTCGAAGAATAACATCCTCGATACCTTGCCCAAACTGAACTCTGCCTGATTGCTCTAAAAGTGGAGCCAATGAGACTTTTGTGGCAGGTCTTACAGATGCTTTACTAATTTCTACTTTATCACCTAGATTAGAGCCTGCATTATTACGTATCAGACCATCTGCACGTATGATGCCTTTACCTTCATCTTCTGTTCGAGCGCGCCAAACGATTGCTACGGTCGATTCTCTTCTTTTACCTTTAATATCTATAATATCTCCAATCTGTAAATCTAATAGTTTACGTGTGGAAGTGTCTATTCGACCCCTTCCATAACCTACTTCATCTTGTAAAGCTTCGGCTAATTTGAGAACGACTTTATTTTCAGACATAACTGTTCGGTGTTGGATGGTAGAGGTTAAAAAGATAATGTTGCATAAAAAAAGGTGAAACTGGCGGGCACGGAGGGATTTGAACCCTCGACCTGCGGCTTAGGAGGCCGCCGCCATTCCTGACTAGGCCACGTGCCCGTCTCTGTAAATATCTTCGACTTTTTCATCCTTTTCGAGATTCTTTTTTTGATTGAGATTGACACCCATTTTTGGTTTATCTAAGTTACTAACCTCCTCAATAGAAGGTATTTCGGAAGCAGCATCTAATAAATTTGGAATGGGGCGATTAGAAAGAATCTTACTATGTTTATTATGGACCGCACTCAAATAATCTTCTTTTTTCGAATCGGGAGAAAGAGCATTTTCATCTAGTGGAGTATTAGAATCTGGTTGTTTTTTATTTAAATCGAAATTTAGAGGAACTTCTGCGGAAATCTCCATTGCTGCCTGGGCGATTTCTGGTTCCTTCTCTAACTTATTATGTTCTTTCTTATTGAAAGTCATATTTCTAGATAAAAAGATAAGGTCTAAAAGACTGCGGTTACTTCAGAAGTGATTTTACTGCAGTGAAAGGATCGGTTTTACGAGATACTATATCTTCAGCTATTGAATCAAGAGATGTTAATCCCAATTCTGCAATCTTATCTTGATATAAAGAAGTTCGAAGATGTTGCCGAAGTTCGTAAATTTGTCTTTTCAAACGTGTAGATTTTAAACCATCACTACCCAAAAATAAACGATGTTTTTCTATGTTTTTCCATAATGAAGAGATTCCAGATTGGTCAACAGCTATAGTCTGAACTATCGGTGGAGTCCATGATTCCAACTCCCCTAGATGCTGCATCATTTTCAATTCCTCGACTAATCTGTCAGCACCAGATCTATCTGATTTATTAACTACTAAAATATCTGCTATTTCTAAGATGCCTGCTTTTTGAGCTTGAATTTCATCACCTAAACCTGGAACGTTTACAACTAAGGTAGTATCGGCTAACTCAGCTATTTCTACATCCCCCTGACCTGCACCAACCGTCTCTATGAAAATCAAATCTTTTTGTAATAATTCTATAGCATTGACCAAAAAACCGATAGTTGGAGTAATGCCCCCTAGATGGCCTCGTGTAGCTACAGAACGGATAAAAATATCTATATTTTGAGAAGAGAACATGCGTAATCTATCTCCTAAAATTGCTCCGCCCGAAAATGGACTTGTTGGATCTATTGCAAGAACACCTACGTTATGTCCCTGTTTTGAAGAATAATCTGCTAAGCAATTAACGAGAGTGGATTTACCGGCACCAGTAGGTCCAGTGATGCCTATTGTGTATGAGTTTCCTGTTTTATGCCAAACAGATTTTAATGCGTTTTCTGCCCTTTCGTCGCCATTTTCAATCCAAGATATTAAACGGGAAACAGCTCTTACATCTCCAGATAATAGGTCATCGAACAAAAAAATACCTCAAGAATTTGAAACGATGTAATCAACTATGTCATGTGTAGGAGTCCCCGGTCCAAAAATAGCGAATATTCCTTTAGATTCCCAAATGGTTTTTTCGTCATCGGGAATTATTCCTCCTGCGATAATTTTTATGTCGGAAGCATCCGCTTCTTCCAAAAGTTTTAGAACTTCAGAAAAGATATGAGAATGTGCCCCAGACAAAATGCTTAATCCGATAAATTGTACATCTTCCTGAACAGCAGCATCGACGATATCCTGAGGCGATTGCCTTAATCCTGTGTAAATAACTTCCATACCAGCATCCCTCAAAGCTCGTGCTACAACTTTGGCCCCTCTGTCATGACCATCTAAACCCGGTTTTGCGATAAGAATCCTAATTTTCGATTTTTCTGGCATGATTTTTATTAAGTTAGTTAATATTTATTTCTGACGGCGTTTTTGGGCTAAAACAGAGAAAACGCTTGGTTGAGAGTCCTCGTCTTCTTCTTTTTTCTCTTCTAATGATTCTAAAAAATCCGGTTTTTTTGAAGATTTTGTTTTGCGTTTTTTAGCATTAGATGTGGTAGATTTAGATATTTTAGATTTGGGATTTGGTTTGTCGGATTTTAATTTATTTTCGACTCTTGAACCCCAAGAATCTTTAGCCCATTCTTTTGAATTTTTATCTTTATTAGAAGAAGAATCTTTGGATGTAGATATATTGTCTGTAAAATCATCTAAATCATCATCCCACCCCATACCATCTAAACGTTCTTGAATAGTGAAGACTTTTGTAGAATTTAAGCCCAATAAAAAGGAGCTAAAGATTAATAAAAATAAGATTGAAGAGATTACTAATTCGGCAACTCCAAAGATGAATGTTGGACCTAGGAAGGTTCGAAGAACCATAGTTAAAACAAATGGAATGAAAATGGCCCATGAAAACCCTATAAGGTAAAGAGAGAGTGGTCTTTTTTTACTTGGAAAATAAAGAGCACCGCGTCTAGCACCCATGAATGGACCGACGGTGAAGGCTAGAATCGGACCAACAAATGGTATAATTAGCAATCCCACCCAACGCACCATAGTCGAGATACAAATTCGTCTTGAATCCCTAATAAGATTTTCATTCACGAAAGTTGTTATTCAGGCCTAAATATAAATGGTGCCGCCGGCCGGGATCGAACCGGCGACCTCAGGATCTTCAGTCCCGCGCTCTCCCAACTGAGCTACAGCGGCCTATGAAACGAATGAGCAAGTGGCTTAAATATTTGCCTATCGAATATAGCAAAGGCTTTTGATTGGCACTGAAACTGGCTCTAGTGATTTAGATGCCTGATTTCACTGAAAATACCTCTGCAGTTAAGCAAAAATGTTATTTTTGCGAAGCGGAAATATTTGTCAATACTGGACCTGGATGGAATAGTACAAGAGTAATTTGTAGAGATTGCTCTAAAAAACAAGAAGGAAATGAAGAATAAAAAAGTGAAAAGACCTAAAATCAACAGATACAATGAGGGTTGAATGGAAAGACGATGTATTACTGTTTCTGGTTTGCCCGGCTCTGGAACGACTACGATATCGAAGGCATTATCCAATAAGATTAGCCTAGGATTATATTCTTCTGGAGAAGTTTTTAGAACAGTAGCTTCGAAAATGGGATTAACGTTAAGTGAATTGACTGAGCTATCTGAAAAGGAGGAAAGTATTGATTTGGAAATAGATGAGATTGCCTTAAAAAAAATTAAAAATGGAGAGCATATTATAGAGGGACGATTAGTGGGATGGTTGGCTTACAGTAATGATATATCTGCATTTAAAATATGGATAAAGGCTGAAGAAAATATAAGACATGAAAGAATTATTTTACGTGATAGAAATAAAGAAGATAAGAAAATGATATTAAAAAGAGAGAAATCTGAATTAGAGCGATATAGAGAATATTATGATTTCGATTTAAAAAATACAGACATATATGATTTAATACTTGATTCAAGTAATACGGAACCTAGGCAAATTGTAGAAGAGATAATGAAGAAATATGATTGAACTAAGGAATAGTGAAATGGCACTTGTTGGCAATCCGCCAGAAGAACGAACTATAGAAGAGATAATCAATAATGGATTTGTTGTTATAGATAAGCAAGCTAAGCCATCTTCACACCAAGTATCGGCTTGGGTGAGAGACATGTTAAGTATAGAAAAAGCAGGACATGCAGGTACCTTAGATCCTATGGTGACTGGAGTATTAGTTGTAGCAACAGGAAAGGCTACTAGAGTTATTAAAAATCTTCAAGATTCTAGAAAAACGTACATAGCTCTATTAGAATATAGTAAAACGATTAAAGAAAAGAAAATAAAAGAAATAATGAAAGAATTTGAAGGTGTCATATATCAAACACCTCCACGCAATGCAGCAGTTAAAAGAACATTAAGAAAGAGAGAAATATATTCAATAAATATTATTGAACATGATGAAAAAAGAACTCTTTTTGAAGTAGAATGTGAAGCAGGAACATACATCCGAAATTTATGTAGAGATATTGGATATATACTAGGGCAAAAAACTGGTATGGCCCAATTAAGAAGACTTGCTACGGGTCCGTTTAATGAAGAAGATAGCCATACTCTCTTAGAATTGAGAGATGCATTTGAAGAATGGAAAGAAAACGGAAATGAAGAGAAAATAAGACAAATTATATTACCAGTTGAAAATCTGTTTGAACATCTTCCCAAAATTGTGGTAAAGGATTCAGCTGTAGATGCTTTGTGCCACGGTGCAGAACTAGGATTGCCCGGAGTTACATCCATATCCGAAAATATTACCAGAGGATGTATAGCTGGAATTTTTACTTTGAGAGGTGAGGCAATAGGAATTGCAAAAATAAGATTCAATAGTGAAGAAATAAAGGAATCTGTTGAAAATGATAAAAAGGGTAAAATTGCAAAAATGATTACAGTGTTAATGAAAAGAGATACCTATCCTAGAATTTGGAAGGGTAGATAAAATGAATGAAAAAAGAAGATTAACGTGTGGACTTGCTGGAGTGGCTTTTCTACTGATTACATTATATTATGGATTGATTGCTACTGGGCCGGCTCAGTACTTTGTTGCACCAAATGCTCAAAAAATTTTTTATTTTCACGTTCCGGCTGGAATGATTACATATGTTGCATTTTTGATTGTATTTTCGAGTAGTGCCTGGTACCTATACAAGGAATCGGAATATGCAGATAGACTCGCACATAGTGCGGCTGAACTTGGACTTTTATTCGGTGCCATGAATCTTGCTTCAGGAACTTTATGGATGCAAGTAGAATGGGGTGGAAATATATTTGACAGATTTATGACAGATATGAGACTCGCTACGACGTTGGCAATGTGGTTGATATATGTTTCATATGTAGTTTATAGAATGAATTCTGGGATAGATAGTAATAAACGAAATGCTGCAATCATAGGCGTATTAGGAGCGGTATCGATACCTCTAAGTTACCTATCTTCTAGATTTTTAAGATCGGACCATCCTGTTGTTTTTGCATCTGACGAAGGAGAAGTTGATACGAGTATGAGGATAGGATTGTATCTAGGGTTGTGTGGTTTGTTGTTAATCTTCATATATCTATTAGATGAACGTATGATGATTTTAAAGAAAGAAGATGAAATAAATAGGAAAAAAATGGAGAAACAATGGTGAAAGAGAAAATTGTTGGAATGGTAGTAATGATAATCCTATTTTCTCTAATGAATGTAGAAGGACAACTGCCTGTAGATGAGGATGTAGTGATGTCTTGTGACGATAATGAAGGAGTAATATCTATTA
This sequence comes from Euryarchaeota archaeon UBA102, assembly GCA_002509225.1. GTDB lineage: Archaea > Thermoplasmatota > Poseidoniia > MGIII > CG-Epi1 > UBA102. The sequence goes on along the minus strand of DAHL01000030.1, from coordinate 14,728 downwards.
GATATAATCCAGTTTTTGAAATAGGTGAAGAATGGCCTGTGTACCTAGAATGGAGCTGTGAAAATGACGTGAATTTTGTAGTAGAGATTACTGATATTGAAAATAGAACGATATCTATTACAAATGGTAGTGGTGAAGATGGGATTGTATTTCCAGGATACACGTTTTATGAAGAACATTTCAATATTCTTGTAAAATTTTTGGTGATGAATGGCAATGAAGAAATAGAAGTGCGAGAGATGTATATCGATGTTAACAAAACGGCCCCAGACGATCTAAGAAATCTTTGGATTGCGATGTCTATTTTTTGGATTGGAATTGGTTGGTATATGAAATATATGTATGAAAAAAAGGAGAATATTGAAAAATATATAAAGTCGTTAAAAGAGGAAAATGAAGAAGATGAAAAGAAGAACTGAGAAGCCGTGGCCTACTTGGACAAAGGGTATATTCGCATTAAGTGTGATTGTTTTAACAACTTTTTTGGCCACATATAATGTTGGAAATCAATCAACATATATTAGTGTAGAAGATGCTATGACTGGAGAATATGATGGGCAAAAAGTTCAGATACATGGAAATGTAATTCAACGTACGCTGAATAATTTCTACTTGGAACAAAATAATGTAACTCTTATGGTAGAGATATTGGAAACTGAGATACCGCCCACATTTTCAGAAAATAATAGTGCTACGGTGACAGGAATATTGAGTAATCAAGACAATCAGCGTGTTTTGTTATCAGAAAAAATACAAATGGGATGTCCGTCTAAATATGTGGAGGCAGATGGACAGTAACGTATCGGAAAAATTGGAAGAAGATAAAGAAAATGTTTATACCATTCCTAAAACAGGAAAGATGAACGTACCTGGAAGAATTTATTCTTCACCTGCACTACTTACTCAAACGGGAATGGAAAATGCATTGCAACAGGTAGTGAATGTCGCCTCGTTGCCAGGTATAGTAGATGCAAGTTTGGCAATGCCAGACATACACTGGGGTTATGGATTTCCAATAGGTGGTGTCGCAGCATTTTCAACAGAAGAAGAAGAAAATGGCATGGGAGTGATATCCCCTGGTGGAGTTGGATTTGACATAAATTGTGGAGTGAGATTACTAAAAACTGATTTGAGTGAACAAGATGTTAGAGAAAGACTTCCTCAATTAATGGATGAACTATACAAAAACGTACCTGCAGGACTGGGGTCTAAAGGTAGAATAAAATTATCAAACAAAGAATTAGAAAACGTACTCAATGAGGGTGCAAAGTGGGCAAAGGATAATGGATATCTTTGGGATAAAGATATGCAATTTTTAGAAGAAAATGGACGTATGGAAAATGTTCAAATTGAAGAAGTTAGTGAAAAAGCTAAGAAAAGAGGAATACCGCAACTCGGTTCATTGGGAAGTGGGAATCATTTCTTAGAAATACAAAAAGTTGATGAGATATACGATGAAAGTACTGCAAAAATTTACGGGCTTGAGAAAGATAAGGTCGTTGTTATGATGCATTGTGGATCCAGAGGCTGTGGTCACCAAGTGTGTCAAGACCACCTAAGACCTGTGATAAACGCCAGTATAAGGGAAAAGATAGAGTTAAAAGATAAACAATTAGCTTCTGCACCATTAGATAGTAAAGAAGCGGAAAATTATATTGGTGCTATGAACGCAGCAGCAAATTATGCGTGGGCCAATAGATCATTAATAGCTCATTGGACCAGAGAATCTTTTTCCAATGTGTTTAAACAAGAAGCAGAAACTTTAGGAATGGAAACTGTATACGATGTTTCACATAATATTGCAAAATTTGAAAGGCATAATGGAAAAAACGTTTGTGTGCATAGAAAGGGCGCCACCAGAGCTTTAGCACCCAATAGTGTCGATATACCACAAAAATATAGAGATGTAGGGCAGCCAGTCTTAATTCCTGGAGATATGGGGACTTGTAGTTACGTTTTAGCCGGTGCAGAAGGAGCGATGAAGGAGACGTTTGGTTCGACGTGTCATGGTGCTGGTAGAGCCCTTAGTAGGAAAGCTGCATCAAAGAAATTCAAAGGAAAAGAATTGATAGAAAAACTATGGAAAAATAATAAAGTCTACGTAAAAGCAAGAAGCCCTAAAGTTGTATCAGAGGAGGCTCCAGAAGCGTACAAAGACGTTACGAGTATAGTAGATGTCTGTGAGAAAGTAGGAATATCAAAGAAAGTTGCAAAACTAAAGCCTATCGGAGTGATTAAGGGATAGATGGGAATTAATCTGAAAGATTTAACTGTGATTAAACCTATTAATTTAGCAGAATTAAGGGGGAAAAAATTAGGTGTTGATGCATACAATATGCTATACCAATTTCTTAGTAGTATAAGGCAGCCAGATGGAATGCCTTTACAAAATTCAGAAGGGGTGGTCACTAGCCATCTAAGAGGGCTATTGTCTAGAGTGAGTTATTTGAATTCTGAAGGAATTAAATTATGTTTTGTTTTTGATGGCGTTCCGCATCCATTAAAGAGACGTTTATTAGATGAAAGAAAGGAACGAAAGAAAAAAGCACAAAGAGAATGGGAAGAGGCACTTATTGTTGGTGACTTAGAAAGAGCTAGAATGAAAGCTCAACAGACATCTATATTGACTGATAAAATGATAGATGAGACTAAGGAAGTGTTAGATGCATTGGGTGTGCCTTGGGTTCAGGCTCCTAGTGAAGGAGAAGCACAAGCTGCAACTATGGTTAGAGATGGTATACTAGACGCCGTGGCTTCTCAAGATTTTGATACGCTCCTATACGGCGCCCCAATTATGATTAGAAATCTGACTTTATCTGGAAAGAGAAAATTACCTAGGCAACAAAAATGGATAAACATTGAAATGGAAAAAATAGTTCTTGAAAAGGTGCTTGAAGAAAACCAAATAACACAAGAACAGCTAATAGATTTGGCCATATTGATTGGTACTGATTACAATAGAGGGATACATGGGATAGGGCCCAAAAAAGGTATTAAAATAATAAAAGAATGTGGAAATGCTGAAAAATGCTTAGAAAAATTGGATCAACAAATAGATAATTTAGATGAGTTAAGAAAAATGTTTCTAGATACTAAAATTTATTCTACTAAAAATGTTGAAGTGAATTGGAAAGAACCTGTAAAATCTAAAACTATTGAGTTATTGTGTGGAAAATATGAATTCTCAAAATCTAGAGTTGATAATGCTCTAGATAAATTCTTTGGACCTGGAAAAGGTAAAGCTGAACAAGTTACTCTAGGTGATTTTAAATGAGATATTTATTTGCGTACTGCACGTAATGATGAACCGCATATTTTACATTCTTTCAATGGTTTTTCAAAAATATAGAAACAGGCCTCACAACGCCATTTCCAAAGTAAAAGGGATTTGATGCCCTTTCTGTCGGGAGAAATCCATTTTAGTTCTAAAGCTAAAGAGACGTTTTGAATTGCAAAATCGCTTGAGACTATAGTAGCCGATTTAGTTTTAGCTAAGGCGATTAATTTGATATCCGTTTCAGAAAGTTTACCGATGTCGCCCGTGTATTCTGCCATCTTTTTAACATCAGAAATGGAGTCGGGAGTAGGTGAATCGACTGAAAGACCAATTTGTACTAAATTTGAAAAATAATTTTTACTTGCAGAATTGCGTATTTCATCGACTACTTCTTGGATTGTGAATAAAACACCATCTGGATGTATTTGATTTAAAAAAACTGAAGTGTCTAAAACGTATTTCCTCATTGATTAGAAAAACCCAAGTATTGGTTGACAAGTTATTGCCCTCCATAGTAAAGGTTTTGTTAAGTTGTTGAACCCCATATTTATTGACCAATCTGGAGCATAGAATAATGATTTACCTAAAGTAAATGAGCGTTTTGAATATTTCATATTGTCCCCTACTTGCTTTTTCCAATTATACTGATAAGACAGTAAAGATGTACCATATTTGATATATTCAGAAACGGATTGACCTGCCAATCTACCTGAAATCATTGCTAATGATATACCTGCACCATTTGAAGGAAAAACTGTTCCTGCAGAATCGCCGACTAAGAGATAATTTCCTTTTACCATGGTTTGAACTGGACCAGAAATGGGAATAACGCCACCGCCTCGATAAACTATCTCACCTGGAAATTTAGAGGCGAAGAGATCTGCTTTCTCTTTAACTGAGTAATTATTAGAAAATTTAGGTTGGATTCCTACCCCTATGTTCGCACCGCCCTTTTTGGGAATTACCCAAGCATAACCTCCGGGTGCCATTGAACCAAAGTGTATTTCTACATTATTATCAAAATGCCCTTCTAAAAGAAAAAAAGAAACGGGTACCGTAGTGAGTTTGGTATTCCAATATTTACGTACAAGAGGGTCGTGAGGGCCTCCAGCTCCGATGATTACTTTTCCCTCGAAAAAATCACCATTGTCTAAAAAAACTCGATTTGCAACGATATCTACAACAGTTGAATTGTTGTGAAAAATTGCACCCTCTTTGATAGCTAAATCTGCGATTTCACTATCATGTATAGGTCTGTTAAGAATTTGACCTTCGAACGGATAGCTTAGTTTTTTTCCAGATGGAGTTACTAAATCCAACCTATCAGTAGTGCGTGAAATTGCAGAATTTGAGAGTTGGATTAAATCATCTATATCTGGAACATTTGGACATAACTCTTCTAATTGACTATTGGATGGAACTAATTCTCCACACTGTAAAGGGTGACCTATCTCTTTACTTCTATCCAAAACTAAAGTTTTGATACCTGCAGAAGAAGCGTAGCGAGCTGCTGTACTGCCAGCAGGGCCGCCACCAATCACAATTAAATCCCAAAATTTTTCCATAAACACCTCAATGCGATAGATAAAAATTGATTTCTGTTAAAAAATAATAAGCAAATTACTTAAATAAGGGTAAAAGAGAGTTACAAATGGGAGAAAGTAGTAGTGTGTGGCATCGTAGCGTATAAAGGAAATCAAAATGCAAGTGAAATAATTGTACCTTCTCTTAAAAAATTGGAATATAGGGGTTATGATTCATGGGGTATTGCAGTAATAAATGAAAGTAATATTGAATATGTAAAAAAGAGTGGTAGAATTGAAGGTGAAGATATAGAAATTAATTTAGGCGATTCAAATATTGGAATTGGTCATACGAGATGGGCAACGCATGGAGGCGTTACAGATGAGAATGCTCACCCCCATCTTTCAAATGATGAAAATATTGCTGTTGTGCACAATGGTATTATTGAAAACTACAAAGAATTAAAAACGTTCTTAGAAGAAAATGGTTTTAAATTTGTGAGTGAAACCGATTCAGAGATTATACCGAATTTAATAGAACATTATTGTAAAAATGTAAGATTTAAAACTGCTGTTAAAAGAACCTTGAAAAGAATTAAAGGAAACTATTCAATTGTTGCAATAGAGAAGGGGACTGGAACAATATGTGCATCTAGAAGAGGATCGCCTCTGGTACTTGGAATTGGAGAAGATGCAACATTTGTTGCTTCAGACATACCTGCATTTCTTGATTATACCACCAATGTTGTATATCTTTACGATGGAGATTTAGTTATTATTGATGAAGAGATTTCATTTTTCAATTTGGATGAAAATGTAGAAGTTAAAAGAGAGATAGAGAAGATAGAATGGGATGCGGAGCAAGCAAAGAAAGGAAATTTTAAACATTATATGTTAAAAGAAATAAGTGAACAAGTAGAGAGTGTAGAAAGGGCGATATCACAAGATAAGGAATTAATAGAAGAATTTGCTAAAGATATTAAAAAAGCTAGAAACGTATTTTTTGTTGCTTGTGGATCATCTTATCATGCTTCATTACATGGAAGTTATTTATTAGGTAAAAACACAAACATAAATGCAATTCCAGTTTTAGCTTCTGAATTCAAAAATTATATTAATTTTGTAGATAAAAAAACACTAATTATAGTCATATCTCAATCGGGTGAAACCGTAGATGTTCTTGACGCAGTTAAAATGGCAAAAGATAAAGATGGGAAAGTTTTAGCCATAGTTAATGTTCAGGGTTCTTCTTTAACTAGAGAAGTAGAAAAATACATCTTAATGAATGCTGGACCGGAAATAGGGGTTTTGTCAACTAAAACATATACCTCGCAGCTAGCGATATTGTCATTGATATCTTATTCTGTAAATGATAAATATCAAAAGGGATTGAAAGCTTTGAAAGCATTAATCAAATATGTATATGCATTAACTTCAAAAAATACTAGAGAATATTTGAAAAAATTGTCTAGAAATTTAAGATATGTTGAACATATATATACAATAGGGCGTAATTTAGAATACCCGACAGCATTAGAATCTGCATTAAAAATTAAAGAAGTTTCCTATATCCATGCAGAGGGATTTGCTGGAGGAGAATTGAAACATGGAAACATAGCATTAATTGAAAAAGGTACACCATGCATAGTTTTTGTTCCAGAAAAAAATAATGAAGAAATAATGTCTAATATGATTGAAGTAAAAAGTAGAGGGGCATACATAATTGGAATTGGATCTAAAAACCATGAAGAATTTGATTTTTTCATAAAAGTAAGGGATGCTGGAGAGTTGAATTCCATATGTCAAATAATACCTATTCAAATTTTATCATACCACTTAGCTGTTATGAGAGGGCATGACCCAGATAAACCGAGAAATCTAGCTAAATCTGTAACTGTAAAATAAAAAGGCAAGATTACTTACCGCGGCCTTCCTTGGCTTTAGGACGGAGTTGTTTACTACCGCATTTTCTACATTTTGCACTTTGGTAAGCATTGCGTGCATTACACTTCATACAGATTTTCTTCTCTAGAAGACGTGCTTCTGCTTCGGGAAATCTAGCCATCTAAAGCACTGGAGAAAAGGGCAGTATAATATACTTCCTAAGCAAAATGACATATCGAAAAGTTTATTATTGAACTTCCTGACTACCATTACGTTGAGCAAACGAGAATCTAATTTTAGATACCTGTCAGGGGTGGAGTAAGAAGCATATTGATTGATTTACCTATTGAACTAGAAGTTGTTAATTTTTATGTAGTATTTGTTTATTTAGCGTTAGCTCTAATAATATCTTTTATTTGTTCATTACTAGAATCTGTTATTCTTTCAGTTACGCCCAGTTACGTAGAGACTAAAGTCGAGGAAAAAACCTGGGTTGGAATAAATCTAAAAAGGATGAAAGAGAATATTGATGAGCCTTTAGCAGCTATATTGACTTTGAATACTATATCACATACCGTTGGTGCGGCAGGAGTTGGATCGGAATTTCACGGAGCAGGAAACTGGTTAACTATATCTTCTATAATTTTAACATTTATGATATTGGTATTTTCAGAAATAATACCAAAAACGATAGGAGCCACGTATTGGAGGAAAATTATTCCTTTTTCGACATATTTAACACACTATGTCATTATGATAACGATGCCAATAACGATTATGTTACAAAAAATATCTAATGTGATATCGCCAGAAGGAAGCGAAGGCGTAATGACAAGAGAAGAGATGGTTGCAGTTGCTAAAATTGGTCAGGATCAAGGAACTTTGGAATCTCAAGAAACTGAAATAATAAAGAATCTATTGGATTTAAAAAATATCTTAGCAGAGGATGTAATGACGCCGAGTACTGTTCTTTTTACACTTAACAAAGATGAAATTGTTAGCGAAGTTGTAGAAGAACATTCCCCAATAAGATTTTCCAGAATACCTATAATTGGAAAGGATTTAGATGATGTTATAGGATTTGTACTTACAAATACTCTTTTGGAAGAGAGTCATAATGGAGGAGTTACGAAAAGAGTAGAAGAATTGATTTCACCATTGGAACGGGTAAAACCTGAAGATAGTGTTGCTGAAGTATTGGATGAATTTATTAAAAGAAAACAGCATATTTTTTTAGTTGTGGATGAATATGGTGGAACTCAGGGAATAATAACTTTAGAAGACACCATAGAGACTCTTTTGGGCGTTGAAATAGTAGATGAATATGATGAGGTTAAAGACATGCGGCAGTTGGCAAGAGAATTGTGGAAAAAGAGAAGATAGGAATAATTAGTTTTTCTCCTTCAGTATATTACCGGAAAGTAACATGAGACTTGGTAAAACTAAAACCGCTATTAGAACTGAATAAATTATAGTTGCAGCAGTTATTATTCCAAAATTGCGTACTAATGGCATCGGACTGAGTGTGAGAACTGCGAACCCGAACAAGGAAGTTATACCACTTATAATCAATGCAGAACCGGTGTGCTTAATTGCAGTTTCAACTGCTTTACTGTTATCTGAAGTTTGTAATTCGTGACGATATCTTTCAACGATATGGATTGCATAATCAATGCCCAACCCTATAGTGAGTGCAGTTACCATAACTGTTAGAACGTTTAGGGAAATGCCGAGAAGAGACATAGTTCCAAGTATCCAGAAAGTTGCAATAACTACCGGTATAATTGTTAAAATACTGTAAGAGAATTTACGATAAACTAATAAAAGAAATAAAGAAGCCATCGCCAGAGAAATGAGTGTAGAATTGATTTGGGCCGTTTCTATAGTATTTATTGTAGTTATAGTCAAAACGTGACCTCCTGTTAAACTAACTGTTTGAGTTGAAAAGGTATCTGTAGGTATATCTGAAGAAAGTTGTGATAACATTTGATTGAGGCCTGCCTTATCTAAAGGATTATGTTTAGTTGGTCCGATGTATATTCTAATTACCGATGCATTGTATTCTCCATTTTGATTCTTATGTAATACTTTTTGAAGTTCTGTATTGAAACTTTCACCAGTAAAACGATCTGCAATGTCTAAATCTTTTTGATAAAGATAATCGAATAATTTCTTGATATCTTCATCAGTTGTTGAACTGATAGGTGTACCCTTAGAAGATAAAGAAAAGGTATCTCTTAATGATTGGACAAAATAATAATCTTGTCCGTGAACTGATAAAGAATTTACCGCAGGAGAAGCAGAAGAAACTTCAAATTTTAGATATGCATTAATTGCATTTGAAGGTGGAGTTACATTGACAGAATAAAGATAATCAGAAAATGAATGAGGAGTAATTGAAGGAATTAGTGTAGTGCTAGTTTCAGAATTATCTGCATCAATCCAGAAAATTGTAGAATTGATTGTATGATCGGAATTAGATATCCATTCGATAGATAACGATTCATTTGAATAAACGTGAAACAAACTTGTAATTTCAAAATAAGGGCCATCGCCATGATAAGTAATAGAGCCCGATTCAGAATGTATCGCAGTTCTAACAATTTGATAAATGGAATCGACTCTCGCTTCTGCACCTACTTGTATAACGTAATCAACAGAAGGTCTGTTAGAGCATTCTGATTTTATACCGAGAGATTCATCAAATATCCCTAAATTACATTGAACTGTAAAAGTCCCCTCTAAAAGTTCTTTGTAGCTTTGATTTTCATCTTTTATTAATATTTGAGATTGAGCATAACTACCTCCCCTATAATCTTCACTAACGTGTTTACCAATGACCATTATTTCTAAATCGTCAGATAAGAAATCGTCTAAAGTAAAGGAAGTTTCTAATTGAGTAGCCCCTCCTATTGATAATAAAGTTATAACAACGGTAGCTGCGACTATCGTTATTGGATGATTTTTTACAGAATGAATTGAAAAGTGAGTTATGGTGTCTATTAATTTAGATGATCTTGGAATTAAAGAATTGGAATCGGATGATTTACTATCTATAAGATAACGAGCAGCCGTGTGAAAAGTTAAAGTAAGAATAAAGGAACAAGAAATACCAATTGCACAAATAATTGAAAAATCCCTAACTGGTCCAACGCCTGCTGTTACACCTGAAAGAAAAGCGATTACTGTGGTTGCTGCAGCTAAGGAGAGTGCATAACCTATGTGTTGTTGACTTTTCAAAAGAGATGCATGAAAATCATTAGATTTAGTTATCTCTTCCATATATCTACGACTTATATGAACAGAAAAATCAATTCCTAGACCTACTACCAACGGCAAAACTGCAACAGATATAGCAGTCAATTTTATATTCAATAAACCAGCAAGACCAAAGGTCCAAATAATAGAGAGAGATAATGTTAAAATTGGTAAAATAACATAGCTGAATTGTCTGAATGAGAACCATAGAAGACAAATGGTTACCCCTAGCATACCTAATGCCATTAGAATATTTGTATCTCTGGTAGATTGATCTACATCATAAGCCATTAAATCTGTAGAAAATGTATCTACTGTTATTGAATTGAAGGACAAAGCGTTATCTACTAAATCTCGAGTGTTTTTTCCTACTTCTTTTCGTCCATCAGTATCCAAATCGGGATTGATAAAAACTACAACTAATGCTGAATCTGCTTCGGGTGCCGCCCTTTCAGTGCCTTCTGAAGCCCATAGAGGCAACCAATCTAAATCCCGATGTATCAAAACATCCGCTAAAAATTCGATATCACCGTATGTTACATTGTCGCTGCCATCTTCTATTTCTTGCCAAGTAGCATTATACAAAGCATCCCAAGGATTATCTAACTCGGAAATTTGAGTAAGATTGGAATTTTTCCATTCGAGAGCTTTGTTTAGATAACTGGCTACTGAGATAGAATTATCAACATTTGGAAGTTCGGCTACCGATTCTTGTAAATGTAAAATTTCCAATAATGAATTCATTTCTAAGATATTGGAATTAGAAGAATCAGATGAAGTGATATGAAGGTAAATCACGTGAGATTCATTACCGAAAAGTTCACCAACGTGATGATGGTCTTCAGTTATTTGAGAATCTGGAAGAAATGCTTCTACGTCAGTATTGAAAGAAACTGAAAGAAGAAAATAAGACAATAGTAAAGTAATTGCCCCAATTAAGGCTAAAACTTCAGTAGATTTTTCCGTCGAAATATTACCTAATTGCTTTATCATCAAATACCCCAGAAAACTAATATTAAATAAATAACCGGACCACCCTAATTACCCATTCGTCTTTTTCTAAGTTGAAATGAACGTATAGCCCGTAAGAAATCTATCTTTCGTAGTGCGGGCCAATAAACGTCCGCAAAGTATAGCTCTGCGTATGCAATTTGCCATAATAAGAAATTACTAATTCTTTCCTCACCGGAAGTACGTAAAATCAAATCCGGATCTGGGAGATTGCCAGTATAAAGATGACTAGACAATAGTGAAGAATTGATATCAGTAGTTTTAATTGTGCCTGATATGGCCTTATCTACTATTGATTTTACAGCGTGTATAATTTCTTGACGGCCACTATATGCAACTGCAATATTGAGTTGAAAATTGGTGTAATCTTTAGTTTTTTCTTCTGCTTGACGAATACTTTTTTGAACATTTTCAGGAAGTTTTTCAGGAGAACCTATAACTTTGATTTTTATTTTATTTTCATGAACTCTTTTATCTTCCGAAATTTCCTTGAAGGATGAATTGAATAAAGACATCAAAGTATCGACTTCTTTTTCATCTCTTTTCAAATTTTCCATAGAAAAAGCATAGACTGTGACGATTCGTATATCTAAATCCATACACCAATCCAATAATTTTTCTAATGAATTTTTACCTAAAAGATGGCCTTGTTGAGAAAATAGTCCAGCTTGGGCTGCATAACGTCTATTACCATCCATAATGACCCCTATATGTTGTGGAACTTTACTACTTTTTACTTTACGAAGTAGAATCTTCTCATAGAAAAAATAAAATGGTTTTAAGGCGAAATTAGCGATAGTGAACACAATAAACTAAATAGACAATATTAAAAAAAGAGTTGTTTGGTGAAAAGATGATGAAAGACAGCATAGTTCATTTCTTTGTTTTATCTGGTGAACATGAACAAATGGCAGAAGTAGAGGTAGAAGAATTATTGATATTGTATAACAACAGACCGAAAAAAATATCGAAAAAGAATAGAATTTTGATTATTGAAACGAAAGATGATATTGAAAGCGCGATGATTGAACGACTCTCATTGACAAAATATGTTGGAAAAATTGTAGAGATTGAAGATGTGGATAAATATGAAAAAATAATAGAAAAATCGAAGAGTATAGAATTGCAATGTGAAACATTTGCTGTGAGATGTCATAAAATAAAAAATGAAAAAGAAGTACCTATAGATAAAATTAATAGAGAAATAGGCACTATACTGGGTAAAAAAAAGTTGGTTGATTTAGATAATCCAGAAACAGAAATTATAGTTCTGATTAGCGATAGAATATATCTCGGTATTTCAAAAACCAAAACGGGATACGTAAAATGTTTGAAACATCATGTAAATTATAGACCTGAATTTTATCCTATAAGTCTCAATCCTAGGATGGCCCGTGCTATGATTAATGTAGCGGGAATAAAAAATAATGAGATAATGCTTGATCCCTTTTGTGGAACTGGAGGGATATTGATAGAAGGTGCAGATATGGATTTGAATATAATTGGTCAAGATATAGATTCAAAAATGGTAGAAGCGAGTTTGAAGAACCTCAAATATTTTGGATTTGAAGGACGAATAATAGAAGGCGACATATCAGAAATTGACAAAATAGAAAAAATAGACGTTGTAGTTACGGACCCTCCATATGGACAATCCAGTTCATTAAAGGGTGAAATGAGAGATGAATTAATGAAAAGAACGATGAAAAGTATAAAGAAAAAGTTAGAAGTAGGAAAGAGATTAGTTATAGTAGTGCCTGAAAAGGATATGATATCTGAAGATGGATTTGAAATTAAATATCAATTTCCATGGTATTCACACAAAAATCTTACGAGAAATGTATTGGTCTTAGAAAAAGTCACCTAATGATGAGCGCGAATGTATACTTGGTATTCCATTGAGCCGTTTTCAGCTTCTATATAGAAACCCCAATCACCATCATCGATGTCAGTACTGTTTATGGAAGCTGTGTAGTTCCCCTCTTCATAATAATCATCATGACTTACATTTCCACTAGCGTTGTAAACTCTAAGTCTTACTTGGCCACTGAAAACATCATTACTTGATGTATCATCAAAAACCATCTCAATAGTCATCATAGTTATAGTGTCTGAATCTGTAACATTAAATTCTTCATAATCATCCTCACAGACAACCGGCCCATCACCTAGACAACCTACTTCACCTTCAAATAGAAAAGTTGTAACATCTGAACCTTCCTCATCTACAAAAACGAGAATTGATTTCGTATCAGAAGATTTGCCATCACTTACTTCCAATGTAACTGTCCAAGTACCTACTTCTGAATAGCTATGTGAAACGTCTGATAAATCTTGACCACTATCGGTAGTATTGTCTCCAAAATCCCATGAAAAGGTGAGAGGATCGTTATCTTCATCGTCCGCTGTAGAACTGAAGGAAATTTCTTCATTGATGCCTACTGTACTATCGGCAGGATCTGTAGAAACAGATAATATTGAAGGAGTGGCGTTATTTTCCTCTTCTTCCTCTTCTTCCTCGGTTTCTTCATTGAGAAATGGTATTTCATCTTTATACGTCCAAACACCGTAACCTGCAGAACCAGCTACTAAGAAGAAAACCATCAATAAAACTATAAGCATTTTTTTCATGACTACAGACATACGTATTCAATGCTGTATAAAATCTTGTTCGCATGTTAAGAACTGAGGGAAAGCATATAAATAGGTGCCAAAGCTCACGACGAACTCTACTTTGAGTACTGGAGGCCCTTATTGGCAAATGAAACCGATTTCAAATACATAGTACGTGTGGCAGACACCGACCTTCCTGGTGAAGGTAAGTTAGTGAAAACCCTGCCTAAAATAAGAGGAATAGGGGCAAGAGCCGCTTTAGCGCTTATAAGATCCATTAAACTAGATCCAAACAAAATAGTTGGTGAATTAGAGGATAAAGAAGTAGATTTATTGAATGAATCCGTAAAAGAAATAGATGAGCACTTACCTGGATGGATGCTTAACAGAAGAAAGGATTATGAAACTGGAGAAGATGTACATTTCGTTTCAATAGACATTTCAACAAAGGTTGAAGATGACATTAATAGAATGAAAAAGATAAAGAGCTACAAAGGTGTTAGACACCAGAGTGGTCATAAAGTCAGAGGGCAACGAACTTATTCGAATGGAAGAAGAGGTTTGGCTCTTGGAGTTAGTAAAGGAAAAAAGTAGGTAATTGAATGGGCGATCCGAAATTTTCAAAAAAACACTATGAGAAACCATCTCACCCTTGGGAAGAAGAGAGAATTCAAGAAGAGAAGGGGATTGTGCATAAATATGGACTTAAGAATAAAAAAGAAATTTGGAAAGCTAATACCATAATAAGAAAAATTCGTCAGCAAGCAAGATTGCTAACGGCTAAAGCTGCTTCTGAACAAGTGAGTAAAGAAAAGGAATTACTCATTGATAGAGTTGTCACATTGGGAATTATTGATCATGGTGCAGCATTGGATGATGTATTAAATTTGAATATGGAACATATATTAGATAGAAGGCTACAGACTCAAGTTTATGTTCAGGGTTTCTCTAGGACAGTTAAACAAGCTAGGCAATTGATAACGCATGGACACATAACAGTAGATGGAACTACTATTAGAGAACCTGGAACGGTAATAAATGAAAAATTAGAAAAGACTATAGAATATAATTACAAATCGCCTTTGCAGAGTGATATGCATCCAGTTAGACCGAGTGTGCAGCTTGACTTTGATTCTGATGAAGAGAAACCGGCTGAAGAGAA
>DAHL01000010.1:1893-5762 GCA_002509225.1 Euryarchaeota archaeon UBA102 | reverse complement strand
ACTTTTTGAGAACAGCCACCAATAAACAGTGTTAACAGTGTTAGCATATAAATGGGTTTATTTTTCATTATCACTCCTAATAGTTACTTTTTATAGTGTACGCCCGACAGGATTTGAACCTGTGACCTTCTGCTCCGGAGGCAGACGCTCTATCCAGCTGAGCTACGGGCGCATATGTATACGAACTTCATAGTTTATCTCTCTATTTCCAATATTTTTTTATTTCACCCATTAAATCATCTGGATTATTAATTATCACTATTCAAAATATACTTTTCTAGAATTAAATATGATATAGGAACAAGAAAAAGGGTGATTACAGTAGCAAATAAAACACCAAAAGCCAGTGAAACAGCCATTGGAATTATAAATTTTGCCTGAATACTTTTTTCAAAAAGAAGTGGGGTTAATCCTGCAAAGGTTGTTAGAGATGTCATAAATATGGGTCTAAACCTTCTTGGTCCAGCTTCCAAAACCGCTTTCTCAATAGACGAACCTTCTTTTCGATATTTATTAATGAAGTCAACCATAACCAGACTATCGTTCACTACAACTCCAGTTAATGCAACAATTCCTAATAGAGAAAGAACAGAAAAATTAATACCCATAATTAAATGTCCAATAACGGCCCCCGTTAATCCAAAAGGAATAGCTGACATCACTACTAAAGGTTGTAAATATGAACCAAACGGTATAGCTAACAGTGTATAAACTACTACCATTGCTACTAGAAAGTTTCGAGCTAATGAAGAAAGGTTCTGACCTTGCTCCTGCTGTTCTCCTTCCAACGAATAACTGAGAGAACTGTAACGCTGTAATATGGAAGGCAATACATCCTTGGTTACAGAAGATATAACCTCATTACCTGTTGTGACAGTTAAATCTACATCAGCAGTTACACTTATAGATCGTTTTCTGTCTTTTCTTTTTATGGTAGATACACCTTCTCCAATATCAAGTTGCGCAATTTGACGAATTGGAATCGTGGATCCTTTTGGTGTTCGAATCATCATATCTTCAAGATTTGAAATTGAAGATCTTTCTTCATCTGGATATCGCAACATAACTTTTAACTCATCTCTACCTCGTTGAATACTTTGGACCTCTAAACCGTAAAATGCTTGTCGAACCTGGAAAGCAACCATTTGCATCGTAACTCCATAATTTTCTGATGCGGGAAGTAAGCTTATTATCAATTCTTCTTTACCCATATTAAAATCATCTTGAACATTAAAGACGCCTGGATATTCAATTAGTTTTTCTTTTAGTTCATCTCTAGCAGAAAACAAATCATCCATATACTTACTGGAAAGTTGAATATTCACTGGATCTCCTGCTGAAAACAAACTCGAAAAGAAAGATAACTGTTTCACGCCAGGAATATCCGATACCATTTCTCTCCAACGCCTTACAACAGTTTCTGTGCTGATAGATCGAGACTCTCCTGGCGCCAATTCAAGTGCTACTTCAGCTAGATTTGATCCATCAAATGAAACATTTAAAGCACCTGGACCCTGAGATGATTTAGTACGCATCGGTTGATCCCCTACCGTTGATAAAATATTATGAATTATATCTTCTGAAGGATATTCATTTAATAATTGTTTGTTCAATTCATGGGCAGCTTGATTTAATACATTAAACCCATCTTGAGTTACTTCAATAGGGGTTCCAGAAGGGTATTCAATTGTTGCAATAGCAATATCCCCTTCAATAGGTGGAAAAAAAGAAAATTTAAGTACACCGCTTAATATCATACCTAGAGTTAACACAAATACCGCAATCGCTAAGGCAAGAGAATTGAAAGGGTTTTTAACTGCTAATAGAAGAGTTGGCTTATATCTTTTTTCAACAAATTTTTCTAAAAACTTTTTTACTTTATCTTGAAATTGACCCCAACTCTTAGTCATTCGTCCAAGCATATTATTTTTAGGCTTTGTTTCTACTGAATGAGCTAAATGAGCTGGTAATATTGTTAATGACTCAATTAAAGACCAAAACAAGACAATAATAGTAATTAATGGAAATATTCTCCATATGGCACCAATAGTTCCAGAAACAGCCAACATAGGTGAAAATGTTGCCATTGTAGTCAATACAGCAAATATAACTGGGGTAGTAACCTGAGCAGCGCCTTTTATAGCTGCTTCCTCTGGATCGAACCCTCTTTCTCTAAATAGAGCAATATTTTCACCAACAATAATTGCATCATCTACCACAATCCCAAGTACCAAAATGAATGTAAATAAGGAAAGCATATTTATGGAAAGATCCATAATTGGCATAAACCAAAATCCACCCATAAATGAAATGGGGATACCAAGAGATATCCAAAAAGCAAGTTTTGGTTTTAAAAATAATGCTAAGACTATAAGGACTAGAAATAATCCATATTTTGCATTATCTGTTAATAGGTCAATTCTACCTTGCAGTAATAATGCTTCATCATTCCATGGGGTAATATGAACACCTGGTGGTAAATCTGGTATTTTTTTATCAATATAGTCACGGACGGATTTCGAAATATCCAATGCATTCTGATCACCCACTCTAAATACGCGAATTAACTTGGCATCATTTCCATTAAACTGTAACTCGTATTCATTGCTTACAAAATCATCATGTATATTACTGATATCACCTAACCGAACAACGGATCCCACTTCATCTGTTATAACAGGAATAGCATTAAAATCATCTATGCTATATCCTTGATTCTTTGCCCGAATTAAGATTTCTCCATTATTACTTTCAATACTTCCGCTTGGTAAATCTATAGACCAACTATTAATTGATCTTGAAATTTGCTCTAGAGACAATCCGTATTTTCGAAGTGTTTTTTCACTAATCTCTATTTCTATTTCTCGATTCTTCTTTCCTACTAGCGTTGTATAGGTAATACCTGGTAGGGCATCAATCTCATCTTTTATTATTTCTGTTAGATTAATCAGATTATCTTCATCCAGATTGCCATCCACAGCTATAGTTATTACTTCAGAAACTGCAATAATTTGTTGAACTGTTGGCTTTTCAATATCGTCTGGAAATGTATTAATTGCATCAACTTGAGCCTTTACTTTGTCAAGCATATCTTCCACATCCTGTTCAGGGAGAATTTCAACAGAAATCACTGCTAAATTCTCAGATGCAGTGGATGTTATTTTTTTAATTCCCTCCAAACCTTGTAATCGTTCTTCGACACGTACACATATAGATTCTTCAATATCAGACGGAGATGCTCCAGGATAGATAATAGATACATTAATGACATCCACCTCAATAGCAGGAAATACTTCCATTTTGATATAAGGAATTGTAACAAATCCAGCGATAATGATAAAAATCATCATCATGTTTGCAGCTACTTTATTCTGGACAAACCAGCGAGTTATTGGCTCCATTATTAACCTTTATTCCAAATCATAGGTTACTTTTAAACCATCTACTAGAGATGAAAGACGTGTTTTCAATAGTCTGTCTCCCATTTCAAACCCTTTACCAATAAATGTATTTTCGTTTTCATATCGTAATATTTCTACATTTCTCTTTCGTAATACTTTTTGATCGTCCACAACCCATACAGACTCATTCCGAACAAGAGTTCTAGGGATTACAAATACATTTTTCATTTCTATTCCAATTATTTCTGCTGATACATATTGACCAATCGCAAGTGGCGTCTGGGAAGTTGCTTTCAACTTACGATTATCTATTCTAGCAACAATAGCTAGCATTCTTGTCAATGGGTCTACTTCTGCCTCCGTTCGAACAATATTACCTCTCCATCTATAGTTTGAGGCCAATGAACCTTGAGAAAATTCAACCTGTAATTGGTTACGCTTCGATAAAGACTTTCCATTAAAGTCTAA
>DAHL01000010.1:0-1531 GCA_002509225.1 Euryarchaeota archaeon UBA102 | reverse complement strand
ACCAAGCGTACTTCAAAATAATCTGTACCATATATTTTAGCCATCATAGTACCAGGAAAAACAGATGTTCCTATTTCAACATTTCGACTTTGAACTCGACCATCAAACTGTGCGATAATAATTGCTCTCCCTAAGTTGCGACTCGCTTGTTCTAAATTAGCTTCTGCAGCAGCCAATACAGCTTTCGCCTGTGCTAACTGTGGCTTCCGAAGTGTAAGATCACTTCCCTCACCTACACCAATGCGCTCCCATTCTTTATTGGCTAAGTCCGATTCGGCTTTTTCTCTTTCTAGATTTACTTCTGCATTCAGGACATTTGATTTTGCTGTTATGAATGCAAGTTCATAATCTCTCCGATCAAGTATAATTAAAGTGTCATTCCTATTAAAATTAGAACCTGGTTCCATTTTAGGAGATATCCATTCCACTTTGGAGCTTAATTCTGATAGAATAGTTAGAGATGTTTCCGGTGCAATAACACCTTGAGAAGAAATTTTGGCATTGATCGTAGTGCTATTTATTTCTACTGTTTTTACATATGGTAATTTTTGTACCGCATCCTCGACCTCTATTTCAGGTCTAATAGTAACAAGAATAATTGTAATTAGAATACTCACTAGTAGAGCAGTAATACCTATATTTTTTTTCATGATTTCTTTAAGGTTTTTGTTATCAAGTAACGGTTTACGATTCATAGACACCTCCAATTGCTAATAATAGCGATAGACGGTTTTCTATTCTTTGTCTTTTTAACGAAAGATATCGAGAGCGAATCTCATTATACTGTCTTTGACTGTTTAAAACAGATTCTAATGTAGTTACCCCTTTATCGTATCTTTCTGTAGAGAGTAAATATGCTGACTCTGATTGACTAACAGCATTTCTAATGGCATCTAGTTTCACTTTGATTGATTCTTCTAAATATAAAATTGTTTCTATCTCTGAAAAGGCAAGTAATAACCCTTGAATTAGTTCTTGCTTTGCATTTTCAACGACTGATTCTTGAATTTTTACTGCAGATTTTAATTTACCACCATTAAATAAAGGACTTACTACTCCCGCGCTCAACGACCAGACGCTATTATCATCATTAAGAATATCTTCTAACTTCTTCGCAGATGTCCCCACAGAACCATTTAACGTAAGCCCTGGAAGTAAATTTCGTTTTGCCTGGCTTAAATTTAATCCGGCTGCCTCCACACGCAGAACAAGTGCATTTATATCTGGTCGGCGGGTAATGATATCCGCAGGTATTCCTGCAGATATTTCGGGTATCGTATCTGGTAATTCATGATTTGAGATTAAGATACCTGCTGGATAATCACCTGATATGATTTCCAAGTTGCGATTTAGGGAGTGTAATTGATTCTTTCTATCCTCAATTGTGATTTTTGCAGTAGAAACAGAGGTTTCAGCTAAACGAAAATCTAAACTTGATTTAATCCCACGTTTGAATCGATCCTCAACTAAATCTCTTATCCTTACAAGACTTTCATATGATTCCTGAGCAATTTTTAATTGTTCAGAAGCT
>DAHL01000041.1 GCA_002509225.1 Euryarchaeota archaeon UBA102 | reverse complement strand
GGTGCTGAGGTTCACACTAAACAGAGTGGTGTAACTGATCACTTCGCAGATGACGATGAACACGCTCTAGCTATTACTCGTGATATTTTAGAAAATTTGAATCGTCCATCTAAATCTTCTCTAGATGTTAGCCCTCCACAAGATCCGTTCTATAATCCTAAGGAACTGTACGGTATTATTCCTGCTGATTCACGCCAACCTTATGACATTAGAGAGGTTATTGCTCGTTTAGTTGATGATTCTAAGTTCCATGAATTCAAAAGCGAATACGGCAAGACTTTGGTTACCGGGTTCGCTCGTTTGATGGGTTATCCGGTAGGTATTATCGCTAACAATGGAGTTCTCTTCTCTGAATCTGCATTGAAAGGCACCCATTTCATCGAGGTCTGCTGCCAGAGAGGAATACCACTTATCTTTCTTCAGAATATAACCGGTTTCATGGTCGGGAGTCAATATGAGGCCGGTGGAATTGCGAAGGATGGTGCTAAGATGGTAATGGCTGTTTCGAATGCCTCTGTACCGAAGTTTACAGTTATTGTAGGAGGCTCTTTCGGTGCCGGTAATTACGGAATGTGTGGTCGTGCTTATCAGCCACGACAACTCTGGATGTGGCCAAATGCCCGTATCTCAGTAATGGGTGGTGAACAGGCGGCCACAGTTCTCTCAACTGTTAAACAGGATCAAGCGACAGCAGCCGGTAAATCTTTGAGTGAGAAAGATATCGATTCAATCCGTGCCCCTATTCTAGAGAAATACGAAACCGAAGGTAATCCTTACTACTCAACAGCACGCATCTGGGATGATGGAATTATAGATCCGATAGATACTCGTATGGTTTTAGCCCTCGGTATCTCAGCCTCACTAAACGCCCCCTTCGATGATTCCGGTTTCGGCGTTTTCAGAATGTAACTGTTCTAACGTTGGGATTAAATAGAACCCAATATGAACTCAATTATGGAAGAGTCTATTTGCCGTATAGAATTAGAATCTTCAGACGGCGTTTACATCGCAAAGATACAGTCGGATATGGGCGGTCCAAGAGAATATCAGAGTAGTAGTTTTGACGGTCTTCTAAGTCAACTTATGACGGAACTTCAATCGGAGTTGGAACCGGATTTATCCGAAACGGAGTTTGAGCCAGATTTTTGAGCAGGGTCATTGCATTAACTGGAATGCCCGCTTCGGGCAAGGGGGAGGTTTCCAATATAGCTAAGGAACGTGGATGGTCAATTCATCGAATAGGGGCCTTAGTTTGGGCTGAAACAGAAAGACGGGGATTGGAGCTAACTCCTTCCAATGTTGGGAAGGTAGCTAATGGTGAACGTGAAACTCACGGTATGGATATCTGGGCAATCAGATCGATTCCAATTATCAAAGATTTACTTGCTAACGGCTCTAATGTTTTGATTGATGGAATGCGAGGCATTCCTGAACAAGAGACATTCAAATCTAATTTTGGTGATAATTTAGTAACGCTCGCGGTCACTTCTTCATTCGATATTAGATTGGCTCGAGCGATGTCTAGAAAACGTATTGATGATGGTGCTGAATCTGATTTTCGTGAAAGGGACAAACGTGAATTAAGTTGGAATCTAAAAGAGGCTATAGCTTCTGCAGAAAGACAAATAATTAATGAAGACTCACTAGAAGATTATCATTCTAAAATAAACATTTTCTTAGCTGAAATGGAATCTACTTAACTTAACATAAAGTAGACAAAGACTACTGGTGCAAGATGGAAGCCAACAGCAACAGCTATGTTTCTGGGAACCCATTTCTTTAACATAACATCAGGTTTTTCCATTATCTTATCGGCTATATCTGTTGTTTTGTCTATCGCCATATCTGCTATAGTTCCAACTGTCTCTTGAAACATTTTTTTTACATTGAAAAGAGCAGTTCCTTCTTCCCACGGTTCATTACCATCATCATGGTGTTCAGGTTTCAACCAATTCCTCATTGAGACCATTCTGTCTATTAATGGTTTATATTTTTCAATATCAAATTTAACCATTTTTACTAACAACCCCCTTCCATTCCATACTCTTCTAGAGTCTAATATCGTATGTATGAATATGAATATTAGTATTGCATAAATTTGCTCATCACTCGTACTTCCCCAACTTCCTCCAAACGATCCTATTGCAAATCTCGAAAGTCCAACAATGGCTGGAACAAGTAATCCAACAATTGCACTGGCAGCTATCGCATATCCTCTTGGGAAATCTCCAAGTCTTTCAAATATCCATCTAACATGAATACCGTGAATTCTAATTCCCGTAGCTACAGGTCCTGACCACAGTATAATTCTGACTATTACAGGTAATAGGATTAACCCTCTGAAGTACAGCTCCCAAGGACTACTCCAAATCCCTTCAATCCATTCTATCATGTCGATTAACCTATTTTCACACTATATTCGGGATTATAACTTGTTTGCACGTAGTTAAAAAAAGGACCCGATATTGTCTCTATGTGTCAAAAAGACGGCCTGCACGTAAGAAGAAGCAACAACTCGAGATAGCTACACAGAGAATTAATTATCTTATGAAGTTAGCAGATCAATCATGCGTTGATGGAAATTTGGAGCTATCTAATTCTTGCACCAAATTAGTTCGTAATATAGGTATGAAATACAATGTTCGTTTATCTTCTGATGCTCGGATGAAAATTTGTCGTTCTTGCAATTCTTATCTAAATCCAAGTACATCTAGACGACGCTTAGCTACCAACAAAACAATCTCTATTACCTGCGATAGTTGTGATAGGACCTATCGTTTTCCATATAGTCAAAAATAATTTCAGTCTCTATTATTCGAGTCTAAAACTTTCTGAGCCATCTCTTCACGATAAGCTTTCAGGCTATTTTCTACATCTTCATCAGAAAGCGCTATCATTTCTGCAGCTAACAGTGCAGCGTTATCTCCTCTATTCAAACCGACCGCAGCAACTGGAATTCCTGGCGGCATTTGAACTACTGAAAGTAAAGAATCTAAACTTCCAGGGGAGCTACTGGATGTACATGGAACGCCAATTACAGGTTTCAATGTATGAGCAGCTACAACACCCGGTAGTGCGGCAGATAATCCGGCTACTGCTATGAACACATCAGCTCCTGACGTTTCAATCAATTCACGCACCTTATCTGGTGTCCTATGTGCCGAAGCTACATAACATTCATTTTCAATTCCCAATTTTTCGAGAATTTTTTCAGACTTGTCAGTAACAGGTCTGTCACTAGCTGAACCCATCATGATGACTACTTTAGCCATATTATGCTAAGCGTCCCACATATAATATTCACGCTGTCCTGTACTCATGTTTTTAACATCTATCCAATGGGAATGATGCGCCCGGATAGTGTAGTCTGGAATCACTGGAGCTTGCGGAGCTTCGAACCTGGGTTCAAATCCCGGTCCGGGCGCCATCTTATCCAGAATAGATCACTCTAGATTTTTCATTCTCTTTCAATACCAGTTTAGTAAGGTTCGGCATTACCGGTTTCAATTCATTCCATATCCAAGTTATCAACACTTCTGTAGTCGGATTTTCAAGCCCCTTCACGTCATTTAGATAATTATGATCTATCTGTTTTTTTAGCGGTTCAAAATCTTTTTCTATATCATCAAAATCGATTACCCAATCGGTCTCATTATCTAGCGGACCTCTTACGTGTATATCCAATTTGAAAGACAAACCATAGATGTTGCCACATGGATGCCCATCTGGAACTTTCGTTAATTTTCGAGCAGACTCAAATCTTATTGTGTGTACTAGCTCGTATTCACCCATCAATTTCGATTATATCTCTATAACTTCACCCTGTTTTGGAATTATCCAATTTCGGGTTCTATTCTTTTTCAATATCGATGCCTTCTTTTTCCTTAGATTTCTTTGAAGATGAACAAGTGCCATTTGTTTAGGTCTCGCCATATCATCCAATCTTTCTAATTGATCTACTGTACAATGAGTCTTTTTTCTTAATTCTGCTGATGATTCTAAGTACGCTTCATGCACTATCAAGTCTGCACCTGAATAAAGTTTAGCTGCGGTCGGTGTAAACATTCCATCGCCTGAATAACATAGGACCTTTTTTCCAGCTTCCAATCTTAGACCCAGATTCTGTACTGAATGCTTAGTATTGACAACTCTCAAATTCCAATCATCCCATCGGTGAGATCTTTGTAATTCTCTAAATCTTAATGTAAATGGTATTCCACCTTCTTTTCCATCTCTTCTTGGCATACTACCTGGATAAGCACTTTCCATTAACACTTCCACTTTCTTTTGCATTCCGAGCGGTCCAAATAGATAGAACGGCCTTGTTCTTCCATCTTCCCACATTCTCATCATAAGGGCAGGTAGCCCAAAGAAATGATCTGCATGAAAGTGCGATATGAAAATACCATCGAGATAATCTGCTCTTTCACAGTTTTTCCATATTGCAGGAGGCGCAGTGGCCCCACAATCAATTATCATTCTTCTTCCGCTTGCCTCAACAAGTATGCAAACATGACTCTCTTTTTCATCAAAAGCTTCTCCAACACCCAAGAACGTTATTTTCATTTATTTTTCTCCCTACTTTATACAACTGACATACTACATTCCGACTTGTAAATCAATAATTTACTCATCTTTCATGTAAAATATGTCTCTTCTTTGCGTTCAGAAAGTTGTACGTCTGATTCTACAGCTAGCATTGGAATTATTTAATAATTTGCCAGATATCACAGTTATTTTTGTATTTAATTTCTAATGTCTTCTTCTTCTGTGCCCTTCTAAGTAGCGATAAACGGAACTATGCTCTGCTCCATTCAATATCATTGATATCGCAGTTTTAGCTACATCTACTTGTTCTAAGTAACCTATTACTGAAACAGTATTTCCTTTAACAGCTATCACCGCTCCACTATGTTCTTCTATCAGATGTTTTGTCTTACCATTTTTACCTATCAATCGAGCTCTAATCTGCTCCATTCTTTTCTTCGATTTACTGCTATGATTTTTTATATCTAAAACTTCTAAATAGTATTCATAGTCTAATAAATTCTCCGCATCCTCAACTGCAAATCCTCTTCCGATAGCTTTAGCAACAGATATAACTTGCAATGCTTTCAATGAATCGGCTCCTTCTTGTGGCGTCACTTCCACTATACCGCTTTTCGAATCAACATCTATTATACATTTAGTTCTCTTTTCTAAATTTTTCTTGTATTCTCCTTTCGGTCCAATAAGTACACCTACACGAGCCTTCGGAATTCTCACATAATTCATTATTCAACATCCTCCATTTTTAATTCAGGAATCATCTTATTAAAAAAACGGTAAATATTTTTCCGATCCCTTTCATGCATTTCATCAAACATTGGATGACCCTTGCTCACAGCCTGCCCAACATCTATTATTATTGGGGTTTCACGGCAATTTAGTATATTGTATTCGCTTAAATCACCATGACTTAAACCTATTTTTCTGTATTTTTTAATAAAATCATTCAGTTTATTAAAAAAATCCTCTGGATCTTCAGGTCTTTTTTCCTTTACCATTGGATACGGTCTATATCTCCATCCAAAATATTCCATAATTACTACATTACTATCCACTGCTATCGGTTTTGGAACTTTTACACCAGCAGCCCACATTGAATGTAAATTTTTGTATTCTTTTTGAGCCCATGTATATATTCGATCCCAGTGTCCATGTCCCACATCTTGAAATCTCGGATCCCCTTCTATGTAAGGTGCCAATTTTCTGAATGTAGATGTATTCATTCTATATATTTTGACTGCTCTATTCCGATTATCTAATGTTTTACCTCTGAATACATTTGCCTCTTTTCCGGTTGCAATTATATTTTCTAGCGTTCTTATTTTTTTCTGATTAAAAAGTCTCTGAATAACCTTCAAAGTATGAAAATCAAATACTGCATCTTCTGTTTTTCTTAACTCTCTGTCCGTTGCAGATTTTAACGAATCCTTTAGCCTATCTAATCTATCAAGCGAGAACTTCATTGAATTTCTAATATTTCAGGTATCTTTCCCATACGTTGTAAATTTGCAAATTGTGTAGGTGTATATCTCCACTTCACATCTGCTTTACTATCTTGAAAACTCCAAGGTATAATTATTAGAAGATCATTTTCTCTTATCCACATTCTTCTTCTTAATTTACCAGGTATTCTCGCAAGTCTACGATTTCCATCTTCACATATTACTTGTAATCTTGAACCGCCTTGAAACGAATCAGCAACTGCAAACATTTCTCCTTTCGGTTTATAGGGGAGTGGTACTCTTATTGTTCTTTCAACACCTGCTGCATCTTGTTGACTACTCTCTACCCATTTTACATGTTTTTCAGGCTTTTTTACTTCCGGCTTTTCCGATGTTTCAGTTTCTTTATTTTCATCCTGATTTTTCTCTTCATCAGATTCTGCTTGCTCTTCTTCTACAGGTTTTTCTTCAGTGCTCACTTCCTGTCTGATTGTCATATCCTTAAAAGAGTGCCCCCAGAAGGTTTATGCACCCGTTTTCTTTCTACTACACGTGTCTCAACAAAAAACAGCTCTGAATCAAATGCATCATGAGATGAATGCCAAAATGGTAGATTTTGCCGGTTGGGAAATGCCAATACTCTTCTCTTCAGTTTTAGAAGAGCACAACTCAGTTAGAAATTCATCTGGAATTTTTGACGTGTCACACATGGGCCAATTCTTTGTAAAAGGAAAAGACTCTGAAATTTTTCTTTCGAAGGTAACAACTTGGGATTTTAGTAATTTATCCGTTGGCAGGTGTAGGTATTGTCATATTTTAAGAGAAAATGGCACTATTTTGGATGATACAATAGTCTCCCGTTTGGATTCAGATTCATTTCTACTCGTTCCCAATGCTTCAATGATAGAATCTGTTTTAAATCATTTAAATAGTTATCGTGCTGATTTAGATGTTAAAATAACAGATCGTTCAAATGAGTATTCCTGCATCGCATTACAGGGCCCAAATAGCCCTTCAGTCCTAAAATCATTACTCGATTTAGATCTTCAACCTTTTTCTGTTGAAATCGTCAATAACATAATCATAAGTGGTACTGGATATACTGGTGAAATTGGCTATGAATTGTTCATTCCATTAGATGCTTCTACAGATGTTTGGTCTCAAGCTTTAGATTTAGGTTCAATTCCATGCGGTTTAGCATCTCGCGATACTTTACGACTCGAAAAAGGTATGCTTCTTTCGGGTCAAGATTTCAACGGCTCACAAACACCATTGAATACGGGCCATGAGTGGGTTATAGATTGGGACCATGATTTTATTGGTAAAAAAGCTCTTTTAGAACAGAAAATGCAAAATTATCCCGTTATGAAAGGTATACTCCTTGAAGATAGGGGAATACCTAGACATGATTGTGAAGTTTACTATAATGATAAACCAGTTTCTCAATTAACTAGCGGTTCTTTATCCCCTTCATTAGGAAAAGGAATAGCTTTAGCATATTTAACTCAAGAAATAGGCTCTGATGTATCTATCCTGGTACGTAATAAACATTTGAAAGGTAAAGTTGTAAAGCCCCCGTTCCTTTAGGAATAATAATATGTCTGAAATTCCGGATAATTTAATGTACACAGCTAGTCACGAATGGGTCATGGATCTCGGCAACGGTACTTTTCGTGTAGGGATAACAGATCACGCTCAAAAAGAATTAACAGATTTAGTTTACGTGGAGCTTCCAGACTCTGATGCTGAATTCGAATCCAGTAATTCAATGGCAGTAGTCGAATCGGTAAAGGCTGCCAGCGATATCTATGCACCATTGAATGGTAAAGTAATAGAAACAAATTCATCTTTAGAGGATAATCCTGAATTAATTAATGAATCTCCTTACGAATTGGGATGGTTATTGGTTCTAGCATCAACAGACAATACCGACAATCTTCTAACTCCAGAGAAATATAAGGAATCAATAGGTTGATACCACATCTCAAAGTTGAAACTGAAAACGCTGAAAAAACACGTTTAGCCTTGGAGCTTTCAGGAAATTTAAATAAGAATTTTCGTCCAATTAAAGAAGAGGGGTACATTCTTTGGCCCGTTACGGAAGGCACCACTGGAGATATAATTTTTAGATCAGGGATACCTTCTAAAGATTCTAGTGGTGATTACAGATCCCTTCTTCCAAAAGAGATTGCTATTTTGGCCCCAAGGGCCTTCGATGTTTTAGGGCACGTAGCAATCATAAGTCCAGAAGATTCATTTTCCGATTTTATTCCAGAAATCTCAAAAGCTCTTTTGACGAAACATAAAAATATCAAAACCGTCGCTACAGATGGAGGGGTTGGTGGAGATTTTAGAGTTAGGGATTTGAAATACGTTTCCGGTGATGAAAATTTTGTCGTCTTACATAAAGAAAACAATTTTATTTTTGAATTCGATATATCTGAAGTTTATTTCTCACCACGTTTATCCCTTGAAAGATCTTTAGTGTTGAATCGGGCTAAGATTAATGAATCTGTTTTAGATATGTTCACAGGTGTTGGTCCATTCTCAATCTATCTATCAAAAAAAGCATCTCATATCACCGCAATCGATGCTAACCCACTAGCCAAAAAGTGGTTTTTTAATAATATCTGTAAAAATAAAATCGATGAAGCTAAATTTACATTCATAGAGGGGTTTGCAGAGGATGTTGCCCCTACACTAACCAGTAAATTTGACCGAATAATAATGAATCATCCAACTTCTTCTTTAAATTATCTCGATATCTCAAAGAATTTATTGAAAGATCAAGGGGTCATTAATTTTTATTTAATAGCCGACAGATTGAAAGAAGAACCGACACCCAATCTACCCTTTATGGAAAGTCCTCATTGGTTGATTAAAGATTCTAGGGTAGTTCATGCTTACTCTCCTTCTAAAGAATTAAGGGCTTATGAGCTCTATCTTAGCGACTAGCATTGTCAAAAATAAAAACCAATATACTTATATATAACCTATCAAAAATAGAGCATTGTTTATTTATTAGCCCCGCTCTGGGTCAGTTCTTGGCTTCTCGCAACGAGGCTAAGTAAGAAACGAGGGTGTGTTTCAAATGAACGCAAACAACGCAATAAACATAGGAAAAGTAAGCTCGATTTTTGTCGTAGCCATAATGGTCCTCACCAGTTTCGCAATATTCGCGGAAAGTGAGTCCACTAATGACTACAGCACAGATCAAGAAGTTGCACTTCATGAGATGATAAATGATTCTCAGGGAGTTGCACTAGGATTTGCTCCAGATGAACTTCATGGAGTATATGAAAGAGATGTTCCACAAGTGTCTTTCGCTAACGGTAGAACTACCGAACTCGAACAACACTGGGCTCAGGATTACTACGGCAATGGAATATACGCTGATCAAGAGGCAGATGGATGGTTCTATCCAGCCAAACAGCCTGCAGGCGACGCTAAAATTTTAGTAGTAGACGATGTAACTGATTTCGACTACCTAAGTGCGCTAACAACTCAGCAATATGTTCTATCGTCTCTGAACCAAGGTGGATTCTCATACGATGTTTTCCAGGCAGGTAACCGTGGTCTGGATGCAAGGCACTTCCCATACGGTGACGCTGGTCTGTCCATTATGGACGATTACGAAGCAGTCATCTGGAACTGTGCCGAGAACTACAATTGTGTAGAACCTGGTGAAATGACAATGTCCGACAGTGAATCATTAGTTCTTCAGATGTACCTAGATGGTGAATGTGGAGACGGTGACAGTTTCTGTACTACTAACAGAAACGTAATGTTGATGACTCAGAACATGGATGTTGTATTCCAATTCAATTCAGCTAAAGCATACGGTGTTGACATGGATAATGATGGCAGTCTAGCCGACGAGTCGGATTTGATTCCACGTTACTTCAAGGCCGAAACCTGCTGCTGGACTGGAAGTATGTTCAGTGGTCAGTATGTTTGGGGCGGAACTTCCGTGCCAATGACATCTGAATCAGGCTCTATTTTCGATGACGCAGGCTTGTCATCTTTAGCCAGTAACGGTCGTGCATGGGAATACCCTTCATGGCCTAGTGGATACAGACCATGTGATTTGGCCGGTTCAGGCTGTACAGATATCACTGGTAATCCAGTTTCTCAAGGTTCTATAATCTTCGATTATTATGCAGATGAATCTAATGAGAGAGGCGATGGAAAGGAATACGATTGGCACGCTGTTGAATATGATGGTGATTTCTATAACACCTTCTTATTCGCTGAAGAACCATCAGTTTTCGATACTGATAGTGACCGTCTAGCTTTCTTTGAAACTGTAATGGATTTCTTCTCAGTTTCAGCAGATAGCTCTGCAACTGCAGAAGTCGATCTTTCTATCACTCACGTATACATGCCAGTACAGTGCTGTCTAGGTACACAATGGAACCCAAGACAGATTGAAGCTGATACTCCTATGCAGGTAGAAGTAGAAGTTACTAACAACGGTTATTTAACCAGAGAAAGTGTATCTGCAAGCTTACAGCTTGTGAATCAATATGATCAGATAATGTACTCTATCACCCTCAGTACAGACGCTTTCGCAGGTATGGACGGCCACGCTATGAATATTGGCGAAGGTCTGCTACCTGGTGACTCAGTAATGTTCACATTCAACGCAGATAATTATGGTGTTCAGACTTCATTCGATGGTGGCTCTGCAATAGGCTACGATCCAATGTTTACAAGCTCAGGTTTTGACCATGCTTTAATCACAGCCATAGACTCTAGCGATTCGTTCGCTTCTAACGACCACATGTTACTCGATTCAACTGTTGCCAGAATCGTAGATTCTGGAGAACCAGTCGACGCTCTAACCGGCGCTACCGCTGAGTTTGGTGCAGACGCTTCAGAATGGGATGGAAACTATGATTACACCCTAGAGGCACGTAGAGTTAGTGACATTGATGAAGATCAAGATGGTTGCTGGGCAGATAACCCAGATACAGAAAATGATGAATCTTGTCAACCTCGTGTAGGTCAAGGATACGATGTCGGAACTGACAACTGGACTCGGTTATCAAACGTTCAGAATGCTCCGTTCCATCAGGACCTTTACCAATATGGTTTCTCCTTTACTAGCAAGGAAGGTTGGTACAAAGAAGACCAGTACATGAACGATAACGTTGATGGCGTCTGTGATTATGATGACAGTGCCACAACTGAAAGGAATTCAGGAGATACAGAATCTGATGACGATTGTATCAAATTCGCTCCACCTGCAGGTATCTATCAGTGGGTAGAATTCTCTACTATGGATCTTTCAGCTATGGAAAATGTCGTCATGCATGCTTGGTTCAAGATGTGCCAAGCTCACGATTCAGCCTTAGTTTGGCAGATTTCAAATGATGGTGGAGGAACTTGGGATACTTTCTGGGTTTGGGATGAGTCCATCTGGTCCTGTCTAGGTATGAGTTATTGGGGGCATCTAGGTTCATTGTATCAATACGATTGGCTAGGCGCTAATATGCCAGGTGCATACTTTGGTGACGAAACAAACTATCAAACTAAAGTAAGATTCGTTGCTCTAAATGCAGACGATGATGAGGACCTAAATGGTGACGGGTATGCTCCTGAAGAAATGACCGAATGTAATTCAATCTGTGTAGCATACGGTGCATACGCTGAAGAAGGTCAAGGAATTACCGGACACTCATTCGATCAGTTTAGAGTTCAAGGTTCTGAGAGAATATCACGTGATGTTACAGTCACTGACGTTTCTGTTAGAGATAAAGGATTCTTGATTGAAGATGAGCCTTCAGGCGAGGACAAAGACCGTGAAATCAACATTACTGTACAGAATCTAGGTACAAAAGCATACGAAGTTATGCCAATAGAACTCACAGTAACTGATATGCAGGGTAATGACGTAACCAATCAACTAACACGCGATGGTGTTCAGCTCGGCGACCCAGCCGTTCTTGATATTTCACTATCTGGTGAACAGACTTATGGAAACGTCGAAGAGAACCCTGATGACACAGCTCTTTTCATGAAATTCACTGCTTTAGAGCCTAACACATACACCTTGACTGCTACTGCAGTTCCTGGTGATGATCAGATACCAACAAACAATGGAATGTCTGCTACTTTCCGTATCTTGGATTCATTCTTCGTAGATGATGCCCAGGAAGACGGTAGTGTGTACAATACATGGTTTGAAGTAAAGAGAAACTCAGCATCTGACGTATTCGCTGACTATGAAGTCAAGAATTCTGCAGGTCAATGTAACTCTTATCTGAACACATGTAAGGCTTGGTTCTATGGAGACGTATCTGCTAGTGGTCCATCAGGATATGGTCCAAATGGCGATTACAGTTTCATATCTCCAAGTTCATTCGACCGTGATGGTTCCGGAAATATGTACGGTGACGATGCAGCAATCGATTTGAGAGCTGCTTTCGAACCAATACTAACATTCGGTTACATGACTGATTTGGGTAACGGAGACAGAATGGAAGTCAGAGCAACCTCAGAAGGTGTTGGCAATACTAACGATGAGTATTGGGACACTGTTCACTGGGATGTTCTAGCTGAATTCACTGGTTCAACACCAGGTTTCCCATACGCATGGAATGAAGCAACTATCGACTTGAGCTCGTACGCGGGCGAGATAATACATATCGACTTCCGTGTCATAACCGATGGTTCTGATGAAGGAGACGGTATTGCACTCGATGAAATTGCAGTTCTAGGTAACGAATATGCAAACAACATCGGTATCTCTGGTGTCGATACAGATTCACTATCGGCAGCTAATGAAGCACACGATCTTTCTGTAACTGTAACCAACAGAGGTACAGTTTCACAAGATGGTTCAACTGATATCATAAGAGTGTCTGCAGCAATTTACTCTGTAGATGACGATATGACTCCAGTCTGGGAAGCTGATCCATTCACCGTTCCAGTAGAAATGGCTAAAGGAGATTCATACACTGTTAGCAGCGCTAACCCAGCACCCGGCTCCGGCTGGATGTGGGGTGCAGATCTCGACCCAGGTATCTATAATCTGGTAGTATCTGCTGAGCTCAACAGAAATGACGGCACCGCTGATGAAGATGGTTCAGACAACAGTATGTCTATGACCTTGATGCTCGGTGCAACCTTGATGGACGCCTGCTCTTTCAGTGATGAAGATGATGGTCATGGTGACCATGACCACGATTCAGACCACGGCTGTGAAGAGTTCGCACCATGGAACAGTGATCCATATTTGGTCGTTTCAGCTGATTATGACATGAACGATGCTATGGTCTCAATGGACGTTTGTGTCCACGATGACTGCTACGACGTGCTTAACCAGAACACTGGTGGAGAATCATTCTACGGTGATGGAGCTGCATGGACTGGCACAGGTTCAGGAACATACTGGGCCCGTCTAGGTGATGTAGTAGATAACGATGGTAACAAACTAATCAACACTGATGCAATGAACAGTGACCACTGGGGTGTGGAATTCAGCCATGATTACGAAGGCGACGATTTCCACGCAACAGCCTACGTACTTGGTCTAAACCAATATGAGATGGACGTAACCGGCATGTCCGGTTCAGGATCCAAGGCTGTACCAACTTCAGCTACCGGTCTAAGCACCGCTGTACCTTTCGAAGTTACAGTACGAAATCTAGGTGCTAGTTCGGATCAGGCAGTAGTTAACTTTGCAGCTCAATTCCCATCTGGTTCACAGATATCATTAGATGGCGGCGAAGTCGCTAATCTATACTACGTTGGTCAAGATGGCAGCGACACTGTTGTAGCTATTCAACCACCTCTAGGATTCTGGGGTACTGATACTGCAGATCCAAGAAATGGCGACGGCGATAACACTGCTTTCATAGATGCAAATGGTGTTGTAGCATGGCCAAGTGGTACAATGTCTCAGGAAGCTCCTCACGGTTGGGATATAAGCAACCCATCGAAGAGCAGCTGGGGCTTCGATAAGCCACTCGCAGGACCTGCATCTGGAGTCGTATCTCCAGGAGCTAGTATGTCTATGACAATGGAAGTAACTGCAGGACTCGCTGAATGGGCACCACCAGGAACCTATTCACTACAGGCAGATGCTTGTACATGGGCTACATACTCTGAATCTAGTGGCACTTGTGATGGTCAATTCCAAGATGCAGATGGTCAAGCTGACATGATAATTGACAAGCCTGACTTATCAATCGGAAGTTTCTCATGGACAATGAGTGCCTTCGGTTATGTTGCAGACGGACAATGGGTCAAACAGAGCGGTCCAGAAGGCGATAATCTATTCCACTTTGAGGCAGAAATCCTCAATGATGGTACAGAGACAGTCGGCACAGTTACAGTCGGTATCGAGAGTGCTCTCGGTCTAACTGGTGTGCAGATTGGCCTAACATGGACTGGCGATGGTTGGGCAACCGACGGCTCCTATGATTCATTCATAGACTCCGATGGTCACCTACACTTCGCAGCATCAGCCTATGAACTAGGTATCGATGGTCCAGCAGAAGGACAGGGCAGATCAGACTACACATTCAACGTCTTCGTTGACTGTCTATTCGCAGTAGACGAATCCGATGAAGGCAACAACAAGAAGTCGTTTACGATTACTGCTGTAAGGCAGGTCATAACGACACCATCATTCGGCTTAACCGCCCTATCTATGATGGTTAGTGGTTTGATAGCCGCTGTAGGAATCTCACTACGCAACCGCAGAGAAGAAGACCACTAAGGCCTTCTTCCAGCAAAAGGGAAAGGTGCATCGAGAGATGTACCTTATCCTAACGCCCTTTGATGTAGACAGTGTTAGTTTTATCAAGTTGTCAG
>DAHL01000046.1:4335-9560 GCA_002509225.1 Euryarchaeota archaeon UBA102 | reverse complement strand
GATAAAGGTAGCAATCAAACAGCTATGATGCAAGATATCGTAGTTCCTCCCGAGACTATTCAGACATTCACATATAGGTGCGATAATCGCTTCTTTTTAGATCCCTTAGAAGAGATGAAAGAGGTTAAGGACGTATACGGTTTATTAGTTATAGATCGTTCTGAGGCTGCTATAGGAATTTTGAAAGGCTCTGTTGTAAAAACATTAAAACATATGTATTCTCAAGTCCCTTCAAAGCACGGAAAAGGTGGACAATCTAAAAGACGATTTGAGAGATTAATAGAAGAGGCTGCGCATGAATGGTACAAACGCGTTGCCGAAAGTTGCTCTGAATTTTATGCTTCTCATGATATCAAATCTATATTGATAGGAGGTCCTGGAGCGACTAAAGATTATTTCAAATCCAACGAATATTTGAATCACGAATTACAAAAATTAGTGATAGATACATTCGATACAGGCTATACTGATGAAACTGGTTTGAAAGAATTAGTTTCTATTGCATCCGATCGTTTACAAGAAGTTCAGCTTATTCAAGAAAAAGAGTTAATGGATAGGTTCATGAAAGAAGTCATCTCGGGTAAATTATCTTGTTACGGCGTCGTTCAAGTTCAAAAAGCATTAACAATGGGGGCTGTCAAAACTTTATTAATTTCAGATATGTATGAACATGATAACCCTGGTGTAACTGCTGAAGATGGTGGCAATTTTGTTAAAAACTTGGCAGAATTAGCTAGTAGTAGTTCAGCCGAAGTATTCATAATATCGACCGATACAGAGGAAGGAACATCTTTAAGAAAAGCCTTTAATGGTTTAGGTGCAATTCTTAGGTATCCTATTAATTAAAAATGCAATATACACGAAAATGCGGGGAATTAGCATCTGAAGATAACGATTCGACACAGAGTCTCTGTGGATGGTTACAAGATGTTAGAAATTTAGGCGGAATAGCCTTCTTGACATTACGCGATCGAACCGGTCTTGCACAGATAACATTACTGAAGAAAAAAGTGGGCGAAGATAATTTCAAAGACTGGACAAACATATCTAGAGAATCTGTAATTTGTGTAGAAGGTACTGTCAAATCGAATAAAGAAGCACCAGGCGGGGTCGAGATACTTCCCGATAGTTTAACACTCATAAATGAGGCAAAAACACCGTTACCATTAGGTGTTATCGATAAAATCGATTCAGAGATAGAAACTCGTCTGAATGCGCGATATATGGATCTAAGAAAACCTGAGATATCTGCACATTTCAAAGTACGTGCTGCAATCTCTGGTGCCGTTCACAAACAATTACGTTTAGAAGGATTTTTAGAAATTCAAACACCGAAAATAATCGCCTCTGCAACAGAAGGCGGCACAGGCCTATTCCCTGTCCAATACTTCGATAAAGAGGCTTATCTAACGCAATCTCCTCAATTATACAAACAGATGGCGATGGGTGGGGGTCTCGAGAAGGTGTATGAGATTGGTCCTGCATTTAGAGCTGAAGAACACAATACCCCTCGGCATCTTAATGAATTCACATCTATTGATATTGAACAATCTTTCTCCGATGATAATGAAGTGATGGGTGTTATGGAACGTGTAGTCGCTGCTGCTGCAGAAGCAGTTTCAGCCGATATCGAATCATTAAATGACCTTCAAACACCACCTATTGATGTTGAACTTCCTTTACCTAGAATCACATATGATGAGGCGGTTGATATGGCTAAAGGTTTAGTCGAATGGGGTGAGGATTTGTCGATGGAAGCCACTAGAGCAATTTCTGAAAAGATGGATGGTTTCTACTTCATTACCAAATGGCCTCTGCAGTTGAAACCTTTCTACATACAACAGGATGATTCCGATCCAAAATACAGTAAAGGTTTCGATTTCATGTACAAAGAGGTCGAAATGACTTCTGGAGGTCAGCGTGTTCATGATGTCGCTATCTTAGAGGAACGTCTACGAAATCAAGATTTAAATCCTGAAGATTTTGAACATTATCTCTCTCCATTTAGATATGGCATGCCTCCTCACGCAGGTTGGGGTTTAGGCTTAGACCGGCTAGCAATGATTTTCTCAGGTGCTAGCAATGTTAGGGAATGTGTTCTTTGGCCTAGAGATAGAACTAGGATGACTCCTTAGATGGAATCAAAACATCTACGTTTTTGGGGTTCTGTTATACTTGCATCTGGTGTTTTTGTTTTATTTGGAATCATAATCCCTAATAATTTATGGGTTTTAATATCGATTCCAATTATGTTAATGGTTGCCGGTATTGCGTTAATTATTAGTGCATTTGATAAAGAATCTAAGACAAATACAAATAGAGATACTCTAAACTCATCATCCTCGACCGTTGAAACTCCTGCACGAACTAAAACAGATGGGTTCTTATCACATGACAGTGAAGAATATCGTAGATGGAAAGAAGGAAAATAGTTGGTGGGTCCGCCCGGATTCGAACCGGGGATCTCCGCCATGTCAAGGCGACGTCATAACCAACTAGACCACGGACCCTTACTTCACAGTAAGAAATAGAATTTATATAACTTCCAACTCTTCTTGATGTCCCAATCTCTTCGATAAATCGGATAATGAGTTTAGATACTCTTTATCGGAATTATGCAGTAATGGGTCGATTAGATTCTTCACTTCATTACCGAAGGACATAGCAGTTTCCTCATATTTCCAGGCCTCCCCTTTCTCAATACCTAAACAACTGAGAAACCCCCACACTATTGCAGCATTAGTATGATCTGATAAATCTTCAGATATCAATCTTTTAGATGCTGCTGCCTTCCCTTTAGATCTGTACAGTTTTGCAATACTATCTGCGAGTTTTATCGATTTATCCAGATTAGTGAATTCGGGTAAACCTTTCATCTTTTCACTAGTTATTTTTCGCTCTAATGTTTTTCTTAATAGTTCCAATGCATTATTTCCATTATATCTCTCTATGAGATTCGGCTCCTTTTCTTCTAGAATAGCACGAATATAATCAGACCATAGATTTTCCGAAAGTTGAGATAATGAATAATCTGTTAAAAAAATAGGAGAATCGACCGCATCGAATAGTTTTGAAATAATCTCCTTATCTAATTCATTTAATTTCGATTTCTCTTTGAAATCAGATAATGAAGTCTCTTGCTCTCCAACTATTACAATAGCTTCAGAACTTTCAGCTATACGTTCTTTCTGTTTTTTAA
This sequence comes from Euryarchaeota archaeon UBA102, assembly GCA_002509225.1. GTDB lineage: Archaea > Thermoplasmatota > Poseidoniia > MGIII > CG-Epi1 > UBA102. The sequence goes on along the minus strand of DAHL01000046.1, from coordinate 6,361 downwards.
TTATCTGAGCTCTCAACTCTTTATCAGTTATTTTTCCAGCTTTGTATTCTTCTATAATGGTTCCGCCTGTAATATGGGCCTTTTCAGATAAAGGCGTTCTAATTTCAACATCAATATCTCCATTATCTGGAGGCATCTGATATTTTATGAACGATGAGAAACTATTCTTGTTCGATTTTTTCCAAACATTAGAATTCAAATAAATCTTTTTCTGCAACGATTCCGATGAAATCGCCATTCCAAATTTCTGCTCTTCTTCATTGCATTTTATCTCACTAACAGCCTGTTTCCATAGCTCATTTGGATAGTTCGGTGTCTTTCCAGTACAAATCATCCCGTTTTTGACCGAATAAAGGTTAATTCCGTACTTTTTCACATAATTTAGGTGTAATAGCATTCTGAGGGTTTGATTCTCGTAATTTTGCACACCTATCATTTTCTCTTTTGGAATCCCTGCACCTCTTACGGCATAGGTCGCTTCTCCAGTGGGGAATTTTGCAACCGCAACTACTGGTAATTTACCCTCATCTAAAATCTCGAAACTGGCCATAACTGCCCTAGCTGTTTTATCTCTCGGAGCTCCTTTAAACCAACTAGAGAAACCGGACGGAGGATTATCGAAATAATCTTTAGTTTCTATCAAATCACTTTTTAGTTGTTCATATGGACATGATTCTCCTTCATGCTCACATTTCGGTAATAAAATTAGAGGATCTTCATACAGTGCTTTTAATTTTTCCATTAGCTTTTTCTGCGCTACCTTGGATTGAGTACGAGTTCCTCTAAGTCTTATCCTCTGTTTAGCCATTATTCCTCCTTTCTTAATTTTGTATTCATTCTTTCAAAAAAGCTCGTAGAGAATCGAATTAGTTTTGCAGGTTCTTCCGAACGTTTTATCTCTATATCGTCTTCCATATTTATTGCAATCTCTTCTTGACCATCCATCACCATTACTGTTTCCTTATCTGTAAGTATTTTTATCGAAAGCGTTTCTTCGTCTGAGATAATTATCGGTCTTGAATTCATACTATATGGTGCTATAGCTACGATTACAAAACAGGGAACATTTGGATTTATTATGGGTGAACCAACAGACATTGCATAGGCGGTAGAACCTGTTGGAGTTGCGATTATTATACCATCAGATCTGACTGTTTCTATACTCTGGTCATTGACCTTTATTTCGAAAGTTTGAATTCTAGAAACATGTGCCGCATGAAGAACAACCTCATTCAATGCAGTACCCATTTTCAATTTATTACAAAAAAGATCAATCCGTTGTACATCTTCTATCTCATAGTTCTTTTTTTCGAGCTCATCCAAATATCGATTATAGTCATTATTTGCGGCCGTTTCAGAAAGAAAGCCGACACTTCCAGTATTGATAGGGAATATGGGGATGTTAATGTGCTGTAAGGTGTAAAGTATAGTTCCATCACCACCTAACACAATCAGAACGTCGCCACTCAAATTATCAATCGACACGCCCTCTTTACCAATCAATTCCGCAGTTCGCGCTTCCAGTTCAACATCTTTCAATTTTTCTACTATTTTAGCCACGTGAATTTCATTCTCAGAATGTTCTGGATTAGCTATTAGGGAGTATTTCACGTTTGGTAAAATATTGGTGTATTATTAATATTGTAGCTTGTATCTAGTATTGTATGAAATTAGGTGCACACACTAGCATAAGTGGTGGTTTGGTGAATGCAATCTATCAGGCCCAATCAATCGGCGCAGATACTTTTCAAATGTTCTGTAAACCTAATCGTGCTTGGTTCGCTCCATCTTCTTTGAAGGAAGAGGAAATTAAAGAATTTAAATCCGAATTGAAAAATAGTGGTTTAGGCCCTATAATGGTTCACGATTCTTATCTAATCAATATGGGAAGTCCAGATGAGGATAAACGAAAACGCTCCTTTAGTTCCTTTTTACATGAATATAAGAGGTGCGAAGCATTGGGGTTGGATTATCTCAATTTTCATCCAGGTTCGCATACTCATCCTCAAAAAAAATTAAGAGATGA
>DAHL01000046.1:1028-3948 GCA_002509225.1 Euryarchaeota archaeon UBA102 | reverse complement strand
CAGACGCCAGACTATTCTTGCAAACTAGTTATTGAAAATGCAGCAGGTCAAGGTACGAATGTGGGTAATAGTTTTTCAGAAATAAAGCATATGATTGACCAAATTAACGAGAAAGAACGTGTTGGTGTCTGTATTGATACACAGCATTCATGGGCTTCCGGTTATGATTGGGAAAATAATTACGAAAAAATCGTAAATGAATTCGATGAATTAATAGGACTCGATTTCCTAGTCGGTTTACATCTAAATAATTCTAAAACAGACTTAGGTTCAAGAGTTGATCGTCATGAATGTTTAGAAATGGGTCAACTATCTAAGCAAGTTTTCTCTAATTTTATGAATGATTCACGCTTTGATGAAAAAATAGGGATATTGGAAACACCAAATCCTATGATATACAAAGAAGAAATAGATTGGCTTAGAAATCTTAAGAAATAGTTTTTTCTATTCGCGCGACAATATGGGATGTAGACTCTCCACAACTTTTCACTTTAGCTATTTTAGAAATACAAATATCCTTATCTATTTCCTTTAAATCCAATTCTAATTTTTTTGGTATTTTAGTAGAATCACTTTTACTGCCCCATCCTAGCCACCTATTCTCATAAGCTTCATGATATAGAAGCACAGAGTCATCATTCATTAAGTTGATAAAATGGGGTAAAAATCGCATAGTGCCTGCCATATATCCTAAATGAAATACATCGGCAGTTTCATTGTAATTTAGACAACTCCCCTCTCTAATCTCTACATTTTCAAGGTAATTGAGTGCAACATTCTCTCTAAGGTAGTTAATCGATTCAGGCTTCTTTTCTAGTGCTATTATTTTAGATTCGGGATATGCTTTTGCTAAATGTAATGTAAAATATCCAACGCCTGCAAAACAATCAACAATTTTTTTCGGATTCTTAAAAGAATAGATGTCTTGAGTTTGCTGAGGTCCACGAGGTCCAGAACGCCAACCTACATTTCCAGGTGACCACATTACTTGAGAAAGATCCATTCTAAATCGAACACTATCTTCAATGAATTCAGTTACTGTATCATTTCCATAAATCACCTTCAAACCTCTGTAATTTACACCGCTATGTGGTTCTCTTAATTCTCCTTTAATTTGAGGACTTATTGCAACAGTTTCTACGCCTTTGATAGTCGAAAAGGCCACACCTAATTCCTTTTCATATTTTTTTAAATTTTCCGGTATTTTGATTAATACTATCTTTCCTAATTTTACCCATTTTTTAGGAGTAAATTCCCTTACTTCAGATGGCATATGTGATGATATCACATCCCAAGGTTTCATGGTTTGATTACGATTTTACCGAAATGCGTTCCAGTATTCATTCGTTCATAGGCACTCTTTCCTTCTGCAAGCGGTATAATAGAATCAATAATGGGCTTTATTGCTTTTTTACTAAGAAGTTCTAAAACTTTATCAAAATCATCATGTGAACCCATTGTAGAACCCAATATTGAGAGCTGTTTAACGAAAATGTACCTTATGTCTGTTTCAGCAATAGGACCTGTCGTATTACCTACTGTAATTATCCTACCACCTTGACTTGCAAGTTTTAATGATTTAGACCACGTTTTTGCACCTACATTGTCAATTATGACATCATAACCATCTCCTTCATTTTGTATTTTTAGATGTCTTTCCCAGTCGAGTTCAGCCGTATAATCAACAGTATATCGTGCACCTAACTTCATAGCATTTCTACTTTTTTTAACTCCTCCACAAACAACGTGCACAGTCCCTCCTAAATATTTCGCTAGTTGGATTGCTACACTATTCACGCCACCTCCTGAACCGATGATTAAAACACGTTCTCCTGCTTTTAGATTGGCCCTATGTACTAACATTCGATAAGCTGTAAGACCGACTAAAAGACTCGATGCAGATTCTTCCGATGTAAATCCTAATGGTGCTTTTCTTAGATTTTCAATAGGTACTGTAACGTATTCAGCAAAACCACCAGGAATATGCTCCCCTATTACTCGATAACCTGGACTTAAACTGTCTTCACCTCGGTCTGTAAATTTGTCCCGTTTGGTATTGATTCCTGGATCTATGACTACTTTTTCACCTTCTGACCATTTAGTATTTCCCGATACTACTGTTCCAGCTATATCACTACCACCTATATGTGGAAAATTCAAACCTAAATTAGGCCAGCCTTGTAAAACCCATAAATCTAATCTATTTAGTGCACAAGCATCAACACGAATTAAACAATATCCTTCTTTGACGTCGGGAATGGGCAATTCTCCATATTTCAATACGCTGGAATCTCCATGATTATTGAAGTATAATGCATTCATTCCCATACTTTATGAAAAAAGGTATAGTATTTATCATACTTGCTCTATAATAGAGTATGAAGGCCGTGATATTGGTAGCTGCAATACTATTCTTACCTTTAGCTGCAGCACATACTTCTTTCGATTTTGATGATGGTTTATTGCCTGAGGTGGAAGTAGAACCCGGAAATGGTGAAATTAATGAATTGATTTTTCTTCCATTTATCTGGCTTGCAATAGCTATGATGTATTATCTTTTCGGACAAGAAAGGATGTCTAGAAGTGATGTAGAAATAGAAGAGGAAGGAACTATTGAAGAAGGAGAAATTGTAGAGGCTGGTTGGGGTGAAAAAGGATTCAGTCTAACTACGAACTGGAATTTTAAAGCTATTACATTATGTGCACTTTACGTTGCTCAAGGAATTCCTTCCGGTTTTATCTCATACACACTGTTATCTTATCTTGCAGAAAGAGGCTATACTGCGGCCGAGATTGGAGAGATTATTTTTTGGGTTTATCTACCATGGGTTTTCAAGTTTCTTTGGGGTCCATTTGTTGATAACTATCATTATCTACCAATGGGAAGACGAAGGCCTTGGATTCTTGGCGCACAAGCCGG
>DAHL01000046.1:0-634 GCA_002509225.1 Euryarchaeota archaeon UBA102 | reverse complement strand
TAATGTTGTTCTGTCATAATTTATTCGCATCATTACAAGATGTAGCTGTAGATGGTTTGGCTGTCGACATTCTCAAAGCTGATGAATTCGGTAAAATCAACGGATTTATGTTCGGAGCTAAAAGAGGTGGAATTATGCTAGGAGGGGCTGGCATCGGAATCATCCTAGGAAGGGAATGGGTTGGCATTAGTGGTGCTTTATTCTTGATGGTGCCTATGCTATTGTTGATTATGTGTCTCCCTCTTATGATTAGAGAGAGGCCCGGTGAAAAATTATTACCTTGGAAAGAAGGAAAAGCAGTATTGAAAACTGATGATGATCCTGAAACTTTAAAAGTCGAAAAGAGTGTAGATGAAAATTATATCAGAGCTGAATTAACACAAAAAAATGTAACTAAAGCCATTCTAGTAGATGTTGCATTATTGATTGCATTATTCTTATTTTTGAAACTTTCAGTCGGCGGTAGGGAAGTTATAGGATTACCTCTCGAGATATTACTCTCATTAGCTGTAGCTTTGATCTATGCGGCTTCTCTATATCGCGGACCAAAGGATGAATGGAATTCAATAGGAATGCAATTTTACAGTCTCGCACCTCAACAGAATGACATTGTAAAAGTCCTCTCTCTTAGAGC
>DAHL01000025.1:34542-60278 GCA_002509225.1 Euryarchaeota archaeon UBA102 | reverse complement strand
TTCTGTTCTATAAAGTGAATTGTTGCGATCTAATAGATTGATAATATCTTCGTCACAATCTTTGACATATCGGCCATCTAAATCTGGGTGTGTACCTGAAACGAATTTACCAGTTTTATCCACAGTATGTTGCTCTGGAAAGCCTACGTCTCTTCCTAGATTGAAATCTTCTTCACCATACATAACTGCAGTGTGAACAACGCCTGTACCATCTGTGGTTGTTACAAAATCAGCTTCGACAATAGTCCATGCAGATGTGCTATCTCCTTTCTCAATCGCATCTTTGAAAAGAGGTTCATAGGAACGGCCAACGAGAGCATCTCCTTTGAATTCTTCAATGATATCCACCTGATGGCGTAAACAGTTAGATAGAAGATCTGATGCTAAAATTATCTCTTCGCCTACTTCAGCCCCACCCGGACCTTGCCAACTTTGTGGTTTTTCCAATATTTTGACGCGGCTGTATGAAACATCTTTACCGACCGCTAAACCAACGTTTCCCGGTAAAGTCCACGGGGTCGTTGTCCATGCTAAGACAGAAGCTTGGTCATCTACTAATTTAAATTTGATAAATACCGAAGGTTCTTCGACTTCTTTGTAGCCTAATGCAACTTCATGACTCGAATAGCTTGTACCGGTTTGGGGACAATATGGTAAAACTTTGTAATCTTGATACAGAAGTCCTTTCTCCCACATTTTTTTGAGAGACCACCATGCACTTTCGATGTAATCGTTGTGTAAAGTTACGTAAGGATTCTCTAAGTCGACCCAGAACGCCATTCGTTCTGTCATCTTCCTCCATTCCTCTTCGTACGTCCAAACAGACTCTTGGCATGCTTTATTGAATTTTTCAATACCGTATTGTTCGATTTCTTGGTTTGTTCCTAAGTCTAATCGTTTTTGAACTTCGATTTCTACAGGTAACCCGTGCGTATCCCAGCCAGCCTTACGTTCAACTAAAAAGCCCTGCATTGTTTTCCAACGACAGACCAAATCTTTGAATGTTCTCGCCATGACATGGTGAATTCCTGGCTTTCCGTTTGCAGTCGGTGGCCCTTCTAAAAATACGAAAGGTTTTGCTCCCTTTCGTTGCTCCATACTTTTAGCGAAAATGTCGTTTTTAGACCAATAATCAAAAATTTCAGTTTCTAAATCTGTAGGACTATAGCTACCGATTGTTGGTACGTTTTTGGCTACTGACTTTTGGTCTTTGCTTTTTTTGGGCACAGTTTCTCCATTTTATGGACTATAAAAGAAGGTGTGATTAAATAAAATGACCGAGAAGGCTTTTTAGAAGGACTGTTTAGAGGAAGATGTGTCGGGGTTCCCCCGGATGGGCCGGGGTGGCTTAGCCTGGTAGAGCGTCGGACTCATAATCCGAAGGTCGCGGGTTCAAACCCCGCCCCCGGCACCATGATTTTTTATGAAAAAATATTTAAGAATAGAACGTTTCGAAATGTTTTTCTCTTTCGTCTTTTAACATGCCAGCAGTTTCATTCATGAATCTATTTCGATCTTCTCTATTTTGAAATACCCAAATACAAATGCTATCGTTGCTGTGATAAATTGCTTTCAACTCATCATCAATATCACATATCTCTTGAGGTATTTCAGTTTTGATACAGAATGCGCTCATTCCCACTCAATAGTTCCTGGTGGTTTATCAGTGATATCGTAAACAACCCTATTGATTTCACTTTTGAGTGTGTTGGTTATTCTTCTAGAGATCCTTTGTTGAACGGTCCAAGGTATTTCGGATGCCTGTGCAGTCATTGCATCGAAGCTTTGAACTGCTCGTACTGCGACTGTGTTTCCATACGCCCTGACATCGCCTTGAACGCCAACTGTTTGTACCGGTAGTAAAACAGCGAAATATTGCCATGGAGCTTCCATTTCTTTATTTTCAACAGCTTTGTCTATTTCATCTTCAGCTATATGGCATGCTTGACGGACTATCTCTGTTCGTTCAGGTGTTGCCTCACCTATCACTCTAACCGCTAAACCTGGTCCAGGAAATGGTTGACGTTCTGCAACATCTAAATCCAGATGCCTTGCTAAAGTTCTCACTTCATCTTTGTATAAATCTCTAAGAGGCTCTACTATTTTCATGTTCATTTTTTCTGGAAGACCGCCTACGTTGTGATGAGATTTGATAGTGTCTCGTAAGCCTCCGCCAGACTCTATCCAATCCGGTGCAATTGTGCCCTGTATGAGATAGTCACCCCCATATTCGTCTGCAATCTCTTCGAAAACCTGAATGAATAATTTGCCTATTGTTTTTCTTTTTACTTCCGGATCTGTAATGCCAGAAAGGGCCTCGTAAAATCTATCAGAAGCATCTACTATTTTGTATTTTAAACCTAAATTGCTTAGAATTTCTTCTATTGCTTCTGTCTCATTGAGACGCATGTAGCCGGTGTCCACATAAACTGCTAAAAGATTCTCTCCGATTGCTTTTGCGACGGCTGCGGCTGCGACTGTTGAATCTACCCCGCCCGAAACTGCGATTATGGCAGGGCCGTCAATCTCCTTTGGAAGATTTTTAATGGCACTCTCCATGAATTTTTCGGGGCTGAAAAGAGACATAACTAGGGATTAGATAGGGGTTTAAGGTCCTAATTTATGTTTTAGATGTCTTGGAGTTGTGTGAATATGGTAAATGAATTGGTATGGATTGATTTAGAGATGACTGGTTTAGAGCCGAAAAAACATGTAATAGTTGAGATTGCAACGGTGATAACCAGTGCCGATTTGGAAATTCTTCAAATGGGTGAAGATATTGTTATTGGCGCTTCGGAGCTAGAACTATCAGAAATGGGAGAGTATGTTAGAAATATGCACACTAAATCTAATCTATTGAGTGATATTGAAAATAGTAATGTAACGATGAAGGAAGCGGAAGAGAGAACTATTCGATTTTTAGATTCTCATTTACCTTCAAAATACAACCCCCCTCTATGTGGAAATTCAATAGGTATTGATCGGAGATTTTTAGCTGAGCATATGCCTGCACTAGAAAATCGAATGCACTATCGTTGTGTGGATGTTACATCGATTAAAGAATTGATTTATAGATGGAGGCCGAGCATTCTTAGAAAGGCCCCTAAAAAAGGAAAGCAACATAGAGCGATGGACGATATCTTAGAATCTATAGAAGAGTTGAAATTTTACAAGGAAAATGTGTTTAATTTATGAGTGGAAAAAGAGTATTAGTTACTGGAGCTAACGGTCACGTTGGATATAGTTTAGTTGAATTGTTACTAGAAAGGGGATATGAAGTTAGAGCATCTGTGCGAAATAAGGATGATGAAGATCTTACACGACATTTGAGAAAATTGGATGTTGAAATTGTTCAAGCAGATTTAATGAAAATGGATACTTTGGAAAATGCAATGAAAGATATGGATGGATTATTTCAGGTGGCGGCCGTTTACAAAACGTGGGCAGACAATCCTGAGAAGGAGATTATAGAGCCGAGTATTGTAGGTGGAATTAATGCACTTAAAGCTGCGAAAAAGATGGGTGTTGAAAAGGTAATATTTACATCGAGTACGGCGGCGGTTGGCAAAGAAGCATTAGATGGTGGTGCGCTTACTGAAGAGGATTGGAATGATGGTAGTGATCAACCGTATGCATATGCTAAAACTGAAGCTGAAAGAAGGGCATGGAAATATGCAGAAGAGAATCAATTGAAGTTGGTTGTAATAAATCCAACAGCAGTGATAGGGCCTAACTTCTATCGTCATACCCCTACGACCATGATGTTCCGTAATGTTATGGGTGGTAAATTTCCATTGATACCTCCCGTAATATTTGGTTATGTAGATGTAAGAGATGTTGCAATGGGACATGTTTTAGCTTATGAAAATGATAATGCAAATGGAAGACATATTTTGTCTACAGGCTGTCTTTCTGCTAAGAAATTAATAAATATTATTAAATCAATAAAGCCTGAGATTTCAATGCCCAAAAGAGAAGCGCCTTTGTGGTTAATGAAAATCGCAGCCTATGTAGAAGTTGGAAAAAGTTGGTTTGGTTACAAACCGATGTTTACACCATCAATCGTGCGCGAATATATGGGTAAAAAAACAGAATACGATTCTAAAAAGGCTCGTGAAGAACTCGGTTGGAAGCCGATGAAATTAGAAGAGAGTATCAGAGATACTTTAGAGTGGATAGAAGGTATGGAATAATGAGTGGAATACTAGTATTGATAATGACCGGTCCTGATGAAAAAAAGGGGAGCGTTAAAGTATCAGAAGGGTTACATATCTTAGAATCTGTTGCAGTAAAAGGAAAAGAAAAAATAAGAATTGTTTTGAAGGGAGAGGGAGTGGAATGGATTAGAGATCCGAAAGATGATATGGAAAAAATGATTATAGAATATTTAGAAGTGTTATCTGGACTAGGGGTTGTAGTAGGTGCTTGTTTTTCATCAATACAACAAAGAGGTTTAGAAATGCATCTAAATGAGTTTGGAATTAAAGGGGTTGCATCTACTGAGTGGTTTTCTAAAGCATTGGAAAATGATTGGAAAATTATGACGTTCTAAAGGTTTTTATATCCTATTTCAAATTGAGATAAGCTCTTCGTGGAAGTGAATATATGGGTGAAGGAACAGTAGTTGGTATAAGTGATAATGATTTTCAAAAAACGATATCGGAAAATCCTTTGGTGTTAGTTGATTTTTGGGCCCCTTGGTGTGGACCTTGCCGTGCAGTGGCTCCGGTACTAGAGGAAATTTCAACAGAGACAAATAAGATTCTAATAACTAAAATGAATACGGATGAAAATCAACAGACTGCTGCTGCGCACGGAATAATGTCGATACCTACAATGCTCATATTCAAAAATGGAGAGTTGGTCGATCAAATGGTTGGTGCACAATCAAAAGCGCAGATTATGAGCAAGATAGAGTCTCATTTCTAATAGTTGTTTTAGGCGTCAATAATACGTATTCTTTCTTTTTGAAGTTCTTTACGTAATTCTCTTGCATCTGTTGTTGAAATAGTACATTTTAATGAGTGGATCTCATATATTTCTTTGAATGTACAGGCCTCTATCCCCACGCCCTCTTCTTGATTAGAAAAGCTAATGTTTAAGATTGCAGGAAATGGAATTGCACCCGTACTCGGTTCCACAAAAAGGGATTTGATGTTATCCCAAAATGATAATTCTTCACCCTCTAAAACTAAATAATCGCCAAAGATGAAAAGGTGTTGTTTTGGATTATCGAGTGTTTGCCACCTATTGTTATGATTTGGTAGAGGTTGTTCTTTCGATATATTTCTAAAAAGATTTGATTCAGTAATTGGAACCCAGATAAACCCATGATTTTCATCGAATATAGAAATTTTACATGAGGAGGAAAGTTTACCTTCTAAAAAATCAGATTTTAATCTATCGCAAGTAATTGGCCCGTATATTGTACCGGATAAACGCACTAGGTAGGCTTCTTGTTGTTTTATTTGCTTCTTTATTGAAGAAGTCATGTGCTTCTATTTGAGGGTCTTTAATATAATCAATAGTCCGAAAGGTCGTTTGATTTTATTATTTCACGTAAGAAAGAGGTTGCATAGCTTCCTTTGTTCAAAGCGAAATTGACTATGGCACCATTGTCCGTTATTTCTGTCGTTAGATTTTTTGGAGTTTCGTGTAATGCTCTTCTTTTACCAAATGAAGATAGTTCTGGCAGATGTGGTATCGTGAAATCTTCTTTCTCTACTTCGAAATAAGAAAGTGCTGCGTTTTCTATTTCGCCTTGAACGCCCCCTGAAGTTTTAGAATCGACGCCTGGAATTAATCCAGAAACCCAGGCCCGGCCTTCAGAACACCTTTTCTCTATTTTTTCTAAATTGAAATCTGTAACTTCGATTGCCCTTAATGAATTGGGGCAGCCATTGCTGTCTTCTGGTAAGATTAAATCTCCTATTTGAGGGGCATTAAGTGGAATTCCAGAATCTAATCTGTCCTCTATTATTTTATTGAAAATTGCTCCTTGATATGCGTGAACGAATAATCTTGAAAGATTTAGAGGTAATTTTCGTATTGCTCCTTTGAAATCGTTATCTTTAGAAATTAAATGTTTGACTAAATCTCTTTCATAAAGCCAACGTTCTGGTAAATTTTCTAAAGTGATTTCCCAATTATCCAAACTACGTAAGAAGCTTCTATCTTCCTCTTCTACATTAGATTCAGCATATAGGTATATTTTGACAGCTTCTTCAAAATTGTTGTTAACGATTTCCTTTCCAACTAAGTGTGTGATTGGCCTAATGGAGCCGAATCGTTGAACTCCAAAATAGTTTGGAAAGCCGTCTTTTAATGCTGAAATTAAAGGTGGAAGACGATCCTTTGTATTTTTTGTGTTGGTTATTTTAATCGTGAAATCATTTCCTATTAATTCACCTAATTTTATTTTTCTATTTGATTTGCCTAAAATATCTATAGATACGTCTTTAATTTCTAAATTGGAGACTTTCTCTTCGTCCACTGGAAATGAGAGCAATTGTGTTGTTACAGCTCTTTTATCTTTAGTTCCTGCAAAACCTATTCTTTCGGAATAGATTCCTAGATATTTTGCTAGAATTCTGAGTAATGCATTAGTTTCCCAATTTCGTGCTGTTACTTTTGCTATGGTGTGTTTTCCTGTTTTGGAAAGGGAGGGGACTATACTTACTTCTCGAACAACAAAATCATCGGGTGAATTGCGTAATTTTCCACCAACACCAGATAAATCTGTAGAATACCTTTCATGACCTACCTGTGAAAGATAGGGGTTTTGCATTACTTGGATATTGTCTTTTGAACTTTGGCAATATCTTTGAGTACAGATTCTGAAGCAGATGTAAGAACTTTATGCGGTGAGCTTTTTTTAGTTCTCAAATAAAACCGAGGGTCGTCTAAAATTATATGACCTGTATAATATGAAGCATAGTCTACTTTAGAATCGGAGAGCGTTTTGTTTAGTAACGGTATGAGAAGGGTTTCGCTAGCACCTCTAATCTCAATTTCTAATTCTGTTTTCGTGTTTTTCAATAGTGAAATCTCCATTTTACAAATACCTACCTATCTGAAGAGGATTTGTCACTGAAGGGGTTCTTATAAAGATTAGGCATTTGAAACAACATCCAAACAAACTGATTTTGATGCGTCTGTTCTAACACCTAAAGGAGAAAAAATACTTTGACTGGCGAAGAATCCTTTGGATTTTAGAATTTCAATTACAGAATCTCTTTTTGGCATGTTGATTTTAATTTCCTGAGATAAAATTACTAAATCTTGTAAGCCTAGTGGTCCTTTGCATTCTGATTTTAGAATGTTTATTAATTTGTAGAGTTTCTTATTGTTTGGGTTTATGTCTGGAAGATATTTTTCATCTGCTATTTTTCCCGTCCACATTGGACCATAGCTATCTGAAGTTGAATGATTAATTATTTGTAAATCTGAAGATACGTGACGTACCATTGCCAAAGATTTGTCTGCTTTTCCTGCACCCTTATGTATTTTCAAATAAGCTCGAAAATGGTGCCCTTCGTAGTAGCCTAAAAGAGCTTCGATGCCCATATCTAAAAGAGCTGCTTGTCTAGCTGTGAATCCTATAAGTATTCTAAGTGCAAATTCCTTGGAAGAAATGGATTTACGATTGACTGCGTTATATCTTCTAGAGCAAGCTTTCTGATATGTGCCACAAAGAGCGCCAGTATCGGTGGCGGTGATTGCTAAAATGCCTCCATTTCTAAGGCCGTTAAGTGCAGATAAAATATAGGGTGCGGGGCTACCGAAAGGATCTATATCTATTGCATCGTATCGTTTTTCGTAGAGATGTGCAGATACATTTTTACGAAAAACGTTTGCTTCTATTTTATTTCTTTTTAAATTTTTAGTGATTAAATCTACTGCTTCTGGATTCTTATCGCAAAAATCCACTGTTACATTGCATTCCTTAGCTATTCTAAGACCTCTAATGCCTGTTGCAGCCATAGCATCTAGCATATGTCCTTGAAAATTTATTTTATTGAGAAATTCTATATGCAAATCTCTGCATAATTGCATAGCTGGATTGTAAAACACACCATCTATTTTACCAGGTCCTTTTCCTTTGCCAGATAGTTGGCCCTCAAAGGCTATTTTTCCTTCTTTTAAAATCAAACCATACCGGTTTTCAGAATGCTGACGACTTTAGAAGGTAACATAGCTGAATTTATCGGAGTGACTTCTAGTGTACGTAAATCATCTCTCTTTCTTATATTTTGTAATAATGGATTTCTAGATCTCTTATGTATTGTTAGGATCATTGGCTTACCTGAATCTAAAGCTTCAGTAAGAGCTTCGCTAAATTCTGGAGATTCTGAAACTAGTTTGCCCACTTCGTCAACAATTATTAAATCACTATTTTCGACAGCTTCCTTAACTGATTTTGTTGCGATTTTGTTAACAACAGATAATTGTATTCCTAGATTAACCGGTTCTTCATCGTGAAGAACAGTAATTCGAGGTTTTACGTCCCAATTTTTGGAAGCCACTATACCTTGTTCATGAGCCCCGCACACTTCACAATACGAGGTTGAAGTTTTATCGCTTTGAGAGTCTGGTGCACATTCATTGCACAGCTCTGTTGTATAATTTTTTAGACCGTATCCGACGATATAGCCATCTTCTTTGATAGGGTGTGTTGTAAAACCACCTATAGAATATTCATCACTAAGCATCTGAGCAATCCGGAGTAATGTTGAAGTCTTACCTGAACCCGGATGGCCAGAAATAGCTACTTTGACAGGGACCATCGTGAGTTACCTCATTAAAAACTTGATTTAAACCTGTGATGGTTGGTTTTAATTATCCAATCTTTCAGGACATGCTTCCTTTCTAGAGCAATTTTTACACTTTCCTGGGCGGTTATGATTTCGATGTGCTTCTTTATCGCCGTCCAATATTTTCTCCATTTCGGAGATTTTTTCCATTAGTAGATTTTTAAGATCTTCATCCCATGTAATGGTGTGTGAATTTTCTTTCATTCCGTATCGGATAATGCCGTGTGGAACTTTAGTTTTTAATTGTTCTTCGACTAGGAAACAGTATGCTGCGTTTTGAAGGACGTGATTAAAAAATGGGGCTTCTGGTTTTCTGCCTGATTTGACATCTACTGGTATCATTTCCTCATTGTTTTCTAAAACATAAGCTGGTTTACCACACAACCCCACACTATTAGAAAATAATTTTGGAGTGCTGATTCTTCTTTCGTTACTATTATTTGATTTGTCATTTTCAACATCTAACTTTGACTTCATTTCATCTACAGTTTCATGAGAATAGAGAAAGAAATAGAGATAGAGAGAAGCGACAATAAGCCAAATAAAACTTAAAGATATTAGAAAATACCCCACTAATGAATCCCTGAATAAAAGAAAAAAGATACCTATGAGGTTAGTAACTATTGCTACTTTTATGACGGAGTTAAAATTTTGATAAGTGGAATCACTATAATTTTCTTGATTGAATAGATTTTGAAGGATATTGCGAACTTCGCGTTTTTTTTTCGTGCCATCTACAATCCCCTTACCTTCCGCATCAATACCGTCTTTGTGTAGTTTCCAAGAAAGTGGGCAATAACCATACCTTTCCAAATCCGACGCAGAAACTGGGTGTCCTTCTAACCCCATTTTAGATACTGGTCCTCCCAGAATAAATTGGCATAATCTTTGATTTCGTAAGACCAGACAGACCGTTGAACCGTATCATCGATAGTAAATGTAAGAGAAATTACAGCAGTATGTGTAAGTTGAGCTTCGGAATAAAACATCATTTCGGGAAGTTTGATTGATTCTCTATTTGCTAAGATATCCATCTCATGTATAGTAGAATTGAGAAGATCTTCATCCTTCCATACTGTTATTTCTAATGAGACATCGGTGACATCGTGTGTACCTGCGTTGGTTAGTCGTACTTGTAAAAAGGCGCCTGAAAAAGAGTGATGATAAGCTGTTTTGACTTCTATTTCAGTTCTGGGAAAAACGTAAAGATATGAGGTGCTCAATAATATGAATATTACAAAAACATACAACAATGTTGTTGTGAGTTGTTTGTTTCTTTGATTCATATTCATAATAGTTCTCCTAACACGGTGTAAACTAAACTTAGAACAGGTTCCGGCATGATATAGTGACTTTCATCATTACCAAATTCTCCATTTATTCCATTATTTGAAATTCCTAGCCAAGTTGGTAAAATAGGTAGGCCTGCGAATTCTTTTGTTCTTAAATCTAACATGACTGAATTAGCTTGGAATTCCATATCTTCAACTGGACGTATGCTTGAACCTATAATGAATGTTAGATTCCCTCCGTTCGCTTTATGTAGTGCAAAAATAGGATAAACACCAAAGAGTTGTGTTGTTGTAAGTTCTACATAAGATATATTATCAGCAAAAATTTCAAACTTGTTTAGAGAGAATTGAGGAGTGGTTGGCGCATTCAAAAGACGGTAGTATGCTTTGTCGACCCCATTGGGTGCACTTATGACATAACTACCTAATTCATTCAAACCGATAAATGTGTTGTTGCCAACATTTTCTGCATCAAGAGCTGTGCCTGTAAAGCCGCCCGAGTATCCCGGATCTACTATCAAAATAACGTCTAGAGAATTATCAGAGGTGTCGACTGTTACTGTCGGAAGACCTTGTAAAATAAATGGACGGTCCATATCGTAACCATAATATGGAAGAACTGCTAAATTCATATACGTAGAAACGTCATGAACAAGCGCGTAAGCACTTACCCAATTATCTAGTACTTTTTTAGAAGAGTAGACCCAAACATAATCTGTCGGATCGCTAGCTGTATAGTTAATCTCTATTGATCTGCCTGAAAGTACTGTTGCAGATAAATCGTCTGGTAAATCGTCGAGATATAGTTCAGTATTGGTTGGCCGAGTACGGTTTATTGCCTGAATGTAAGCTGAACCTATACCTGAGCTAGTAGTAACATCAAAGGAAGCGTCTGTATCTATTCCTTTTTCCTCATCCGTAGCGATAATGAAATGTCCTTCTATATTGTTATTTTCCTGAACATCATCAATATACAAGAATGTTGAACTGCCGTCTACGCCCGTATCGACATCTACTATTGCCCATTCAGGAGCATCTCCAGGGAGTAAATCTGGACTCCAATTTTCTAATCTAATGTATATGTCTTTTGGTTCGTCGTTTAAGAAATTGAGATGAGCTGCAGTAATCTCTCCTTTTTCATATAATCTAAAAGCTGTTGAGTCGTTATTTTGAAGGAAAACTACACCGTGTGTCCAATATGGATTTAGCGATTCAGTATCGCCTAAATCTACGAAAAGAATGACCTCCTCTATAGGAGAAGAGAGTGACAAATCGAAAGCAACGTCACCAGATATAGAGGCATTTAAAGTTAGGATTTGAGGAAGCGTGGGCGTATATAATTCGAGAATTAAATCAGTATCGACGTCTTCGATACTTACGAAAATTTCATTCAACTGTGCGCTTGAATTGAGACCTAAATCTAGATCGATGCTGCTTATTCCGAGAGAGCTAGCTGTGCTTGGTCCTCCTGAGCTGACGAATAAATCGCCTGTCAAGTCGAAATTCCTAGGTAAATCACCTATATGAACTAAAATATCCATGTCGCTTAAATTTTTCAAATCTAGTGTTAAATCATTCATATAACCTGCAGGTGCTGCGTTGAAATTCTGCATATTCAAATCTAGCCAAGCACCTCCTTCTGAAGGATCGTAAAAATTCAATAATAAAGCAGAAGGCAAACCTACAAGGAATGCTCTGAGTGATACGTCGTTATCTTCAGAAATATCGAAAGATACGCCATTGTACCAATCTGTGTGTAAATCGGCCGTATCGCCTATTTCGACCTCTACGATGAAAGTTCCTAGTACATCGCTTGCGTTGTAAGAAATGCCAACGTTGTCATCTGAAACCATTAGATGAATGGAAATAGTATTTGGAATTTCCGGAATTAAAACGCGTATAGAATAAGGTCTTGAACCGCCTTCATTAACTTCTAAATAAATAGGACCTAATGGATCGTTGTTTGCACTCGAATGTGAAATATTTAGATAACCATCTACTGTAAAATTATCGGCACTAGAATTTACAACCAAATCACCTACGATACTTAAATCTAAAGATTGAGGAACGCCCCGTTCTTCATCAGAGATTGATGGGCCGATATATGCCGTTAAATTTGGACCGAGTAATCCATTTGTATCAAATAGTAGGTATTCTGCGACACCTTCCTTGTTATAACCTTCTAATGTTAGATTTACATCTATGTCATCTCTGTTTGAGGCATAATCTAATCCTAATGCTCTAGGAAGGCCAACAAGATATAGTCTAGCGGCAAGAACAATACCATCGTCTGTTTCAATTTGTGATGACCAAACACCTTGTACCCATCTTTCTTCTTCTTCTAAAAGAGAGATATCTCCTTTATTCAACCAAGCAACAATGTTGACTTCTTCTTCTATATTATAATCAAATTTAAGGCTTGATTCTACAGAATCTACGTCTGAAACAAGATTAATGGAAACTTCAGAAATAATATCTGCGAGAGATCGACCTAAATCTGCTAATTCAGAAAGTATACGAGATATGTCTGATAGACCGGTTATATTTCCTAACTCTCCACCTGGTCCTTCTGCTTCGTCATTAGAAGAAATAGTGAAAACTAATTCGGTTGGTAATGGTTCTACAGAGAGATAGCCGTTAACACCTTTAGCGCTATTTTCTCCATAATCTGTAGTATCTAAGATGCCTACTTTGAAGACGGCAGCCTGATGAAAAAATAATCTAAATTCAGATTCATTGCCTAAATTATCCAATTCCAATGCATCTAGCCAATTCAAGCGTCCGCTGAGACTTGCAGACCAATCCTCTTCTTCAACGTTATTTTGTGTTAAGAGGACGTAGCTGTCATCATAAAGGGAATCATCCCAAAGAGTAGCTTTGGCTGAGTTATTTTCAGTTACATTTGTTATAATAAAAGAGAAGTTAAACCAACTGTCTGTATTCAAAAAGAAATCACCATCACCAGTACCTACATTGATTTTTTCAGGTATGTGCTCTAAGGTGAATTTGGAATAAGTATTGCTTGAAAAACTAGAGAGTATAATACTATCTACCACTTCGCCACCATCATAGCCGAATGCTCCAGAGCCGAAAGAGAATTCTAGCTTATCTGGGATGTTACTTAATGAAATATTAGCCCAACTATCTGCGTTTAAATTTTCATCTGCACTTTCGAAATATACACGGAACGGTGCAGTAGATGTGGAGTCGGTGTCTATTGTAACCGTACGGTTTTGATCTTTAGATTCGTAATGAATATCCCCGATGCCTCGTAGCCTACCACTGAATGTAAAATTTTGATTTAATTGAGATACAGCAGCTCTTGCTGGGTTTGGAGAATTGTCAACTAGAAAAGCCGTTTGATTATATATTGTTAAATAATTATCTTCGCTATTATCATTTAAATCCAAATAAGCGTGACTTGTTAAATATACTGAAAATTCGCCAATGTATGCTTTCTTCAGGGGATCCAAGTCCCTCTCTGTTCTCATATAGAGGTCTACCGCGCCATCTTCTCCCTCGCCCCCAAGACTTATACCTAATGCAGCGCCAGGAATAGCTCTCAGAACCAAACCTATACTGTATAGTTTGGATGCTATAGTTACCATTGCATAATTGAGGAAATTTGCAACTTCAGTTAAACCGCCAAAATCTACATCAGGAGTTATTGGATCAACATCCGAAAAGATTAGGAATGACCCTTCTAGAAAGAGATACTGTGGTATATCTTTCAAAACGATGCCTGTGAATAAGCGGTAATCGTGATTATCCCAAGTTGCTTCTTCATCTGTTTCAGACATATATTCATAATCGCCATAAGTGAAAGATTCGATGACGCCGTTTGAGTAAAGTTCCACTGCAGTCCAATTAGAACCTTTAGAATTTGTTTCATTTCTTGCTTCTAACCATACAGAAGCCAGCCTACCATCCTCTGGAATATCACCAGTCGGTACACCCTCCATTCTTGCCGTGATGTGATTAAAGAATGGATTAATCTCTTCTGGATTGCGATTGTGTTCGAAATAGGTGAAATCGAAATCGAAAATGCCATTCGCGGCATTGTTGGAAGCGAATACTTCGATGCCGTCTATTTCATCCCCCTCCTCGGCTTCGTTGCCTTGATCATAAATTCTCAAACTGAAATCTGCAGGAATCGGTTCTCCTCGATTGTTGATACCTATTTCTAAGAAAGTCATATCTTCCATGGCGTCTTCTGCAGGAGCGCCATCCCCTACTGAATTCCAATCATATCGAACATAGCCTGGAGTTAGAATTAATTCGGGGTCGAGACCGTTAGTTTGTGATGAAGCGGGCCCTCCAGTGAGGCCGTAACTTATGATGTATGGTGGAGCAAGTGCAGAGAGATCATCGCCAGGATTAATTCCACCACCAGTAAGATCCCAAATCACTCCAAAATTCTCAATCAATGCCTCCCAATGATATTCTTCTGGCATATGTGATAATCTGGAATTAACAGTCCAGACATATGTTACATCCTCGGCATCAGTTGTAGTATAAGTTAATCCTCTGATAACAGAAACCTCAATTGGGTGTTCGATTTCAGTTCCACCTAGCGGTTCCAAATCGAATCTTAAACCGGCAGAAGTTCCAAAAGAGACATTTTCGACTGGTGGGATGCCGAAGTCTAATCCTGCACCAAAATCTATATTGGAGAGAATAGGGACCATGCGTGCTCGCATATCATCTATTCCATCACCATCTATGTCTATTTCTTCCCAAGCTAGTCCTGATTCATCGAGACCATCTAAGAATCCTATTAGAAAGTCTGCGATGATTCCTTCACCGATTGTATCCATAATTGCGTCTGTAATAATTTGAATAGAGGCTCCGGCTAGGAATTCAAGTAAATCGGCTTGTATTAATTGAGATTCTGAAATCCAATTACCATTACAGGGGCCACTAGTAGCATTCCAAGGAGTTGTTGGTTCCGTACCATCACTACAATGATTCCAAATAGTGCCATTTTGATTATAATCATATTCATAATATATTAGATAAGTATCAGTAAAAAAATCGAAAATTGTATCTAATTCTAGTAAATCCCCTGGCCATAAATCGGGATTTTCTAAAATATAATCCATTATAGCAGCCCTAATCGGTTCTGGATCGTCGACTACAGTCGGGGTGAATCCTCTGTTTGTCAAATCGATGTTAGTTTCGATAATATTTTCCTCGAACGTAGCATTGATTTCTTCACTGGCGTTTAATGAGTCGACCCTAGCTTGATTTTCGTCGAGCTCAGTTATGTTTAGAGTTGATTGTTTGTACAAATCCCTAGCTATAGCTAATTGGTCGTCTACAAAATCCAATTCATCTTTATCATTTATTTCTTTGAAATTTGCATCGAGTACTTCTGTTATTCCATATCCTGCAATATCGGCTTTTTGAGTTGTAGAAGAAGTTATAGCGACGAAGTTTGTTTGTGAAAGTAATAGTAAAACTGTTAAAAAAACCAACAATTGGCGGAAATATTTTGGGGGTGAGATGTGAATATTCATTGGTTTTTCTCGTAATCCCACGTTTGGTGATAGGATTTAAACCCTTTTGAGTAGATATTATGCGACTTTCTATAGTTTTTTTGTATAGGTGGTTTTTAAATACAGAAGCAAAGTCGAGCACATATGACAGATTTGGATGAGGAATATTCAGAACCAACGACCGAATCGCAAGAAGAGAAAAGCGAAGAGGAGATTCTGCAAGAGCTCATATCTGATTTGAAGACTAATATCTTGATTGTTGGATGTGGTGGAGGTGGAAATAATACTCTGACTAGACTGGCTCAAGAAGGTGTAGAAGGTGTTGAAATGTTGGCCGCTAATACCGATGCTCAACATTTATTGAATACTACTGCAGAGAACAAGATGTTAATTGGTAGAGAATGCGCTAGAGGAATGGGCGCTGGTTCTGATCCAGTAATGGGTCAAGCGGCTGCAGATGAGAGTAGAAATGAAATATTAGAAGCGTGTATGGATGCTGATATTGTTTTCTTAACTGCAGGATTAGGAGGAGGTACTGGGACTGGTTCTTTGCCTGTATTTGCAAAATTGGCTAAGCAACAGAAAGCGTTGACTATTGCGGTTGTCACAATGCCTTTTACAAATGAAGGTGCTAAAAGGATGGAGAATGCTAGACAGGGTTTAGAGAGATTAAGAAAAGTTGTGGATACAGTGATTGTTATTCCTAATGATAGATTATTAAATGACGAAATTTCTCAATTACCTTTGAATCAAGCATTCAGAGAGGCTGATGATATCTTAGCTGGTGCAATAAAATGTATGTCTGAAATAACTACTGCGACCGGGTTGGTGAACATAGATTTTGCTGATTTACGATCAATTATGAGTGCTGGGGGTGTTGCAATGATTGGAACTGGAGAAGGTAGTGGTGCAGACAGGGCTTCGGAAGCCGTCAAATCTGCGCTTTCGTCACCTCTTATTGAGGTCGATATTGAAGGTGCCAGTGGTGCGTTGGTAAATGTTACAGGTGGTAGTGATATGTCATTGAAAGAAGCGGAAACTGTTTTAGAAGAAATTTATAGTAAGATTAATAAGGAGGCTAGAATCATCTGGGGAGCTTCGGTGGATCCGGAATTGGATAATTCTATCAGAGTTATGTTGGTTGTAACGGGGGTTAAGTCTGAACAAATCTTGGGACCACCTAGTAGCGTAGAAGAAGATTTAGAAACGAGGTATGGAATAGACTTTGTACAATGAGCTTTGTCGATTGGGTTTGGAAAAAGCAAGATGCTCTAGAAGAGCGTGTTAGAAAAATCTCTAGAGGTCAACTTGGTAGAGTCATGAGACTGGCTAAAAAACCTAGTTATGATGAATTTACTAGAACGTCATGGACGGTGGCTATAGGTATAGCCATTACAGGTGGTATTGGTTTTGCCATATACTACTTTTGGGTAAAAGCGCCGCCATTTCTAAGAGACCTCTTTGGAGTGTGAAAAACATGGATGAAAACAACGAAGAAGAAAAACCTAAAATTCAGATATATACAATGAAGACTCAACTTGGTCATGAAAGAACAGTTGGGGAAAAACTAGGAGATCGAATAAGACGAAGCGGAGCTCCAGTATACTCAATATTGGCCCCGTCTAAACTCAGAGGGTATTTGTTTGTGGAAGCTGAGCATCCTGAAGTATTAAGAGATCAACTAAAGGGATTAACATATGCAAGAGGATTGGTTCAAGTAGCTGGTAAAGCTGGTAAATATGGAAGAGCTGGGCAGCCAACATTTGGAACCATTACTCTAGATGAATTGAGACCTCACTTAACGCCACCACCTGCAGTTTCTGGTATTGAAGAAGGAAATATTGTAGAAGTAATAGCAGGACCATTCAAAGGAGAAAAGGCGCGAGTTCAAAGAATTGATGAATCTAAAGAAGAAGTCACTGTGGAATTGTTTGAAGCTATGGTGCCTATACCCATAACAGTTCGGGGAGATCATGTTAGTGTTCTTGAAAGAGGAGAAAAATAGATATGAGTAATGTAGTTGATGCAGTAGTTCAAGCAGGTAAGGCGAATGCGGGACCACCGCTAGGACCTGCTTTGGGACCAAGTGGAGTAAATGTAAAAGAAGTAATCGAAGAGATTAACAAAGTAACGGCAAGTATGGAGGGGATGCAGGTTCCTGTAAAAGTCATTGTTGAGGATGATAAGTCGTTTAAATTAGAGATAGGGACTCCACCTACGAGTTCTCTAATAAAAATGGTATTGGGTATTGAAAAGGGATCTGGAGAAGCAGGTACTGTTGTTGCTGCAGATATAACAATCGAACAAGCCATAACAGTGGCTAATCAAAAAACATCAGGACTTAGTGGTGCAGATTTAAGGGCCCAAGTTTCTGAGGTTTTGGGTGTTGCTAAATCGATGGGTTTGTCTTCCGAAGGTAAGGATCCTAAGGATGTGCAAGCTGCAATGAAAGCTGGAGAATACAGCGACAAATTTTAATGAGAATTGTGCTTGCCCTAGGTGGTAATGCCCTTCTACGATCCGATGATGATGGGACTGTTGAATCTGAATTGAAAAGGGCACGTCAGTCATTACAACCTATCGAGACGCTTTTATCTGGTAGAGAGAAAATTTTGATAACACATGGAAATGGACCTCAAGTTGGAAACGCATTGTTGAGGGTGGAATCATCTATTCCTAAAACGCCGCCAAGACCATTAGATCATTTAGTTTCAGATACTCAAGGAGGATTGGGTTATTTACTAGAAAGAACGATTAGGAATTTAATTTTAAAAAATAATGGTGCAAGAGAGGTATTGGCAATGTTAGCGCAAGTAGAGGTTGATTCGAATAAAGAAGTATTTCTTAATCCAAATAAACCAATAGGACCTTATTATTCAATTGGAAATGAAACAGAATTGAAGAATAAAGGATGGTATCTAAAAAAAACTGACAAGGGATTAAGGAGATTGGTACCTTCCCCTAAACCAAAAAAAGTTGTTGAATTGGAAATAATAAGATCCCTTTTTGAGAATCGTGTTTTAGTAATAACTGCAGGAGGTGGAGGAACGCCCGTAATGATGACAGAGGGCGGATATGAAGGTGTAGAAGGAGTTATAGACAAAGATTCTGTAGCAAGCTTACTTGCATGTGAATTGAATGCTACACATCTAATAATTGCTACTGATGTAGATAATGTGTGGGTTGGAGAAGAGAAAACGCCTCTTCGAAAGGTTAATAAGAATGAAATTAAAAAATATTATGAGAAAGGAGAATTTCCAGAAGGATCTATGGGGCCTAAAGTGGAAGCTGGAATTCGATTTTTAGAAAATGGTGGAGAAGCTGCAATAATAACTTCGACAGAGAAAATATCGTTAGCCTTGCAAGGAGAAGCTGGTACGATTATTACTAATTAATTTAAAACTAAATTATTCTCATCGACAGTTCTATTACAATAATAACAAGAAAGTATCAATGGCGTTTCACTTTTGAGTTCGAGACGGCTGGTACTTCCTCTTTCATTATTAGAAATACAATTTGTACTTGGGCATGATGCGACGTTGCTTATTGTTTTAGGGATTTTTACAGGCAATTTTTCTGCGACGGTATAATTTCGAATGATATTGACATGTGCACCAGGAGATAGCAAAGCGAGTTTTGCTGAATCTTCTTTAGATAATTCGCGATCTTCTATTTTTATCATATCCTTTTTGTTCAGTTTTTTGCTGGGTACGTTAATTAGGACGCTTACGGTAGATCCTGAATCACTTAAACGTAAAATTTGAATGATTTTAAGTGCCATATTAGCATTGATATGATCGATTACAGTTCCGTTTCTTATTGGTTGTACTTTCAATAGGTTTCCTTCCATTTTATCACTCCATTAAAGTCTCTAATAATGCCATTCTAACAGGTACGCCGTTGAACGCTTGTTTGAAATAAGCGGCATGTGGTGTGTCGTCTACATCTGTAGATATTTCAGATACCCGAGGTAATGGGTGCATGACTTTGAGTTTTGGTTTAGCATCTCTTAAAAGTTCTGCAGTGATACGATAAATGTTTGCAACTTTTAGATAATCTTCTACATCGGGGAATCGTTCTTTTTGTATTCTAGTCACATAAAGAACATCTAAATCTGGAAGAATCTGTTCGAGTTGATTATTTTCAACCCAGCAATCTGGACCTAGTCTGTCTTTCACCCTATCAGGTATGGCTAAATTTTCAGGAGAAATAAAATGAAGTTTATTGTTGAATCTCGATAAAGCTTCTGCCAAAGAATGGACTGTGCGCCCATATCTTAAATCACCCAATAAACCGACATTTAGACCTTCTAGTTGACCGACCTCTTCTCTAATTGTAAATAAATCCAATAATGTTTGTGTTGGGTGTTGTCCGGCTCCGTCGCCGCCGTTTATGATGGGGACTGAGGAGATGTCTGCTGCAAGTCTTGCAGAACCTTCTTGTGGGTGTCGAAGAACAACTGCGTCAGCATATCCTGAAACCATTCTTATTGAATCAGAAAGTGTTTCTCCTTTAATGTGTGATGTTGCAGAGGGATCGGCAAAGCCGATGTAGTTGCCTCCTAGACGAGAAATTGCTGTTTCGAAGGAGAGTCTTGTTCTAGTGGATGGTTCAAAAAAACAGGTAGCCACTATCTTTCCAGAAAGAGAATTGGACGTTTTTTTACCTTCCGCTATAGGGACTAATTTCTTTGCTCTGTCAAGAATATTAATTATATCTTTATTATTTAAATCTTCAATATTTACGATGTGTTTCACGTTGGCCCTCCTGTGGTGGTGGATTATAAAACCTACTAATGGACTGGATTAAATGTTTAAGGTGTAATCTTTCTCTCTAACTCTCCAAATTGATATAGTAAAACTGGTAACATTACGAGTGCTGCTATGAATGATAATGAAATCATTATACCCATTATTGTACCAAACATAACAAACAGTGGCATAATAGATAATGTCAAAATTAAGAAGCCTACTAAATCTGTAAACGCAGAAGTTGCTACTGCCTTTCCTGTTTCGTCCATACTTTCTGTCATCCATTCAGTTTGTGTTCCTTTTGGATTTTCTCTTCTTGCTTCTCTAATTCTCTGAACCATATGAATTGAATAGTCTACACCTAAACCTACTGCTAAGCTAGAAATTTGTACTGTAACTAAGTTGATACTGGTATCTGTAAGAACCATTCCCCCTCGAAGCCATATAGTTATTGCAGCAACGGGAAGAATAGTGATAATAGTAAGGCGGAAATCCCCTAAAGCTATAAGTAAAATAAAGAAAGAAAGTATTATTGCTGTTAGCAAACTTTTCTCAAAGCTATCTGTGATTTCTGTCAAATAAACATATCTCTTGTAACTCGGACCTGTGACTTGAAGTGTTACATTGCCTGTAGATTCTAATGGTTCTTCTAAACTTTCCAACTCTATGAGGAGGTCTCTCATAAATTCTAAATCATCTGCTTTTCCAACCATGAACCATATTTTCAAATGAGTAAGGTTGTTATCATCTAGATTGTATGTTGCCTTTGCATCTCCTGGTGTTAATTGAAAAGTTGAGTCGAGGGATCTTGTTCCATTTCTATAAATATCGACCAGAATTTTGTAAGTATCTTCTGAATCAGTAGGGAGACCTGAAATTGGATCTATACTGGTTGGGACATGTCCTTGTCCTGTTGATATTGCAAGAGTTGACTGTATACGTATTAAATTTGTAACTGATGGAACCCAATAAGCGACTAGTCCTCTCTCTTCTAAATTTGAATAAAGATCTTCCAATAATAATAGCGTTTCGAAATTCTCTAGGTTTTGTCCTTCTACCAAATAGAAGCCAGGTTCTCCTTCCTCTGTAAAAGTCACTTTACCGATGACGATTGTTTGAACTAATCTAGATTCATTATCAGCATAATCTCGTATTTCGAAAGTTGATTCGGGATGGCCGAGATGGAGGGGGGAAAGTAGAAGAGTGAGAATTGCAAAAACTATGATTATTCCTTTTGATTTTTTACGTAAATAATTAGTTATTAAAGTTGTTTCGAATGATTTTTGAAAGAAATTATTTAGAGAGTCGTTGCTATTTTTTTCAAATTGTGTTGGAACTTTGAAGCAAAGAAACCATGTACCGATTAACCCGACAAATATGATTGTTAATTGCCCATAACCTGGATCTCCTGCTATAGTTAGATAATGAACTGAGACGAGAATTGCAATCCACATCATAGAGAGGGTGTAAAGTTTTGAACGGAATGGCATCCCCCTACCTTCTCTGTAATCTCGTATGGGTTTGCCAAAGAATTTATGATTTAGTAGCCAATCATACAATCTTTGAGAGCCTCTTGCATAGAATGCTGCTGCAAGAACATAGAAACTGGTTGTTGGGAGGCCGGGGACCCATATTCCAATAGTACCTAAAACAATACAAAATGACCCTGCAACAATCCACATTAAACGAAATAGTGGATTTCTAGATACTTGAGGTTGTTTTATAGGATCAACTTTTGTGATGGTTTTGTCATTGATTTTTGGTGGCCATACGCTACGAATGAGGGGTGTAAAAACCCCCATAATCAAATAAGCCTCTAAAATTCCAATAGAAGCTAAAATTCCCCATTCGTATAAATCTGGAATTTTACTCATTGAAGCAGTGCCAAAGGCAACCATTGTAGTGATTGTAGCAATTCCTAAAGCTGGAAAGAGAGACTCTATAGAGTTGAATGCACCTTCGGCGCTTGCTTGTCTTGGTTTCTTATTGTATGAAGGGTGTGTGAAAGTTAGTCGTTTCCATCTAGTTAAGCTATGAACTGTAAAATCAACCCCTAGTGCAAGCATTAAAATGGGTAACATCGCGGAAATTTGGGTTTGGGGATAGCCGAGCCATTGTAAATTAGCGAACATGCTGCTCATCAAAAGTAATAAGCCAAATGCGCTGAAAAATGTGTCTCGCCAGTCTCTAAAATATACTCCTAAAAGAATGACCATAGCAATAAAAGAAACTCCAACCAACGGCATGGTGGAATTTACTTCTCTTTCCATTTCCAGACTTATTGCACCATAACCATAGTAAGAAACTGGTTGATCTGATTCTAAATCATAATAATAATCATCTACTAATTTTTCATATAGTTCATAATATGGTTTATCACCATCTGCAGTCAATGAATAATCAGAGAAAAGACGGGTTGAATTGGCTTGGGCAACGACCCAGAATCCTCTAGCTGTCCAAACTTCGCCATATTGTGCGCTCATTTGTATTGGTTCGTTGTCGGAATTTTGCGGTTTTGTACAGTTGCCATCTAAAGATATAATACACAAATCTGGAGATGTTAGCCCCCTAGCCCAATAAGTGCCATCATTTGTACGAGTATTCATCAAATGATTTAGAACGTATGATAAATTCTCATCAGTGGCGTTCAAAAAATCTGGACCCGTGTAATTTATTCCGCCGTATTCTTTAGGAAGATATAGTGGGCTTTTTTTGTCCATGATATCTCGTACGGTTTCTGCTATACCCCATGGACCGGTAGTTGTGTTACGTAAAACCATGGAATTGAAATCATGATCGAAATATTGTGAAACTTTCTCATCTGATAGTACTTGGTCGTGCCTGCTAGTAACGTCCCTAAGGACGCTCATGTCCAATGTATTGTGTCCTGTAGTTTGTTCACTCTCCCCCATAACCAGTACATAGACTTGATGATATTCTGCCGGTAAAATTTGATCGGATCTGTAAGATGCCTGCCAAAAAGGACTGTCTGGATAGGACCATGGTTCTCTAGAATTTGTTTCTCTTCCTATGTCCGAATGGAATCCTGAAAAGAGAGCTGTAAAAAATATTAAGAATAGTAATATTGCTCTATTTCTCTTGTCTATAGTGTTGGTTAAATCAAACATATATAATTCTATGAAGTCTTGAGAGGTACTTAGCTATTTTTATCGATTTAATAAGAATTTTGTGCGTAGACCTTCAATTGGATCTTGTTCAGGTTCGGTGAGTCTTGGAACTAAATATATCCACCCTATTGCGACGACGTAATGATACAGCGTAGTCATGAGTTTGAAATTTTTAGATTTAACTATCTCTATATCTTCTTGTGAGAATTTTTCACTATCTAATTGCATACTTTCGTTTAATACATTTAATGTCCACATTGTGGCGACGAGTAAAACAATCAAACATAGAATCATATCTGGATTTTTAGAATATGAATCGCCGAAAGACCGTAGTAACCACAACCCCATTGAGCCGATTATTGTTAGTCCTGTAACGAATCCAAAGAGTCGTGTATACCAAGAAGAGATGTATTCTATACCGAAAGCTTCGCTTAGTGCACTAATTATGGCTAAATCTATAGAGAGAATTAGGCCTGTGAATAGGCCTACAAAAAAATGCTTTCTAAATGGTGTTAAGAATAGCCACACTACACCTGTAAAAAGGGCGGTATTTTCAACTTAACGGTGAGCGAGAGGTTTTTGTATGAGAGTTTTGTCGCACATTAATGAGATCTGAATCTTTGCTCTTAGTTTTGCTACTCGTCTTTCCGACTTTTTCGGGATGTTTAGGTAGTGGATTTTTGTCTGGTGGGTTCGAATCGGAGGATTTGATAGTAACTCCTTCAGTGTTGATCGGGGGTGAGATTCAGAATATAGAATTCTCTGTAGAACGGGACTTATCGGTATTCATACCCCATCTAATTGTAAATGACGACGGGTTAGTTCAGAATGGTACTGTGTTAGATTTAAAGAAAGGAGAAAACAAAGATTTGAATATATTAGCTCCGCCAAGAATTAACAAAGCGTATTTCTTCATAAGTGAATGGGGAAGAACTAATTGGCCTATTAGAGATTCAAGTGAATCGTGGAATCAATGGGTCTCTAGAGATGGCGTCAAGGATTCCTCTGCCAATGGTGTTGAAAGAATCGGAGAGATGATTGGGGGCGTTCCGATGATGAATAAAAGTAATGACAATGGAGGAGAGGTAGTGGCTGTAATGATACCTGTAGAACGGAAGATGCATGAAACTTATGGAAAGGATCAGGGAGGGTTGTATTCAACTGGGTTAGTAAATGGTAGAATTGTATACGATCATTTAGCCATGATTACTGATGAGAGTTTTTGTCCATTAACTGCTGATTTAGCCTGTGGATATCTGAATAGATGGGCCGGACAAGGAAACTTGGCTTATGAAGAAGCTGCACAATTTCTGATAGCTGAGCTTGAGAGTTATGGTTTAGATGAAGTCAAAGCCCATAGGTATGATTTTGTAGATATAATGGACAATCAAAACCCTGAAGCTTACAATATTTGTGGATATAAATATGGTACAACATATTCTGATGAATGGTTGGTTTTTGGAGCTCATTTTGATATAGCACCCCCCTCAAACTTGGGCTTAGCAGATCCTCATGAAACGGGTGAGAGAACGTATGGAACCAGGGTTGGGGCATATGATAATACGGCCGGTACTTCGATGGTCTTAGCTGTAGCTGAAGCAGTTTCAAATTTTCAAACTCGAAGAACGATGGTGTTCTGTCTGTGGTCTGGTGAAGAAGGTGGAAAACGAGGAAGCGACTACTGGACCGATCATTATGTAAAAGAAGAAAATCCAGATGTAACTGTTACTAATTATGTAAATTTAGACATGGCTGGCGTAAATTGGCCTGGTGGTGGTGGGGCGCCGTGTGGTGGTGAACATGGTGGTGGAGAAGGTGATTGTGATCCAGACCCTCAACCAGATTATGATGGATATCCAAAAGATAATGAAACTTGGCCTCTGAGACTATACATCGGTCCTTCAAATGATTTCGATATGGTTAATCAACCAGAAATGGTACACCTTACAGAATGGGTGGGGGCGGATGCAATTAACGTTGCGATGTATCAAGACATATTAGTAGGAAATGCTTCGTGTGAGCCAATAGCAGAAACTTGTGAAGACGAATGGAAATATCATTCGTGGATTGAGCAAGGAAGGCCTGAAATAATAATTTATGAAGACACGACTGCCAGAAGTGATCATGACTCATTTCAAACGAATTTGGGGACTATTACTTTGGGTTATGGTGGATTGGTAGATGGATATTGGTGTTACCATCAAGTATGTGATACATTAGAAGAAATGGAAGATTGGATGGAAACGGAAAGTAA
>DAHL01000025.1:0-34172 GCA_002509225.1 Euryarchaeota archaeon UBA102 | reverse complement strand
ATAATAACGTGGTGGGCATTCTACATGTTCTTCCATCTTGACGAAAAACCGGTTCTCAATACATATTTAGAATGAAGGGTTTTCTTTTAACAACGGGTGAAACTTCCGAATTGTGTTAGCTTATCTTCAATTGCTTCGGCCGGGCAACGTGATATTGGCGGCTTTCGCAGTTTTTGTTGGAGCTTTCGTAGCTGTTGGACGTGATATTGGTAATTCAATTTATCGAGATGATTTAGAAATAGCCATCCTATGTAGTATGATGTTAGTCGGTGGAGGGAATGCATTAAATGATTACAATGACAGAGAAACTGATCGGAAGAATCATCCAAATCGACCGCTTCCTTCAGGAAGGATAAGTGAGAAGAATGCTATTCTTTACGCTAAGAGTTTGTTGTTAATTGGGTTAGTGATTTTAGTATCTAAAATACCAGATAATGCGATACCGTTTGGAATTGCATTAGGTGGAGTGATTTTGTTAATTATGTATGAAAACTCAATGAAAGCTGAGGGGCTGCCTGGAAATATTATTGTGGGTTTGTTATCTGGGGCGGTTTTTCTCTACGCTGGTTCTGTTGTAGAAAATTCAGAAAAAACCATGTGGATATTTGGGCTTGCAGTTTTAGCTACAATAGCCAGAGAGATTGTGAAAGATATACAAGATTTAGAAGGAGATACTGATCGAAATACGTTGCCGAGTAGGATTGGAATTGAACGTGCTTTGAATGTTGGAGGGGTATTTTTATTTATCGCGATTGCTCTTTCGTATGGTGCATATAGTAAATTTACTGGAGATGGACAGATAAGATATTTAGTCTTTGTAACTTTAGCCAATATTATGATGTTATATGGAATATATAGTGCGAAAAATGGTGAGTATTTCAAAGGTCAAAAAACGATTAAGCAGGGGATGGGTATAGCGATATTAGCATTTATTTTAGGTATAGAATTATAATAATAACGAAACTTAAACTTAACGATAATCTTTAAGAAGGGGAGCTTCTGAACGGTCACCTTGGTAACAAGGAAGGTTTGATAGAAATGAGTAAAAACATCTATGTAGGAAATTTGCCGTGGTCATTCAACGATGATAAGTTGGGTGAACTCTTCGGAGAGCACGGTGAGGTAACGTCTGCAAAAGTTATTGTGGACCGTATGAGCGGCAGAAGCCGTGGATTTGGGTTTGTCGAAATGGCAACTGCAGACGAAGCTGGCGCAGCTATCGAGGCATTAAATGGTCACGATGCTGATGGCAGAGAGTTGAAAGTTAACGAGGCAAAACCTCGAGAAGATTAAGTAATAGAAAACGACGAACATTTGATTTTGATTTCGCTGTTACTAACAGTGTGCATGCAAATGAGTTTTTTCTTCATAGCGTACACGCTGAAATTTGACAAAGTTACGGATTTAGCGGCTACTAGTAATTTTGCGATTTTGGCTCTTGTAACTTTATGGTTGGGGGAGGATTTTTCTTATCCGAAAATAATTGCATCTTTAATGGTGGTGATATGGAGTGTTAGACTTGGTTGGTATTTATTTTCTAGAATTCTAGAATGGGGAGAAGATAGTAGATTCGATGATATTAGAGGGGATTTTTGGAAATTTTTTGGTTTTTGGATATTACAAATTATATGGATATTTACACTATCATTGCCTGTAATATACTTCAATAGTCTAGAAATTAATACTGAATTTATAGAAAATAATAATTTAGCTTATGTGGGGATTTTTCTATTTTTAATTGGTTTGGGTATTGAAACTTTGGCAGATTATACAAAATATAGTCATAAAAAAATTAGTAGTAAATGGTGTGAAATTGGTCTTTGGAAAACCAGCAGACACCCCAATTATTTTGGAAATATTTTATTATGGAGTGGGATTTTTCTATTTTGTTACAGTGGAGGAGTGCCTGCTTGGACAATTATGGGCTTGATATGGACTTGTTTCTTACTTCTTTTTGTAAGTGGGATTCCTATTTTAGAGAGATCTGCAAATAAAAAGTACAGAGATGATAAAACTTATTTGAAATATAAAGAGCAAACTTCTATTTTAATTCCGATGCCTTCTTCATTATATTTGAAAATACCTAAATCGATTAAAAAGAGTTTATTGATGGATTTTAAAATGTATGAAAATTTTAATAAAGAAAGCAATGGAATGGAGGATTAATGCATCAACCTCTTCAAACCGATCATATGCATGAAAATGATGGAGAAAAGAGGACTAGAACTGTTGTTATCATAACTTTGATTATGATGGTTATAGAGATTGGAACTGGAATTGTATCTAATTCTGTTGCGTTACTTGCTGATGGATTGCATATGGGTACACATGCAGCTGCATTGGGAATTACTTTGTATGCCTATTATTTTGCTAGAACAGATCCTAATATTAAAAATAATCCAGAAAAAACTGAGCAGGTAAATGCGCTTGGTGGTTTTGCAAGTGCGATTGTTCTGTTTATTGTTGCATTATATATTGGATATGAGGCATTGAGTGCTTTATATGAGCCAGTGACGATTAAATATAAAGAAGCAATAATAGTGGCGATCATAGGGCTTTTTGTGAATTTGTATTGTGCATATATATTGGGTGATGGCCACCATCATAGTCATGAACATAGTCATGAACATAGTCATGAATTAGATTCAGAAAAATGGGGAATTTTGGGAGGATATTTAGAAGATTTTAATCATGTTTTGAATACTTTTGGAGGGTGGTTAACTAATTCGAATGATATTGATGATTTAAATCTAAGAGGTGCGTATTTGCATGTTCTTGCTGATGCATTAGTATCTATTTTTGTAATTTTTGCCCTTTTGTTGGGTAAAAGTTTTGGTTGGGCGATGTTAGACCCTATAGTGGGGATAGTAGGTGGTATTGTTATAGCGAAATGGGCAGTTGGTTTAATTAGAGATTCTAGTAAAGTGTTATTAGAAATGGAATAGATTATTCCATGTCTGTATTGTAGTTTCCATATCTTGCCAACCCGTTCAATTTGGCACGTTTTAGAAATGTGTTTTGTGCGGTCTCTTTATTCTCATTACTACCATTCCATGTCATCAATGGATCGTGTTGTAATGCTCTGCCGTAAGAAAAACTAAGTTGCCACGGGTGTGAACCCATAGAATTCATACGACTGAGGTGGTCTGTTGCTTCTATACTCGTTTGACCGCCAGATAGAAAAACGATGCCGTTAACGTCAGAAGGTACGCATTCTGTAAAACAGTTGATTGTTTGCTCTGCTACTTCGTCTGGACCTGCTTGTGTAGGGCAATCTAAACCTGAAATGACCATATTTGGCTTAAGTAATATACCTGGTAAATGAACGCCTTGAGCGCGTAATTCGTTGAATGTTGAATTCAATGTTTTCTTTGTTACTTCGTAGCAAGTTTCGATGGAATGCTTACCTGTCATAAGAACTTCAGGTTCTACAATAGGTACGAGGCCAGCTTCCTGTGAAAGAGCTGAATATCTGGCTAGGGCGTGGGCATTTGCATCTATACAGTAATCAGTAGGAATTCCATCTCCAATAGTTATGACTGCGCGCCATTTATCGAAGCGTGCACCTAATTCGAAATACTCGTTTAATCTATCGCGGAGACCATCCAAACCTTCTGTTATTTTTTCATTAGAGCTATTAGCTAAATTCTTAGCGCCTTTGTCTACTTTGATACCTGGTATAACTCCTTTTTTGATTAAATTATCAGTTAGTGTGCCTACGTCTGCACTTTGTTGACGTAATGTTTCATCAAATAAAATAACTCCGGAAATATTCTCTTCCATACCTTCGGTAGTGAATAAAAGTTCTCGGAAATCTCGTCTGTTGTTTTCGGTGTTTTCTGCGCCTACTTGAGATAAGCGGCTACCCATAGTTGGTGTACTTTCATCTGCTGCTAGGATTCCCTTGCCTGGGGCCACTATAGCATTCACTGTCTCTTCCAAAAGTTGCGTGTCCATGAAACTCCTATTTAGCTTTGAAAAATAAGATTATGCTTTCAATTAAAGCTCTCTGCTGGTTTTTGGATATTCTTGTTGGCCTGAATGAACATCGATGATATGTGATTCTGTAATAACTGAATTCTTGTTAAAAATGACGCCTGGAAGATATCCTGAACAGACACCAGTGGCTACGAATAAGGAGTCTTTACTGGTACATAGTTCTTCAGCTGATCTGATTTTATTTAAGTCTCCAGACACCATCTTACGTGCCCTTTCATATTGCTCATTTTGTAAATCCATACCCACATCTGAAGGTACTTGAAATTTTAATTGTCCTTCAAAAACACCCCCCATTCCTAAAATTGCAACTGCTGAAATTACTCCCTCTGGAGCTGCGCCAATGCCCATTAACATATCAACAGAATGTTTTGAATTAGCTGCAAAGATTGATGCTGAAACGTCTCCATCGCCTATTGGGGCAAGATTAACATTCATTGATTTTAGGCGTTTTCTTAAATCATCATGTCTGGAACGATCCATGAAAGTTATTGTTAAATCTTCTATTTTTTTATCAAGTGCTTTTGCGGCCGATTCGACATTTGCTTCTACTGATGCTTCTAAACTGATTTCGCCGACCAATTCTGGTGGGCCAGCTATTTTGTCCATATAACAATCAGGGGCATTTAGTAAAGTCCCTCGTGGTGCTGCTGCCAAAACAGCGATTGCGTTTGGTTTGTCTAATGCGCAGTGATTTGTACATTCCAAAGGATCTACTGCAATATCCACTTTAGGAACGTTAGGATTGTTAATTTCATTTCCTAATTGTTCACCTATGTACAACATTGGTGCTTCATCTCTCTCGCCTTCTCCGATAGCTACTTTTCCATCGAAAGGGACGTCGTCGAAAACTTTTCTCATGGCTTTTACAGCTGCTGCATCTGCAGCTTTTCTATCTCCTTTACCTCGCCATTTTGCGCTTGCTATGGCCGCTTCTTCAGTAGCTTTTAAGAAATAAGGTTTAAGAGTGCTTAAATTAGACATATAGTGATAGTAGTAAGCTAGATATTAAGAGAACTACGGCCGATAATTGATGGGGTTTCTTTTTAACTAGAGGTTGTGATGTTATGATGCGTTGCTTCTAACGAAGTCATTATATACCTACCGCGACGTAAACGGCTTTCCGGACAGCGTACGGCAGGGTAGAGTACGTCATGTCGGTTAGGGGCCTGTAGCTCAGCTAGGTAGAGCGTCCGGCTTTTAACCGGACGGCCCAGGGTTCGAATCCCTGCAGGCCCGCCATTACCCGAACGCCGTATGTAGTTACTACCAACCACCCCCCAACAACCAACCACAATTGAGGATTTTAATATATGAATGATGAAGAGATTTGGCAACACCACCTCGTTCCGAAACATCGGTACGTTCCTGATGAGGAGATTGAGGCCAAACTCGAATCTATGGAAATAACTCGTAATGAATTGATGAAGATATTGTTAACAGATCCCGCTATCAAAGCTCTT
Organism: Euryarchaeota archaeon UBA102; assembly: GCA_002509225.1. Classification (GTDB taxonomy): domain Archaea; phylum Thermoplasmatota; class Poseidoniia; order MGIII; family CG-Epi1; genus UBA102. The sequence continues at coordinate 28,713 of DAHL01000025.1, read as the reverse complement.
TCAGAAGATATTAAAGTAGGAGATGTTATTGAAATTACCAGAGAGAGCCATACTGCTGGTGTGTATGTGAGTTATAGGCAGGTGGTTGGTTAATGAATAAAAATAGAAAATTGATTAAATCATTTTTCAAGAGTCGAAGTATTTCTGGAAGAACTGCAGCGTTAGTTAATCATCAACTAGGCTCTTTCAATGATTTTATACCTCATGAAGGAAATGATGTGTCTTGGATGCAGCGTGTTGTCGATGGGATAACTGTTGGTGCAGTAGAGCAACAGGCCGGTCAGATAAGATTAGAATTAGGAGACCAAGAAATTATTGTTAAACTTGGTAAGATTTCTCTTGGAACGCCAAGAGTGCATGAAGCAAATGGATCTGCTTCTGATGCTACGCCGATGATGGCGAGATTGCGTAGATTGACCTATGCTGCGCCGATTTTTTTAGAATTTGAAACATATGAAGATGGGATACTTATAGATGAGAAGGAAGCCTGTGAAATAGGGACTTTACCTATAATGGTAAAATCTATTGCATGTAATTTACATAGACACAATCTTACTGGGGAAGGTTCTGGTGATGTAGAATATGCAAACGCATTGTGCGAAAATAAAGAAGACCCTCAAGATCCTGGAGGATATTTCATTATTAATGGTACTGAAAGAGTTCTAGTTTGTCTAGAAGATTTAGCACCTAATAGAGTAATGGTAGAATATGAAGAAAGATACCAAAGACGAACTGAATTGGCTAAGGTATTTTCTCAGAGAGAGGGTTTCAGAGCGTTAACTGTTGTTGAACGTAAAAAAGATGGAATTTTGAACGTATCAATACCTGTTGCTTCTGGACAGGTGCCTTTAGTTGTACTAATGATGGCGTTGGGAATCGATTCGGCAGATGAAATAATGCAGAACATAACTGGCAAGGAAATAATGCGTAATTTAATTTTGGCAAATATTGAAGAAGCTCATAATGCCGAAGGGATATTCACAACTGAAGAAGCACGAGAATTATTGGAGCGTAGATTTGCTGCGGGTCAATCAAAGGAATATAGAGAGAATCGTGTGAATTACATATTAGATAACATACTATTACCTCATTTGAGTACCAATCCTGAAGCTCGTAAGAAGAAAGCTGTTTTCTTGGGACGTATGGCTAGAGAAGTTTTAGAATTACACCTAGGAGAAAGGGTGCCTGATGACAAAGACCATTATGCAAACAAAAGATTGAAACTTGCTGGAAACTTGATGGAGGAATTGTTCCGTTCAGGATTGCAAGCTCTTCTAAATGATTTGAAATATCAATTAGAACGATCGTATCTAAAACGAAGAGAGGGGAAAGTGCATAGCTCTATTCGTCGTGATGTTTTAACAAATAGAATAATGCATGCCATGGCAACAGGAAATTGGACTGGTGGACGAGCTGGTATTTCACAATTATTAGATCGTACCTGTAACATGTCTACTTTGAGTCACTTACGTAGAGTGATTTCACCTCTTACAAGATCTCAACCCCACTTCGAAGCGCGTGATTTACATTCGACGCAGTTTGGTAGATTGTGCCCTAATGAAACTCCTGAAGGTCAAAATTGTGGTTTAGTCAAAAATCTCGCTTTAGTCGTTGATGTTTCTGAGAATTTTATGCAAATAGAGATTTTGGAAACGTTGAATAGGATGGGTCTAAAAGACATTGAAGAATTAAATGAAAAAATGGGGAAAGTATACTTGAATGGAGATTTAATTGGCGTTCATAGCGATCCGAAAGAATTGGTTTCAAGTGTTAGAGAAGTGAGAAGACGTGGTGTGTTGAATAATGTAGTTAATGTAAGACATGAAAAAACGATGAATGATGTAATGATTAACAGTGACCCTGGAAGAATAAGAAGACCTTTACTTGTTGTTGATAGACGAAATCGTCTTTTGATTACTGATAAAATAGTTAAGAAATTAGAGAGTGGTGAGATTGAATGGGATGATTTATTGAATGGGGGTTTTATAGAATATATTGATGCTGAAGAGGAAGAAGATTGTCTAATAGCGATTAACGAAGACGAATTGAAAAAGAATAAAAAAACTCATGATTACACACATGTAGAGATAGATCCTATGGTGATATTGGGTGTTGCGACATCTAATGTTCCATTCCCAGAACACAACTCGTCGCCTCGAGCTACGATGGGTGCGGGTATGTCAAAACAATCATTGGGATTGGGTCAGTCGAACTATAGACTTAGACCGGACACTAGAGGGCATATGTTGCACTATCCTCAAGTTCCTCTAGTTCAAACTGAAGCAATGAAATATAATTCGTTAACAACCAGACCTGCTGGTCAGAATATGGTTGTAGCCGTTATGTCATATCAAGGATACAATATGGAAGATGCGATTGTCATAAACAGAGGAGCAATAGATAGAGGATTAGGTAGGTCTTCCTTCCTCAGAACCTATGATGCTGAAGAGCGAAGATATCCTGGTGGTCAAGAAGATAGATTTAGTATACCTGGTCCTGAAGTTAGAGGTGCGCGAGCTGAAGAAGCGTATGCTCATTTAGAAGAAGATGGACTGATACATCCAGAAATAGAATTGGGTGGTCGTGAGGTTTTAATTGGAAAAACTAGCCCTCCAAGATTCTTAACGGAGCCGACTGATTTTCTAACTCCTCAAAAATCTAGAGAGTCGTCACTAACTGTAAGACCTAATGAGAAAGGTATTGTCGATTCGGTAATGCTATCTGAAACTGAAAATGGTTCTAGGATTGCTAGGATTAGAATACGAGATCAGAGAATACCTGAAAGAGGGGATAAATTTGCAAGTAGGCATGGGCAAAAAGGAGTGCTTGGGCACATAGTGCCTCCAGAAGGTATGCCTTTCACAGCTAGCGGAATAACACCAGATTTGATGATTAATCCTCATGCTATACCATCACGTATGACAGTTGCTCATGTTTTAGAGATGATAGGTGGAAAAGTCGGTAGTATGGAAGGGAGAACTGTTGATGGTAGTGCATTTTCAGGTGAGCGTGAAACGAATATTAGAACGGGTCTTGTAAATGCTGGATTCAAACATAATGGAAGAGAAATACTATATGATGGGCAAACTGGAAGAAAATTAGATATTGATATCTTCATAGGAGTGATATATTACCAAAAATTACACCATATGGTTTCTGGTAAAATGCATGCCAGATCTAGAGGGCCTGTACAGCTTCTAACTAGACAGCCAACTGAAGGAAGGGCTCGTATGGGTGGACTGAGATTTGGAGAAATGGAAAGAGATTGTTTGATTGGGCATGGAGCTTCTATGGTAATTAAAGATAGATTATTAGATGAGTCAGATAAAACGACTCAGCGAGTTGATACGGAATCTGGTCATTTTGGTTATTTAGATCGTAGAGGAGTTTTAGTATCTCCTATGGAAAAGAATTTAGCGATTTATGAAGTAAGTATGAGTTATGCATTTAAGTTGTTGATTGAGGAATTGAAATCATTAGGTATTGTTGCTAGGCTTAGATTGGAGGATATGTCATGAGTGCGACAACTATTCCAAAAAAGATTTCACATATAGAGTTTGCATTAATGGGCCCTAAGGAGATTCGTAAACTTTCTACAACTAAGGTGATTACGGCAGATACCTATGATGATGATGGGTTTCCTATCCCTATGGGATTAATGGATATGCATCTGGGAGTTATAGAACCTGGATTAAGATGTAAAACTTGTGGAAGAAAATTAGATGAATGTCCTGGACATTTTGGTCATATTGATTTTGCAATGCCAATTATTCATGTTGGTTATACGAAAATGCTTAAAGATTGTTTGAATGGAACTTGTGGTGCATGTAGTAGACTTATGCTACCTGAAGAAAGAATCTCAGATTATTCTGATGAAATTGTAAAAATGGTGAAAAGAGATGCAGGTAGTACTATAGGACATCAACAATTATCTAAGAAAATTATTAGAGAAGCGGCTAAGGCGAAGACTTGTCCCCATTGTAATGATGTACAAATTAAAACTATTTTAGATAAACCTAGTACTTTCCGTGAAGAGGGCAGAAAACTTACACCAAAAGAGGTTAGAGCTAGATTAGAGAAAATACCTGAAAGTGATTTGCGAGCTCTAGGTTTTGAGCCTGGAGTTACACGTCCAGAATATATGATTATGACAGTTCTTCCAGTGCCGCCGGTGTCTGTTAGACCTTCTATAACTTTAGATAGTGGAGAAAGATCTGAGGATGATTTAACACATAAATTGGTGGATGTATTAAGAATAAATCAAAGATTGAGAGAGAATAGAGATGCGGGTGCCCCTCAATTAATAATAGATGATTTGTGGGAGTTATTACAATACCATTGTACAACTTATTTTGATAATCAAACTGCAGGAATACCGACTGCAAGACACCGATCTGGTAGACCTCTAAAAACAATAGTTCAGAGATTAAAAGGAAAAGAAGGACGATTTAGATCTAATCTTTCTGGTAAACGTGTTAATTTCTCTGCACGTACAGTCATAACTCCAGATCCTTATATTAGTATAAATGAAGTTGGCGTGCCTGAATTAGTAGCGAGAGAATTAACTGTGCCCATAAGGGTCAATATCCATAATTTGAAATTTATGAAGGAATTAATTAAGGAGAATTTTGAACCTACAGATCCTGAGAAATATATTCCCGGAATAAACTATATCATACGACCTGATGGTAGAAGAGTAAAATTAACTGATGAAAATTGGGAATTTAATCATGACAGAATCGAACCCGGATTTATAGTTGAACGTCATTTAATGGATAAAGATATTGTATTGTTTAATCGACAGCCTAGTTTGCATAGAATGTCTATGATGGCTCATGAAATTCGTATAATGGGTGGAAAGACGTTTAGATTGAATTTATGTGTTTGTCCACCATATAATGCTGATTTTGATGGAGATGAAATGAATCTTCATGTTGTACAAAGTGAAGAAGCACGGGCTGAAGCGCGTATATTGATGAGAGTTCAAGAACATATTAGATCTCCTAGATTTGGTGGAGCCGTTATTGGAGCCATACACGACCACATATCTGGGCTGTATCTTTTAACATTCAAAGACACGAATTTTGATAAGGAGCAAACCGTACGTATGCTTTCGAGGTTGGATTTTTATGGAGAGCTTCCAAAGCCTGCTATACCTGAAAGTAAGGGTGGACCAAGATGGACTGGAAAACAGATTTTTTCACAACTATTACCAGATGATATGAATTTGAAATATAGATCTTCTGTTTATTGGCCAGATCGAACTATTGAAGAGAATGAAGCATTGGACACTATTGTTGAAGTTAAAAATGGTGAATTAATAAGAGGTATTGTAGATGGTAATTCGGTATCTGCTTTCAAAGGTCAAATTCTAGATGAGATATCAAGATTAAAAGGCGCAGATGCTGCTCGTGATTTTATAGATAAAGTTACTAGATTATCTATTGCGGCTTTTAGTGAAAAAGGTATTACAACTGCCATAGATGATGAAGATGTACCTCAAGAAGCGATAGATGAGATTGAGAAAACACTAACCAAAGCTAAGAAGGCTGTAGCGAAATTAGTTGCTTCTTATGATAAAGGAGAATTAGAAGCAGCAGCTGGTAGGAGTTTAGAAGAGACTTTAGAGATTGAGGTTATGAGTATTTTAGGAAAGGCTCGAGACAAAGCAGGTTCAGCAGCAGGATGGCATCTTGTAAATGATAGGGATGATAATTTCGCAGTTATAATGGCTCGATCTGGTGCTCGTGGAAGTATGTTGAATTTATCTCAGATGACGGCGTCGATTGGTCAGCAGGCCGTAAGAGGAGGAAGGATAGCTAGAGGATATAAAGAAAGAACTTTACCTCATTTCAAAGCTGGAGATTTGGGTGCAGATGCTAGAGGATTTGTACGTTCATCATACAAACTTGGACTAAGTGCTACGGAATATTTCTTCCACTCTATGGGAGGTAGAGAAGGGTTAGTTGATACTGCTGTCAGAACTGCTAGATCTGGTTACATGCAGAGAAGGTTGATTAATGCTCTTGAAGATGTGCGAGTTAAATATGATGGAAGTGTAAGGAATAGTGGTGGTATTGTTCTTCAAACTAAATATGGAGAAGATGGAACAGATCCAACCAAGAGTAAAGCTGGAAAGAGTGTAAATATTGATGAGGTATTTGATAGAGTTGTTGGAGTAGGGGGAAGTAAATAATGGCAAAATTTGACACTGTAAGAGCCCTACAAAGACGTGGGATTCCTAGAGAATTAGCTGAGAAAATAGCTGATGCTACAATAGGTAGAGGAGAAACGAAGAGAGGTCTAAGAATTGATGATTTAAAGAAAATGACCTTGAGGCAATTATTAAGTAGATTTAGTAATCGAGATATTTTATATATTTTAGATAAAATCGGAAACAAAAAGATTGAAAGAGAGGTTGTTTTAGAGGGTGCTCGAGAAGAGGAAAAAACACAAACCGGTCCGATATCTGCAGATGCAGTTTTAAGAAGAGTTGAAAGAAAGTTAGGAATTATTTGGTCCCTCCCTGAAGGTTATACTATCGAAGGTATGGTTGAACGTGTTGCGAGTAAAGGAGAGTTGTTAGTTGGTGTTGCTTTCCCAATTAATGCAAAACAATTCCGTTATCCTTTCAATGGATACATCTATTTAAAAAATAGAGGGATTTGTTACCAATCTGTAATATCTGAAGTTTTGAGTTTTGACCGACCTGAAATACCAGATGAGGTTGGATTGGTTATGCCAGATAGAGAGGAAGAACCTTACGTATCTTTCCTTAGAATTTCAGAAGTAATTGAATTACCTAGAATGATGCACCTAGAAGAATACCATAAGATGGATGGTACTAGCGTTCGTTCTGCCAGAAATTACACCCAAATTGAAGATCATTTAGATTTAGAAAGAGAAAGAATTAGATTTGCAGAAGAAAGGGAAAAAGCGACTAAGATGTTTGTGTCATTGGGCGTATCTGAAAAGGCTGCTGTTAATCTTTACAAACGAGGATTGTTCCTTCCATCTCATGTTGCTGATGTTTCGGATGTATTATTGCGTGAATGTGGCGTTCCCGCTTCAAAATTAGAGAAATTTAGGAATAGTGCGGTAGGATATTCTAGTGAAAAGGGAGATGAAAAGAAAAAACCAGAGATAGATGTGTCTATGGCAACTGAAGTTCATGGTGAGAAAAAGACAAGTTCTTACAAGAAGAATGCTAGAAAAGCATCTGAAGGATTGCCTGAACATTATATTGATGAAATTATAAGAAATAGTGAAGAGAATCGGCTTGTAAAGAAAGATATTGTCGACATGGTTTCTACTTTTAAGAAATTAGTTGAGAAAGAAAATGATATACAAAAATATTTGAATGAAATTGGAATGGAAATGAATCAGAGTACGGTTAGGCGTATAGCTGAAATGGCAATTGAAAGAAAGGTTAAAGAGAAAGAATTGAATGAAATTGTAATGGGTTGTATTAGGCAAAGTGAATTAACACGTATTGATCCAACTGAGGCAGTTGGTGTGTTAGCGGCTCAATCTATAGGAGAACCTGGAACGCAAATGACGATGCGTACTTTCCACTATGCTGGTGTTGCAGAAATGAATGTTACCCTAGGATTACCTAGACTAATTGAAATTGTAGACGCGCGAAGACTACCAAAAACACCGATTATGGAGGTTTTCTTATCTCCAAAATATGCGACGAAACAAGATGTTGCGTTTAAGTTGGCTGGAAAAATTGAATCTAAATCTGTAACACAAATTTCAGACATACACACAGACATAACTAATCTTAGAATAATTGTAAAACCAAAAAAGAAATTAATGAAGGAGTTTGATCTAAGTATAGAAGTGATAGCTGCTAGAATGAAAAAGAATGGTAGATTAAAATGTAAAATGGAATTTGAAAAAGATAGTATTATTCTTCAAGAAGAAGAAGTATCTTTTAAAAAATTATACATATTAGAAGATAAAGTAAGAAATTTGAAAGTTGTTGGAATACCTGAAATAACTCGTGCGATTGTAAAGAAAGAAGGGAAAGAATTTAGGTTGTTTACTGAAGGTTCGAATTTGAAGAGAATTCTTGAGTTTGAAGAAGTAGACAGTTCTAGAACTACTACAAACTCTATACATGAAATAGCTGAGGTATTGGGTATAGAAGCTGCTAGGAATTCAATAATTCATGAATTGTTTGAAACTTTAGATGGGCAAGGACTTCAAGTGGATGTTAGACATTTAATGTTAGTGTCTGAAGTAATGACAATGGAAGGAATGGTAAGAGCGATAGGAAGACATGGTATTTCTGGAAGAAAGACTTCTGTATTAGCTCGAGCTGCTTTTGAAATTACATCTGCCCACTTACTTGGAGCAGGTCTAACGGGTGAATGTGATGAATTGGGTGGTGTAGCAGAAAATATTATTGTGGGACAACCTATATCTCTTGGAACTGGTGCCATTAGTGTTACATATAATACGTCAAAGGATGGAAAAAAGAAATAATGGATATTGGTCGATCATTGAAAAGTGTAATTGCCACTGGTTCTGTAGCGATTGGTGAGAGAAGTTGTCGCAGAGCCTTGGAAAAGGGGGATGTTAAATTAGTGATATGTGCGAATAATTGTCCTAGTGAGTTTATGGATGAATTGAATAAAGAAAAGAAAACACCGATACATCAATATAATGGAAATAACTCTATGTTGGGTGCAGCGTGTGGAAAACCATTCACTGTTTCAACTGTTGCTATATTGGATGCAGGTGCGTCCGATATCTTATCTCTAAAAAAATAGTTTTTATCCGTACCTTTTAAGAGGGGGGTTTGTATGGAATCATACATGAAATTCCCTATCGATGTCGGTAATTTTCGACCTCTTGAGTTGGGTTTAGAATCTGAGATACCTTATGAATCGCTTGCCGTCTTGCAAGAAAATATACAGATAATGCGAGATGTTGTCATTACTCTTACAGCGGTAGCGCGTGCAAAGGGACTGGGCGGTCATACGGGAGGACCCTATGACATCGTACCTGAAGTCTTGATTATTGATGCTCTAAGAGATGGTGGTGCTTCGATACATAATGAATTTTTTGATGAGGCAGGGCATAGATCGGCATTACAATATGCAAGAGCGGCTTTGAATGGAAAATTGTCTGTTGATAAATTACTTCAATATCGAGAACATGCATCTGGTCTTGCAGGGCATCCAGAATGCGACTTGTTAGAATGTGTAGATTTTTCTACAGGAAGATTAGGACATGCAGCAGGGCATGTGAATGGTGTCGCTATGGCCAATCCAGAAAAGGCTGTTGTTATGTTTGGTTCTGATGGGTCTCAAATGGAGGGGAATGATGCTGAAGCAGCTCGCTTTGCTGTGGCGCATAATCTAAATGTAAAATGGATAATTGATGATAACAATGTTACAATTTCTGGACATCCAGAATCATACATGGAAGGTTTTGAATTATCTAAAACATTGGAGGGGCAGGGATTCAAAGTACTTGTTTGTAGAGGAGAGAATACTGTAAAACTTTACAAGACACTTGTTGAAGCTTTAGAGATAGATGGTCCTGTGGCAGTCATATGTAAAAGAGTGATGGGGAGAGATATACCTCAATTAGAAGGGACGACGAAACTTCATGATGTGATACCCATAGATACTGCAAAAGAATATCTTAACTTAAGAGGGCATGCTGAAGCGATAAATTTGTTAGACCAATTGGTTGCGGAAACTACAAATGAGAAAAAGAATGGTTTCCTAGGTAGTAGTGATGAATTTGGTGCATGTAGAGTACAGTTCGGTAAGAGTGTTGTTTCAATATTAGATTCATTAAGCGCTGAGCAACGGAAAAACGTGCATGCATTTGACTCGGATCTTGAAGGTTCAGTTGGATTAAATTTTGTTCGTGAGAATCATCCTGATTGTTTTACATCTGGTGGTGTTCAGGAGAGAAATAATTTCCTAGCTGCTGCTGGTTTTGGTTCGGAAGAAGGTAGGCAAGGTATTTTTGCAACGTTTTCAGCGTTTATGGAAATGGTCATTTCGGAGATTACGATGTCTCGATTAAACCGAGCGAACGTTCTTTCTCATTTCTCACATGCAGGTGTAGATGATATGTCAGATAACACTTGTCACTTCGGTCTTAATAATTTCTTTGCAGATAATTTTGTTGATGAAGATGAGCATACTCGTCTTTACTTTCCTGGAGATGTATCACAGATGGATGCTATTGTGAAAAGTGTGTTTAATGATCCTGGTTTGAGGTTTATTTTTTCAACGAGATCTAAAGTGCCTAAAATATTGAATGAGAAAGGAGGAGAGATGTTTGGTAAAGGATATCAATTCGAGGTTGGAAAAGATGAGATTATTAGAGAGGGGGAAGATGGTTGGATTGTAACGTTTGGAGATATGCTACATAGAAGTCTTCACGCTGTTGAAATGTTGAAAAAAGAAGGAGTATCGATTGGTTTGATTAACAAACCTACTTTGAATGTGGTTGATGAGGAGATTATTAGTAAAGTTGGTAATAGTAAGTTGGTAATGGTTGTTGAGAGTTTGAATTCAAAAACAGGATTAGGTATTAGGTATGGTACCTGGCTTCTTGAAAGAGGATTTACACCGAAATATAGTTACATGGGAACATCTAAACCGGGAATAGGGGGACAAAAAGAGCAGATTGGATACCAAGGACTTAGTTCAGAAGATATTATAGAAAGAGTAAAGAAAGAGATGGATTGATTCTATTCTATAGTCGATAAAACTTCTAGTAATTTGTTTAGTGCCTTACCTCTATGGCTTAATTGATTTTTTCTATTCATATCTAGTTCGGCAAATGTTTTCTCTTCACCTTCGGGAATGAATATTGGATCATAGCCGAATCCTTCTTCTCCCTTTTCCTTATGAGTTAGAGTTCCGTGGGTTTCACCTGCCAACACATACTGTTTTCCGTTGCTCTGTAAGAATCCTAAAACGCATTTGAATGATGCGCGTCTATTTTCTATACCTTCCATGAGTTTTAGAATACCGCTCAATCCAATTGTGTCGTAAGCGTATCTAGAATATACGCCTGGAAATCCTCCCAAGGCCTCTATGAAAACGCCTGCATCATCTATCAATACGTTTTCACCATCTACAACATCTTTCAACCATTCTAAGCCATGAACAATGACTTCCTCTAGATTGTTAGCTTGAATTTCTGGACATTGGAGATCTGTTTGTTCCGTCTCGTGACCTAATGGTGTTAGCATTGCAGACAGCTCCTCAACCTTTCCCTTATTGGAAGTGATTAGATGTATCTTCATAATAGGGTTAACAAAAGCGCCTTATACAAAGGCATTCTCAAGGCAGATGTGCGGGGGTCGCATAGTCTGGCCATTGCGTTGGATTGCTAATCCAATGGGAGTAATCCCACGGGGGTTCAAATCCCCCTCCCCGCGCCATTAGGAATAATATGGCAGATTGGTCCGAACCCCTTGACAATTATTGTGAACGTACCGATGCTACGTTCTTATCTGAGCCATTGAATGCCGTTACTAATCTAGCATTCATCATAGCATTCGTAGCTGGGTGGTACTATTATCAAAATTATCAAGAAAAAAGTGGAAGGAAGCATTGGGAATTTGTTTTATTATTGGGATTGATATGTACAATAGGTATTGGTAGTTTTCTCTTCCATACTTTTGCAACTAGATGGGCGCTACTGACAGATAGTGGACCTATTACTATTTTTCAATTCGTATACATGGGGGTGTTTTGTTGGCATATGATTATGCCTCGGTGGTGGATTGTGCCTGTAAGTTGGGCGGCGTTCGTTGTTGTAACAATCCTATTAGCAATTCCATTCCCTGCAGACTATGCTAATGGTTCTTCTGGTTATTTTTCCAGTATGTTCTTCATTGCATTATTAGGAGGATATGCATACTATCGAGAAGGTGAACGTGCGTATTTTATTTTGGCTGCAGCACCGCTTTTTGCAATCTCCATCTTCTTCCGTTCGATTGATGAAAATATTTGTGATTCTTTCTCACTAGGGACTCATTTTGTATGGCATACCCTCAATGGAGGTATGCTCTACTGTTTATTTGTTGGTCTAATGAAGAGTAGTATAGAGAAGGAGTCGTCCTAATCGAGAGACGCTATTGCATCGATTTCCATCGATGCATCCAGTGGCAATCTAGCGACTTCGATTGTTGATCTAGCTGGGGCGGTGTCCTCATCGAAGAATTCTGCATAGACTGCGTTCATTTCTGCAAAATCATTCATGTCCGCTAAGAAGACGGATGTTTTCACTACATTAGCTAAAGTTAGATTTTTTTCAGCTAGTACTGATTGCATATTGAGAATCGCCTGACGGGTTTGAGCGGTTACGCCCGTCTCTAATTCAGTAGTATCTGGTTTTCGACCGACTTGTCCGCTTAAAAAAATAAAGCCGCCCAGTGCGACTCCTTGTGAATACGGACCTACTGGCGGTGGTGCATTAGATGAAGTGATGATTTCTTTCATAATATCGTATTAATTTTAGATATAAACGGCCTTCGGATAGAGAAAGTTGTTTTATGGGGGTGCGATTTGCAGGTAATGTTCGTTATAGCTGGTGAAGGGCATGGGAAGCTGGGGCGGTCTTTGGCCAAAGAGCTCGGTGCTGAAGTATGTGGCGTGATTAATCGACGTTTTGCAGATGGTGAACGTTATGTTAGGCTTTTAGAAGATGTAAGGGGTTCTCGAGTTATTGTTGTTCAGAATACATTTCCAGATGATAATGTTGTTGAGATGTTGCTTCTCTTAGATGCTGCGCGTGAAGCGGGGGCGAAAGAGATACGGGCGGTGATACCGTACATGGGATACTCTAGACAAGAGAGGACTTTTAGAGATGGTGAAGCGATTTCATCCCGAGCAATTGGTGCCGCTATCGGTTCGATGTGTGATTCTGTGTACACAATCAGCATCCATGCACCGAAAGTGTTGGATTTCTTTGGAGTTCCTAGTCGAGATATTTCCGGCACGCGTGCTGCGGCAGAATATTTACAGAAAAATGGAGTTGATCTTATTGTTGCACCGGATGAAGGAGCTCGGGGGCGATGTGAAGAAGCTGCTGAAATATTGAATATTGATTGTCATGTTATGTCTAAGAATAGAATTGATGATAGAAATGTTGAAATTACAATGGGAGATCTTAATCCAGAAGGAATGAATGTAGTAATCTTAGATGATATAATCTCCACTGGAGGGACTATTGCTACATCTGCTAAAATGTTGAAAGAAGGAGGTGCGACATCGGTCTCTGCTGTTTGTACACATGGTCTGTTCATAGAAGATGCTGCTAATCGTCTAAGGATATGTGATGAGTTGATGTGTTCAGATACAATAGAAGGTGTGCACACACGTTACTCTGTTTCTTCTGTCATAGCAGAGGCATTGAAGTGAAGGTTTGGGGTGGCTGGGTTTTTACCCGAGAAGGTTTTGTAGAAGGTTGGTTAAATCCATTAACAAAAGAATTGGGTTTTGGTCAAGCTGCGGATCCAATTAAGCGTGGAGTGATATTTCCAGCTTTTCGTAATTGTCACACACACCTAGGAGACACTGGTGCGAGAGAGGAAGTTCCTGATGACTTGTCGTTAGAGGAGATAGTAGGTGTTGATGGTTGGAAACATACTTGGTTATCCAATCAAAAAGGGGGAGGATCTTTAGAGAGTGGAATAAGAGAAGCGGAGAAATTTGGAACTGGATTGATTATAGATTTTCGTGAAGGTGGAGTAGAGGGATTATCTTTATTGAATGAGATAGACACCCCCATTCAAATCTTAGGATTGGGGAGGCCTGGTCATGAAAATGAGGAAGCGCCTAGTGAAAATATCGGATTGAGTAGTTATGTCGATGTCGGTGAAGGTACTGTAGAGGAGTTGGTTTCGAAAGCGAAGAACGGTAGAGGGGTTGTAGCGCTGCATCATTCTGAGAAAGAGTGGGAAGATATTTCTCCTGTGTTAAAAATTAACCCGGATTTTTTAGTGCACTTGTGTGAAGCAAGTGATGAAGACTTAATGGGAATAAAAGAAGAAGGTATTGGAGTTGTTGTGTGTCCTAGATCTAATTCTAGATTTGGAATGCGGGCGCCTTTGGAACGTATGTTAAAATTGAAAATAGATGTTGGATTGGGTACAGACAATGGTATGTTCTGTTCTCTGAATATGCTTGAAGAGTTGCGATTTATTTCTCGAGAATTTCCTTCAATCCCTGCTCTTGAATTGATTAGGTTGTTATGTTTTGGACTGGAAGAAACGATTGGGAAGTTTTCAGAGATAAAGATAGAGAATAAGCAGTATGTGATAATGAAAGAGATAGGGGAAAACCCTGAAATGGCGGTTTTAGATTCCAAAAGTGAAATCCTAGAGGTGATTTGGTAAATGGATTATCAAAAAGTGAGTAGTTTGGCGAAAAGAAGGGGCTTTTTTCAACCAGCAAGTGAGCCGTATGGTGGTTTGGCTGGTTTCTTCGATTACGGGCCAGTAGGTGTTAAGTTTAGAGAGAAGATTCTGCGTTTATGGAAGCGTCATTATGTATTGGGGTTGGGTTGTTTAGAGTTGGATGGGGCGTTAGTTGGTCCGGAGGCGTTGTTCAAAGCATCTGGGCATCTTTCTGAATTTGATGATCCTTTAGTTGAATGTGAAGAATGTAACAAAAATTACCGAGCAGATCAGTTGGTAGAGGGGGGGGATGGAATGTCTCGTAAAGAGATGGGTGAAGCTCTGAAATCGATGTGTTGTCCTTCTTGTGAAGGTTCACTTTCCGAATTGAGTGCGTTTAACCTAATGTTTGCTACAGAGGTTGGTGCGGGGCGAGGTGTTAAAGGATATCTAAGGCCTGAAACTGCTCAAAGTATTTTTCAATGCTTTCCCTGGTTGTACAGGCTTAATAGAAACAAGATGCCTTTGGCCGTGAGCCAAATAGGTAGATCTTATCGAAATGAAATATCACCTAGACAGGGGCTATTACGGATGCGGGAATTTACTCAAATGGAAGTTGAGCATTTTTTCCTATCTGAAAATGAGCCGTCGATTCCTTCACACTTAGGAGGAGTGTCGTTGGTTCTAGTACCTAATGAAGGAGAATCTTTGGAAACTAATATTGAAAATGCAGTGAAAAACGATATTGTTGGTTCGTCGTTAGTAGGTACGCACTTAGCTGCGGCTCAGGCATTTTTACTATCGGTTGGAATTCCTAAAGAGTCGCTAAGGTGGCGGCAACATCGTAAAGATGAAATGGCCCATTACTCTCAAGATTGTTGGGATGGTGAAATTAAAACATCAATAGGGTGGGTGGAGGTTGTAGGGGTAGCCCACAGAGGTGATTATGATTTACAATCTCATGGAAAGAGTTCTGGAGTTGAGTTTCGTGTCCCTGTACCGGGCACCAGTAAAACTGTAGAGAAGTGGGTGTTGAATGTTGGAGCGCTGGGTAAAGAATTTAAATCCAAAGCAGGAGATATTCAAAAAATTGTTACAGACATGGAATTAGTTCCAGGAATGGAGATATCGTTAGATGGAGGGGTTATTTCACTAGGAGAGGAATTTTTCAAGAAAGAAATTACTCAAGAATCTGAGATGGTTTATCCTTGTGTTGTAGAGCCGTCTTTCGGTTTGGATCGTTTATTCTATTCTATTCTTGAAACGGCGTGGAAAGAGGATGGAGAACGGCAGTGGCTTTCTTTGCCTAAGATGGTTTCGCCGTACGATGTGCTTGTTGCTCCACTTATGACCAAAGATGGTCTAGCGGAAAGGGCCAAAGAAATTTGTAATATGCTTTTAGAAAATGGCATTGATGCATTCTATGATGAATCTGGATCGATTGGAAGAAGATACGCTAGAGCGGATGAGGTTGGGATTTTCTTTTCTATGACTGTTGATCACCAAACATTAGAAGACGGTACTGTAACTTTGAGGGAGCGGGATTCTAAAAATCAAAGTCGAGTTCCTATTGATGATGCACTAAGTAAGCTCGGACGATAAGTTGTCAATGGGTATCGTTCAAATCCTAGCATTTGTATACGGGATTCCATTCATTTTAATCGGGATTGAGCATTTTCGTGAACCTCAAAAATTTATTGAAATTGTTCCCTCATATCTTCCATTTCCACTCTTTTTAGTATACATTACGGGAGTTATGGAAATTGTTGGAGGAATTGGAATAATATATCCAGATAGTAGGGTTCTTGCAGGTAGGTTTTTAGTTTTATTTTTGATTGTTGTTTATCTAGGAAATTTATACATGTGGATGAATGATGTACCCTTTAATGGTACAAAATTAACTTCGACAGGGCATCTTATTCGTTTAATTATTCAGATTTTACTCATTGTCGGTGCGTTAGGATTTTCAGAGGATTTGTCTAAAATAAAAGAGTTTAGAAAGTAGATATCTTGAATAAGAGAGAGGTCTATTTCCTGTGGAAAAATAATTTGATAGTTTTATTATTTAAAAATAATTGAAAATGTTCCACTTAACACATAAAAAGAGTTCCAGTGGAAATGAAGGTCTCTCTGTACTCTTATATTATTTATTATATTTAGCAGATCCTATTATTCTAGGATTTGCTTCTAATTGAATTATTAATGGATCTCTTTTAGATATTTTATTTAAGACAATAGGGGATTCCCATTCAACAAAGACTCTTTCAGTAATTTTAGAAACTCGACCCACTCCAAATTGTAAATCACTACAAAAATGAATTACATCACCTTCTGAAAGACCACTCTTTTGAAAAGCTGCACGTTTCAGTTCAAATTCAGACTTTAATTCTACAGTGAATCGCTTTTCCGAATCAGCTAAAATAGAACCCTTGCCCAATATGTCTTCTCTAAATCCACCACTACTTCTTAATGCTAAACCAACTCGATCCCCCACGCGTGCTACATCTACATCTAAATCCATAACTTGTAAAGAACGAGTAATTGCATTTCCTTCAGAACCGGCAAAAATTACCTTATCGTGCTTACTAATCTTACCTCGTTGAACATTACCAATCGCAACTAAACCGACACCTTTCACAGTAAACGCTTGATCTACTGCAACGACAAACCCCTCTTCTTCTTTATTTTCAATCTTATTCAAAACATCTACCAACCCTTCTCTAATGACTACACCATCATTTTCAATGAATTTCCAATTGACAAGCCCTGCCTGCTCTACTAACTCTTTCACCTGGGCTTCATCTACCCACCCCCCTTCAATAGGATTGATTAGAATAAAACCATTTTCAATCCCTGCACTAGCCATCGAAACAACTACTTCTCCAAAAACACTATCGACTTTATTGACTTCAATTATTCCAAAATCCGAAATAGTCAGGGAAGTAAAGAACGACTTCGGTTTCTCAGGGTAATTATTAGGCCTTAGAATGGAAATAGTAGAAAACGAACCATCACTTTTCAAATCTTTGTAAATATAATTATCAACATCTCGCGAATCTGATTTTTTGGCAATGGAAGAGGCAACCGCTTCACTACCCACAAATAAAATATTCAAAACACTCAATTTTTAATCCTATCTGAAATAAAACCGAGAACCTCTTTCAGATTTTCTTTATTATTGAAATCATCAACACCCACCCCCTCCTGAACTGCATTAATCAACAAGGGCAAACACCGAGTTAATTCATCTACAATCGTGATGTGTGCAGTTTGAGAAGTCCTAGATAATGGATTCAAATCAATTGTAATTACAGTTTTTCCCATGTCTACTAATGCTTGACAACGATCGCCATCTTCTAAAGGCACAATCACAACGTCAGCTGAACCAATCCCCTCAGAACAACATTTAGCTCTTTCAGAAGATAACCCTGGGATTGTATCATCTACCTTCACCCCCAAAGCTTCGATTCCAACTCCTTTCATTATTTCAAATAAACCAGAAACTCTTTCAGAGGTTCTATGAAATAGATTAATCTCAACTTTAGCATTACTCATCTTAGAAAGATTAGCTATTTCTTCCGAAGCTAACGCTACAACGTTTCCATTTACAGAAATTACAGGAGCTTTCGCTTCTCTAATTGTTTGAGCCGCAGCTTTGATAGCCTCCAACGCAGGCGAACAGGTCGCTTCTCCTAAAAGATAATCAAAAGCCTCCCCTCTTCCATGCGCAATCAAACCTTCCTTGGCTACGAGATCTTTCAAATCTACAAGACGTTTACGAGCCATCAATGAATGATATCTTGGGTGGTCTTGAGGTATCTTACTCATAATATACCATGGATGTCATTCTTTTACCGTTACCCATTAGCACCTATGGACGAATCTGTGGTAGAGCTCGAACGTATTGCGGGAAAAATCCACAAACAACTAACTAAAGGAGAAGTGCCGGAGATGCACCTCGCAGCTCGAACAAAAAGCAATATAGTTTTCGATGAAAAAAAGCAAGTATATGTTTATGGCGATTCTAAAACCACAAGAAGCGCAAAAAAACTAGACGGCGCATACATGCTGCTTAGAACAACATATCTACTAGATTTCATTAAGGAAATGGCCCTCCAAAAGAAATCATCTACCTTGAGAGAATTATACTATATTTCTGAAGCTTGGGAACTCGGTAAGTTCGGTACACAAAATGAATCTAATAATCTAATCGAAGATTTAGAAATAATCACTAAATTACAAAGAGAAGATTTCAAAATAAGACCAGAGGAGGATGGCGCAAAAATCCTAGGAAATTTAGTTTTAACGGAAATAAATAGAAAAGGAAAACCAATGAGAATAAATTGTAGAGAGGATGTCGGCGATACTGGCTACAACATCCCTTACAACGTTGAAGAAGAAAAACTAACCTTCAACTCCTTTGAAGATAGTAGATTCATTTTAGCAATAGAAACAGGAGGTATGTTTGATAGACTTGTTGAAAATGGGTTTGATGAAACCCACAAAGCAATCATCTTACATACAAAGGGCCAACCCGCCCGCTCAACGAGACGATTCCTAAGAAGAATGCAAAAAGCATCAAAATTACCAGTACTGGCTTTCACAGATGCAGATCCATGGTCCTACAGAATCTATGGTAGTATGGCGTATGGAGCAATAAAGACGGCCCACATCTCACATCTCCTCGCTAATCCAAAAACACATTACTTGGGAGTAACACCTTCAGACATTGTAAACTACGACCTCCCCTCCGATAGCTTAACGGATAGGGATATCAACAGTTTGAATGCTATAAAATCAGACCCACGATTTCAAAATGAATTCTGGACAAGCGAAATAGATTTACAATTAGAACTGGGTAAAAAATCAGAACAGCAAGCATTGGCTAAGTATGGTTTAGATTTCGTTACAGACACATACTTGCCTGAAAAACTAGCAGAGTTCAAATTATAAATTAAAACAAACCCTGAATCTCATTTACAAGATTAATATCTCTTTCAGTAATTGCGTTCAAATCATGACTCATTGTTGCAATTTTGACTTTATTCCATCCATGAATTGTAATGTCTGGGTGGTGATCTAAACGCTCAGCAACGTCAGCAACCAGATTAACAAACTCCATCGCTTTTACAAAATCTTTAAATTCACATTCCATAACAAGTATGTCTTTTTCAGTATTGTATTTCCACTCTTTCAACCCCGCTAATGAGGCCATAATTTCATTTTTTGGTAGTTTAGGCATGATGGAAAAGATATTTAGACGCTATATACAACTTACATTAGCCTAGCTAAAGGAATAACTATGGATTCTCAATCAAAAACAACCACATCCGCCATCGGTGCTTTAGTCTTAATTTCATATTTCTACGAGCCATTGAGGGATTTTTGGTATGATAATTTCTTTGCCCCTCTTCTGGCCGACGCTAGAGGTGAACCCGTCAACGGTATTACTGCAACTTACAACACATATAACACAATATTGTATGCATTTTTATTCTATTTAGGATATTTAATTATACGAAATCTACTTAGGAAATGGAAGGTCAAAATAGATGATGATTTTATGTTCGCCACATTCCCCCTCATTGTTGCAGGCGGAGCAATACGCGTCCTAGAAGACGCGGGCCATTTTGAAGAACCACTACAATACTTTTTCATTTCACCTTTAATCTATCTGACGCTCGCATTATATTCCATGGGTGCGTTATGGATTGGAAAACTAATCAAGAAAGTAAAACCAAAAGATCATAAGAGATTGGTCTACAGCACATACCTCCTCCTGGTTGTAGGGTATTTCTTACGCACAGAAGCATCCGATCAGGAATTAGCGAGCCTACCTTCTTTCGCACTACTAATTGGTGTACTATTTTACTTATTTAATTTCAAATGGGGCGATAAACCACTTCGAGATCCGGTACTATTTTTCAAAGTTGCTAACATGACCCTCCTAATGATAGCACTCTTACAACTCTTTTATGTATATGAAGTAAAGAATCCAACTGTAATTCCAGACATAATACTTTCAGCAATCGGACTTACTGTGGCTATTTTCTTCATTACATACACTTCTCCAAACGACTACAAAGAATACGGTCAAAGAACACCACTGATACTCTATTTCGCTCATCTATTGGATGCAAAAGCTACTTGGTTAGGAATTCAGGAGTACGGCTACGCCGAAAAACACGTTTTACCAACATTCCTAATAGAAGAATTCGGCACAGCTTTCGTTATGATTCCTTTGAAAATCATAGTCGTTACTGCTGCTCTTTGGATGTTATTTAGTATCAAAGAAGACGACGACGATCCACAAGCGATAACTTTGCTTATGATGTTCTTAATCACTCTCGGACTTGCTCCAGGTGTGAGAGACATGCTCAGGATAGCCTTAGGAACTTAGTGCGATTTTGAAAAATAAGCGAAGAGAATATAAAAAAAACACTCTCTCCAGCTCTGATTTACCAGACAACCCACTCTCTCTATTTGGTAAATGGTTAAATGAAGTCGAAGAAATAAATAATTTAGAATCGGCCTCTATGGTTCTTTCTACAATCGATGAAAATTCAAAACCTACCTCTCGCACAGTACTTTTGAAAGATTTTAACGAGAGTGGCTTTATTTTTTACACCAATTATGATAGTCCAAAAGCTGAACATTTAGAGAAAAATCCACACGCCGCTCTTTTATTTTATTGGCCGAATGAAGAGAGGCAAATCAGAATCAGAGGAAGAGTTTCTAAAATCTCCAAAACAACATCAGAAAAATATTTTCATACAAGGCCAAGATTAAGCCAACTAGCCGCTTGGGTCTCTAAACAAAGTCAAAAAATTACAAATCGCAAACAATTAGAAGACGAACTAGCAACAATCACAACAAAATATGAAAACCAAGAAGTCCCTCTTCCAGATTATTGGGGGGGTTATTCTCTCTCTCCAGTTTTTTATGAATTCTGGCAAGGTCGCCGAGGCAGGCTTCATGATAGATTCTCTTACACTTTAAACAAGACTCATTGGAGTGTTGAAAGATTAGCTCCTTAACCAAAATTATAATCTATAATATAATTCAAAATGAAATAAGGAATCCACAAGAACGCAGCATACCCCATTCCAAAATTACGTGCCCATGCTTTCTTGATTTTCACTACCTTGTTTCCCCATTCAATATTTGGATTTTTGTATAGAATATATGCGGCCCAAGTAGCAAAGAAACACTCTATTATTGGCGCCCAAACATTACCCCAATGAAAATACATAAAATCATTACTCAAACCATAATGTGCTCTATATTCCCAAAATCCAATACCGTATTGTTCTGTCAAATATGGCCAAAGCAACATACATCCCTTACTGTCAAACGAATCACTAATTATATGGCTAAATTCCCCTATTAGGACCGAAACAGAACACATAATCGCTACATCATTTCTTATCCAATTATTTTTCCGTAAATAATAGAAATATACGATTCCAGCAATCAAAAAACCAAAAAATAAAGTATGCATTGCACCAAACTCCATACCTCGGTGTTGTTCATATTCTAAAACACGAGTATAGATTAAAATCTTCAACAAACCCAACGCATCCGGAGCCATACCTCCTATCAGTAACCAACGCAGATCTAATTTTGGCATATGTTTTTTGAAAACTACCTGCTCTGTAAAATGCGCTAACCAGGACATCACACACCTTCACTTACTCTTACAGCATATCCTTTCTGTTTTTGTTCTATTTCACGAGGAGACACACGCAATTGTCCAAAAGCAACTAATTCATCATCTTCTGTTACAATCAGACACTCATCCATCGGCCTCAAATCTTTATCAATATCTAGTACAAATTGACAGAAGACACTTTTCCCTTCTTTATTAAACTCTGCAGTCTCCTTCTCTACAACAACGCGTTTTGAAGGATATTTAGTTTGTTTATGCAATTCAATCGCTCCTTCTTTTTTAAGAGTAAAACGGCCCTCTCTAGGTCTTAAAGATAATATATGTTTTTCATTACGATTAACATTCCTCAACCTTCCAGTTTTTTCACTAAATATACATTCTATATTTTTACCTAATAATTTCTTTCCCAACCCCTTTCCAAATTGAAAATCAATCACCTCTCTAATACGATTTTCATTCCAGTCCATTGTACGACCACCTTCAAAATTAGGCAATTGAGCAACCGGTTGAGTTTGTGATAATGAACGAGGAACCGAATCGAACAAGGGATGAACGAAACACTCATCACTTTTTGGAATATGTTTAGAGATAAGATGCACGATAGGTCTATCAGACGACTTCTCACTAACAACAGAAAAACCCCGCTTTCTGAACATTGGTTCATATTCGGATAAATATTCTCTATATGTGCGTAATTTTTCCATAGCTTTCATTAAATTTGGATGGCAATGAGATCGCAATTCAACTAATTCCCACAAACTCCCTTCCCAGATGGCTTGTTTCACACGCCGTATTTCGCTAAATGAAGTAAGAAGATTATGTTTAGCTAAGATATGCACACGTTCTTTATCTTCCATCTTTTTAATTTCATCAATAGTCAAACCAGTACCCGCTAAACTACAAGAAGGCATTTCATGCAAATCTCCTAATTTCCTAGTGCCCCATGAAAACATCAAACGATCATCTGCTGCAAATTTAGCATAACTAGCACTATCAAACAAATCACAACCCATGAGTGTTGCTAAGGGAAACAACATAGGGTGTCCACACCCGAAAAGATGCACCGGTCTGGATGCAATTAAATTCATTTTTACATTCATGACAATGTCTACCAACGAAGAAAACTCATATTTTTCCATAAGAGGAACTACACCACCAATAGGATGAACGTCTACATCGATTTCAGAAGCCATCTTAGCTGCACGACTTCGAAGATCCATGTGTAAACCACCCTGAATAGTTCCATTGAGGGCCATCTCTCCTTTCATTTCAGCAGCTACTTTCATTCTTTTATCAGTTTCTTTTAATTCTTTTTCAGCATCTGAAAAATTAGTTTTAGGTATTGTAAAAACATCAAGCATTGTTCCAATATCAGTTTTTATTTTTTTTTGAAAGTTAATAATCTCCTCAGGCAAGACTTCCACTTCACCATACATGTATGCTTGAAATGTACCACTATCTGTCATTATTGGTTTATCCCAATTTAACAATCCATGAACCCCTTCTTTTGTAGCACGTTCTCGAAATTCCTTTTCTTTCCAAATAAGATAACTATTCGTGATAAGAGCTGTAGCTCCACATTCTTCCAATTCATCTACGGATAGTGTTAATTTTTTAGGATTAACAACAGGTAAGAGCGTAGGTGTTTCAATCACTCCATGAGGTGTGTGTAATTCACCCAATCTTCCCATACCATCTCTATACTTTACTTCAAACACATTCCCCTAGGAACACCAATCCTTAAAACACTCTACGACTCATACGTCTTCAAATATGTCAACAGAAATAATTCTAGGCGTTGGAGGTATGACGTGTAATGCTTGCGTTAACAACGTTAAAAATGCACTAACGCAAATATCAGGAGTTTCTAATGTAATCGTTGATTTAGACTCTGCTCAGGCTACCATAAATATTGATGAAAGCGGCCCCACTAAGGAAGAATTAGAATCTATAGTAACAAACGCAGGCTATTCTATTCATGAGCCAGGATCAAATTTATTACAACTTTCAAACACACCAAAAAGAGAAGATTTCAACTGGGGAGATAGAGGAGTTTGGCTTCAATCCGCACATAATACAAAATGGTGTTTGATAGGATGCTCAATTGGTGATTTTGGAACTATTTTCCTCTTTCAGATTACAGAGAATCCATGGGCATGGTCTGTCATGAGTATCATGCTTCTTGCAATGTTTAATGGAATAATGACATCAATAGCACTTGAGACATTTATCCTCTTGAAACAAATGCCATTCAAGGAGGCTTTCAGAGTGGCAATTGGCATGTCATTAATTTCTATGATATCGATGGAGGCGGCAATGAATGTTGTAGATGTCGTTTTGACGGGAGGTGCAAAACTCACATGGTGGGTTGTAATTCCAATGCTAATCGCTGGCTTTCTTACTCCATGGCCTTATAATTATTGGCGACTCAAAAAATACGGTATGTCATGCCACTAGCAATTATATTACGCCCCAACTAACTAACTAAACTGTGGGCCGGTAGATCAGCCTGGAAGATCGCCTCCTTGGCATGGAGGAGGGCGCGAGTTCAAATCTCGCCCGGTCCACCATCCCCCCAAGTATGATACAAGCCGAATCCCTTTTGTTCAAGTCTATAGGGGTTGGTGCTATTCTCATTCTTTCAGGATTTCTCGCTCGTGATTTTAAAATAAAAGTAAATTACACACGCAAAATCAATCATTTCGCTCTCTTCTTCATCCCTATTTTCGTAGATTACCAATTAAACACTGCTACTTTTACAGACATCGATAATTTAGTAGTTAGTGGATTCCTAGCAACTACTGCCTTGATGGTATTCTGGGAACCTATACGTAACGCCATCCCCCTCGCTCAATTAACATTTGAAGGATTCGACAGACCTGAAGACAGACCTTACACTCTTGTTTGGATTATAACACAATTCGCAGTCGGCTATCTTGTAATCATACCATTTGCTTGGTACTTCGGCCAGATTGGCTTAGAAGAACTAGTCATGATTCCCATTTTAATCAATGCAGTAGGGGATGGATTGGCTGAACCGGTAGGTGTAAAATTTGGTAAACATCCCTACACCACTAAAGGATTGTTTGTAGATCGAGAATATCAACGAACACTCGAAGGAAGTGCATGTGTGTGGATTGTTGGACTGCTAGCCATATGGCTATACAAAATCCATTTCAATTCTACAGAATTCATAGTATCCTTATTGCTCATACCACCTATAATGACAATAACGGAGGCCAAATCACCACATACTTGGGATACTCCCTTCTTATTCTTTTCAGGGTACGTATCTCTTTTAGCAATTTGTGAATTTTTCTAAACAACCCTAGTAATCATTTCAGGGGTTATTCCTTGCTCAGTTATCGCATAGATAAGAACAACAGCTTTCTCAGGATGGTTTCTAATCTTTTTTATTATTAAACGATTCTCAAATTCAGAAGCTATACGGGCTGCCTCCATCTCTATGATGACGTCAGCAATAGCACTCAAACCACTAACAATTTTCACGTCATGAGCGCCCTTTGAAATGGTGAACAAAGCAGTTCCTTTATTGCTCGATACATAGGATTTTATCGTTCGCATGGCAGATAAAACTTCATTGACTGGATAGAAATGAAGAAAGAAATCTAAAGAATCAATAGTAACACGAAACGGCGCAGTCAATTTACAAATTTCATAAACCATATCTGCTAAGAAATTTGATTGAACAACACCTTCTCCATATGCAGCAACATTTCGCAATTCAGAAACAGCCAAACCCTCTTGTTTGTATTGAGAGGCTTGCAAATCCCTCGAAAGCACCTTTTCGAAGAACTGGGTTCCTATGTTTACGATACGCAAATCAGTAGGCCAATTGTAATGCTCATAGGTTTCAACTAATTCTTCTGAAGATTCATCAGTTGAAAAATAAACCACACTTTCAGGACCCACTCCACACGCAGCAAACTGTTTAGCAAAAAGCTCCTTCCCTGCACCAGATGTCCCCTCAATCAATACAGTACTCCCTGCAGCAATCCCCTTTCCTTCAATCAAAACATGATCGAGACGTTGAATTCCCGTAGAGATTATTTCAGCCATTATTTACTTCCTCCTTCTACAAACGTATCAGACAGCAATTTTAGAATGTTTGTTAATTCATCTGGTGTTTGTTCTTTAACACTAAATAAAATACTAGAAACCTCTTTTAGCTTCATTTTATTAACAACAACGTGTACAAATTCCTCTAATATTCTATGATTAGAGTGAATTGCTAGGTTATTGATAGAATCTAAAATCATAAAATTATCCTTAGTCCTCAGTCTACGCATAACTAAATCTAGATTTAAAATAACAGATTCTAGCATTGTTGGGGATTCTATGTAAGAGGTCCTAGGATCTGAAGTAGAGCCTCCTATATTTTGAGAAATCATATCAATAAAATAAAACTCTGAATGTCCAACATCAATACCCTTTGATAAGATGGATGCAGGTCTAGAGGCAGTAATGTACGCGCCTCCCATTTCATCCTTTAAAAGAGCATTAGCTATTTCATTCGTAACATTTTCGTATTCATCAATACCTATTGAACAGACTGTTATCAAATTCCCCGCTTTTACACTAGCAGCCAATTCCTTAACTACGCTCATCCAAACCTCTGATTGTCTTCACTGCCCCATTTTAGAAGTGGAACAATCGATAAACCCATGGGTGTTAATTCAACTACATGACGAGATCGAGAATGCTTCGTACCCCTCATTTTAACAACTTGTAAACTTCTAAGTAAATCTCCTTTTCGATTAATATTACCTAATAGGATAATCCCATCAGCTACCGCCTCCTCCACACCAAAAACAGAATATTTTTGAATCATCCCCTCAACAACCGTCTCTGAAATTAATAGGGTTGTACAACCAAACGAACTCAAAAATTGCCCCAATCTAAAAACAAAATTTCGTATAACTCCAGGGCTAGGCATTTGATAACAAATAGCAGTAATG
The DNA here is from genome assembly GCA_002509225.1 of Euryarchaeota archaeon UBA102. Classification (GTDB taxonomy): domain Archaea; phylum Thermoplasmatota; class Poseidoniia; order MGIII; family CG-Epi1; genus UBA102. The sequence continues at coordinate 1,679 of DAHL01000025.1, read as the reverse complement.
GAATCGATTACCAATCTGGTCGCTCCTAGTTCATCAACAATATCTTCAAAAGCACTCAACAAAGCTTCCATGTCACGAGCACTATACTCATTCGTCTCAACACCCAATCTATCACGAATTATTTGATAATCAAAAATATTCAATTTTCCTTCTTTAATGATTTCATCATCGAAGAAACCATACGTTCTCAAATTCTCTAAAAGTTTAGAAGCGGGTTCTGTTACAGAAATGAAACAAGTAGTTTCTCCTCTCTTTGCTCCATTAATTAGAAATTCCATAGCCATTGTCGTTTTACCAGAACCCACTGTTCCAGCGAGCAACACTGTATTTCCAAGTGGTAATCCACCGTTAAGAATAGTATCTAATCCTGTTATTTTAGTTTCACATTTTTCTCGAGGAGTTCCTCCACGCGGGTCAATCTCTAAACCAGGACTAGTTTTTGTTTTAGCCATTTTCACTCCTCAAGTATGTATGCATCTATGAGATATTTCCTAACTCTTTTCTTTAAAGTTGGATCACTAACACCATCTTCTTTCGCTTCATCATATATTCTTTGAATTTCTTTTTGCTCATCCACACTTAACGTGGCCCATTGTACAGGATTCGGTTTTTTAGGTAAAACAGTTCGTAAATCAACAGGAGTGACTTCTTCAAAAACACCCTCCATTTCTTTTTTTACAAGGTCTTCAAAAAAACCCTCAGCTTTTAATTCACATTGATTGTAAATAGAAATCAATTTCTCTTCTAATTCTTCATCCAATTTTTCAATAAAAACACCAGGAGGGAGGAATCTATGAAACCAACTTCCATCCTCACTTAAAGCATCTTGATGAACTCTATTGTAAGCATCAATCAACGGTGTTTCGTATTCTTCTCTTGCCATTGTTAGTTAAACTCCTTACCAAACCACTCTTGCCATTATAAGAGGATTATCTTCCTTCTAAATTCCACCTAAAAGAGGCCATACATAGTATATTGCTAGGAGAGTGCCCATTACCGCCTCACCCACAATCAATCCCGTTGCAATCATATATGTGTTCAATAATCGCAAAGTTCTCTCTTTTTCAGTTAATCCTAATTTCTCAACATCCCGATCTAAAACTGTAGTTTCCCACCAGTCTCTCAATGCTCCACCAACAACCATCGGCAGCGTTACAACCATAGGAAGGTACATTCCAAGACCAAACGCAGTACCCATACCGGTCAACAATTCCATAAAAATACCAATGAAGAAGCCGATAGTCAACAACATCCATGGAGTTTCACCACCAAGCATTATTTGTGCAAAAGCAGCAAATGCATTGGCTTGAGGTGCATACAGTATCAACTCTTCCTTTGCTAGGGCGAGAGAAAGTAAACCAGCAAAAAGGGCAGATACAATCGTACCAGGAATTATACCAACTAATTCAGTTTTCATAATATGCATGGGACGATTTCCAACATAGAGTGCCGCTTTGTAATCCCCAATAACCGTTCCAGACATAGAGATGGCTCCACCAAATACCGTCGTCCCAACTAAAGCAAGCAAAGCAGTTTCACTTACACTTAGACCGAGAATTTTATCGAATAATAAAACAAGCATCAGGAGCACGATAAAACTAGTTCCAGATACCGGCTCAATGCTGGTTTCTCCCATCACTTTAACAGCAATGGCACCCAATGCAAAAGTCGTTAGACAG
>DAHL01000021.1:28934-45365 GCA_002509225.1 Euryarchaeota archaeon UBA102 | reverse complement strand
CCAACACCAACTTCTAAAACTTTATCTCCAGATTTTAAATTCAATTCATCATACATCAAAGTATGTCCTTCTGAAAAACTGGGCGCCATAATACGATCATATATCGGCGCATAAAATCTATACAATCCATACCTGTGCTTTGGCTTTGCGGAACTCACAATACAGATAACGCATTCTAGTTTATATTATTGGGTGCAAAACCTTCTTTATTTACAACACTGCATTATCTCCTCTATGGTTTCAGAGCTTGAGCAAAGTTTTCAACAAGCATCGGAAGATGTTAGAAACATAAATCAAACACCGAGCCAAGAAACATTATTGAAATTATATTCTCTATACAAACAATCTATCGAAGGGGATGCGACAGGCAAAACCCCCTATCTGAAAGGGCCCGTTGCAATTGCAAAACATGGTGCATGGGCAGAACTAAAAGGCACTTCGAAAGAAGATGCAATGAAATCCTATGTCGATTTAGTTAGAGAACTACAAGGTGCTGAACCCCCTGCATCATTCGATGATAAACATGCATTAGCTAAGGAACTGTTGAAGAAGCCAATTAACCAAGAGGAATATGATGAAATCAAAGAGCTATGGAAAAAACACTCAATAGCTGAGGACAATAGAGACATAGATGGATTAATTTCCACACTCTCAGAAGACTGTGTTTACGAAATCCCTCAAAAAAATAAAATTTGGCACGGTCATAGCGGCGCTACAGAATTTTACAACGACTTACTCTCCGCTTTTCCAGATGTCGATTTTAGATTAACCAACATAGTCATCGGTCCACAGGGCGTTGTTGAAGAGGCCAGAGTCATCGGCACTCACGAAAGGGACTGGCTTGGTTTTCCTGCTTCAGGCGATCAAATAGAATTCCAAGTAGCAATTTTCTTTCCTTGGGACGCCACCACTCGAAAATTTAAAGGCGAACGAATATACTTTCATTTTGATGAATCTTATTATGAAAAATACGGCATTAACCCTTAAATCGGGCTACGTTAACTATCGATAGAGGATTTATGGTAAACCTTGACGATTTGAACTATCCATCTGCCGATTCAACTCATTATGATTATAAGGAAGATGAAATCAAACAAGGAGCGCGCTATGAAGATTCAACAGTTGCAAACATCAAGACACGAATGTGTAAAGGGTGCGAAGAGCCGTTTAATTGGCCTTTCAAAGTTGGAAATGCAATGACTAACAATACTCCAGATGATGTTCAACACAATGTATCGGACGGCGCTAGTAGTGGTTATTGCTCCATGCATTGTTTCATACAAGCTGATGGCATTCGTGAACAGGAAACACTCAATCGCGATACTGAGAGTATTTTGAAAATAGCAATAAAAAATTGGTTCGGTCTAAAGGTTCTTTTCAATTCCCCTTCTCTTTTTTGGAAAAAAGATTAATCTCTAATTCCTTCTTCCAGCACTGAAATTACAGCTTCGCTTTCAGGAAGATGTGGTGAATCTTTCAACCTACAAACCCTAGTTCCGGCTTTTCCTTTTCTTAGATATATTCTGAATTTAGAAGTGTGTCCAACAATGTGTCCACCAACCGGCTTTGTCGGGTCGCCAAACATAGCTTGCGGATTAGAATGAACTTGATTCGTTACAACTGTTGCGGCATTGGTGCCTTCCATAAATTTATCAAGATCACGCATGTGTGCTCGAAGTTTTTGCTGTCTTTCCGCTAGAGTCCCTCTTCCCAAAAACTCAGCTCTAAAGGCTGAAGTTAGTGAATCTATACCTAAAAGCTTAACAGGATATTTTTCTGCTAATTCTAGAGCTTTATCAACCATTAACATTTGCTGATCTGAATTATATGCCCTTCCTACGTGTATTTTGCTTAGGACTTCTACCGGATCTAAACCATATCCCTCTGCCATCGATTTAATTCTTTCAGGTCTAAACGTATTCTCCGTATCAATGAGTACTCCATGACCATTCAATCCACCTTCTTCTATAGGAAGCTGTACCGTCACCAATAATTGATGTATTATCTGGGTCTTACCAGAACCGAATTCTCCATAGAATTCAGTTATACTTTGAGTTTCAATGCCCCCTCCTAGTAATTCATTCAATCCATTCGAACCCGTAGTAAGTTTCTCTACCTCCCCTCTTCTTTTTTCTAATTCATCCCCTGTGATAAATTCCCCTATTTCTGCTATTTTCCTCGCTTCTGCAACTATTTTAGTGCAGGAACCGATTCCAATCCCAGTAGCGTCAGATATTTTTGCAGGTGATTCTGTGGCAATAGCTTCAATCGACAGAAATCTACCTTCACGCAACTTTTCAGCAGCTGCAGGACCAACACCAGGTAAGTCCTCAAGTTCTATAACATCACTTGTCATAATAGGTTATTGACTATTCATTATAAGGCCTAGCGCCCCCAAAACGGAGAATCCTTTTTCTTTATTTTTTGCATCTCTCCTATAACCTCTTCTTCATCTAAATTCAGTTTAACTCCCGCTTCTCTTATTTTAATAATATCTCTTTCATTCATTTCAATATACAGTATATCATTCTCTTTAATTTGTCTTCCAACAGTTACATTACTTATTGCAATAGCCACCTCATCGCCTTGGTTCGCCTCTTTAATTACTTCATCACCACGACGCATCGATTTAATCCTTCCAATAACTTCATTATCAGATCTCAGAACTCGCTGTCCAACTGCAATTCTTCCTGCATGTACTCTGACACCAACCACTGCAGGCCCCCTTGTTCTGAAAACACAACCTTCTAAAATCTCATATTTACCTGGATGTGCAAATTCTTTCCTAACCCTTTCTTCTTCCTCTAAATCATATTTACGTCGCCATTCTTTGTAATCATCAATTAAACGATAAACAATATCCGATTCAAAGACCATCACTTCCGAATTTTCCAACTCATTCTTAGCTTCTGGCAATACTTTTACATTAAATCCTAAAATCGCTCTTAGTTCTGGTTTAGATGTTTCAGCTAGAATAATATCTTTCTTGGATATGTCTCCGATTCCAGCTTTAAGAACAGGATACCCAACCTCTTTCAGTTCGCTTGCTAAACCTTCTAAAGATCCAATAGCATCTGCTTTGATAACTATCCCTTCATCATCTAATTCTACATTTGCAATCATACTCTCTTCCAATCTTGAAAGAGCATTTTCCAACTCATCATCATTCGACACACCATATATCGGGGCGCCAGCCACAACACCATCCAAATCAGGTGCAACAATTTTAATTCCTGCAGCCGCTTTAACAATCTCTGAAGATTCAAAACGCATTCGAGGATCTCTAATCTCATCCAACGCATTCGGCCTCAATATTTTCTTTACTCTAGTTACCACAGGTTCATTTGTAGCTCCAATAACGAGATTATCTGAATCATTTAGGGTGCCATTGTATAGAATTATACTAAGCGATTTTCCCAAACCCTTCTCTTCATTCATTTCTAGAACAGTCCCCTCTGCCATTCCTTCATCTAGTCTTAGTCTTTTCTTCAAATATTTTTGTGCTAACCCCATCAATACCATAAATAATTCCGGTATCCCTTCTCCAGACTCTTTCACAGAGGTGGGTACTAACGCTATTTTCTTTGAAAAATCATCAATTTCCCAGTACGGGGCAGCATCAAAACCCCTTTCTCCAAAATCCGCCATAATCTCCCACAGACGATTTTGAAATGCTTCAGTTGCATGAGGTGGTTGGTTCTTCGCATTAGTTAAATGCCCAATACCCTTAGATGTCCAACCAGAAATTTTATCTATTTTATTCAAGGCAACAACAAAAGGAGTTTTTTGCTGTTTTAGAATTCTCAGACTTTCAACAGTTTGAGGTTTAAATCCTTCATTAAAATCAATAACTAGAATAGCTAAATCAGCTAAGCCACCCCCCCTCGTTCTTAGAGATGAAAATGCTTGATGACCGGGAGTGTCTATGAACAGTAAACCCGGCAATTCAATTGTATCTTTTTTAATTAATTTCCCACATACGTTTACAATATCATTCAAAGGCACTTCCGTTGCACCTATATGTTGAGTAATCGCACCAGCTTCACGATCAACAATCGCAGTACCTCTTACAAAATCAAGAAGAGAAGTTTTTCCATGATCAACATGTCCTAGAACTGCTACAATCGGCTGTCTTAAGGATTCTACACCTTCATTATATTCTTCCTCAGTCTCTTCATCCATAATATCCACACCCTATGCACCAACCTTCAGCTTATCGTTTAACAGTAAAACGTTGAATCACATCTAATATCGGTTTTCTAACGTTTTCAGAGATTACACCATCAGAAATTTTCATGTCTAGAAAATCAACAGAGGCCTCCTTTGATTCTCTGGTGCCTTTGACTACTAAAGTCGTTATCAAAGGCTCCTTATCGTCTCCTATTTGATCAGCTAATATCTCATCAATAAAATACCGTATTTCTGTCTGCTTAGCGGCATTTAACAATTCTATTTTCTTAGACTTAATCTTGGTTTTTTTTGCCTTTCGAATTGGCGGACGAGCGTTTGTAGGTCCTCTTCTGCGATGTCTCCCTCTTCTAGCTATAGCTACGACCTCCTCTTCTTCCTTTATTCTTTTGGAAACCACCTCTATGTCCACCACCTCTATGTCCACCACCACGGCGACCACCACCTCTATGTCCACCACCACGGCGACCACCACCAAATGTTTTTGGAGGTGCATAGGCTATATCTGACATATTCAAATCTTTTCTAATATTTTCAGGTCCATCTTCAACAATATTCATAGATCCATCTCTTCCTAAACTAACTCTTAGAGATCCGCCCACTAAACTAACTCTACCCTTCTCTATTGAAAGAACATCGTCCTGATTAACTTCGTTACATTCTTCACCCCAAAAGCTCATCACAACAGTTCCTGTTTCGTCTCCAATCAAACTTTCTCTTACAGTCTTACCTTCTCCAACTTCTCGAGGCTCTTCTAATGACAAAATTTTCACAGTCATATTTACTGAGGGGCATCTTGGTGTTAACTCATCTATCTTCATTTTTTCACCTTTATCTCTTCAGTCCTCACATGCGACAGTATATTACACATTCCCCCTTTAATTTCTCATCCATTTATCCATTTAGGTTATTAGCCAATAAGTATATATACCCATATAGGAATTAAGTTATCCTCGAGGGTGGAGTCTCGAGAAAGAACAAAGGAGGAACTCCAATGCAAGAATTCGAAGAAAAACACGAAAAGCACATTGAAGAAATCTTGAATGTTTTAGAAACAGATCAAGATAGAGCACAAATAGTATCCGATCTACATAAATTTGTTGATGGATATAAGATAGACATCTCTACAGCAAGAGCTGCAGTGATTAGAAAATATGGTGGAAACCCCGAAGCACTTTTCACACCTTCATCAAAACCCCTAGCACAAATAGTAGGGGAAGAACCAAATGTCAACTTTCGGGCAAAATTACTTTCTGTAAATCAGAAAGAAATAACACTCAAAGATGGAAATAAACGTCAGATTTATGAAGGAACTTTAGGTGATTCAAGCGCAGTTTTACGCTATACTAGTTGGCAAGAAGAATTCCCATACGAAGCAGGCACAGTAGTTGACGTCGGCGGCGCATATAGCAAAGTCTGGAACGAACGTATAGATGTCAACATGGGTGATCGCGCGATAATAAATGTAGTAGAAGATGAAGCTCTTTCAGCATTAGAGATAGATGTCGGTTCTATGAATAGGGGTACAACATCTTCTCAAGAATGTACAATAGCTACTTTACAAAACGGAATGAACGGAGTTAATCTAAACATTCGTGTTTTGGATATTGAAAAGAGAGAATTTGTCAATAAAACTACAAATGAAACAAAGAATCTTTGGAGTGGTCAAATGGCGGATGCAAGCGGTGTTACTAGATTTACAGCCTGGAAAGATACAAAAATGGAAGCAGGCAAAGCATATCGAATAGAAAGCGGATATGTTAAGGAGTGGCAAGGTGTTCCAGATTTGAACATAGGAGATTATACTACAATCTCACCTTTGGAACTTGATGATCTACCTCCTATGGAGGCGTTTGAAGCAGGACTTGCAATGCCAATAGAGGCTTTAGCAGTTAGAGGAGGTTCTACAGATGTCGTTGTTGACGGCTACGTAATCAATGTCCGAGAAGGAAGCGGTCTCATATTCCGTTGTACAGATTGTAAACGAGTTTTGAGAAATAATCAATGCATGGTCCATGGTAAGCAGGACGGCAATCCAGACTTACGTACCAAAGCTATTGTTGATGATGGCACAGGGTCTGTTACGACATTCTTAGACAACACACTAACTGAACAAGTTCTAGGAAAAACACTGGATGATTGTTTAGAAAGCATCAAATCAAATTTCAACCCAGAATCAATAAAAGATGATTTAGAAAAAGCACTCAAATTAAAACCAGTGAAAATTCGAGGCTTTACTAGATCAGATGATTACGGAATGATGTTCTTTGCCAAAGAGGTAACATTACTAAATTCCGATTCCGTTAAAGAACAGGCCGAGAACTTAATCTCAGAAATGGGGGTGTAAAATGGCGCAAAGACGTGAACCAGCAATCCCAATTTTCGCTAAGGAACTCTCTAGAGCTACAGAGTCTTATGTAGATGAAGATAAAGGAGAATATTCTCCTACTTATCTAATTTCAGATATGGGTGCTAAACTATCTCGCGTGCTAGTTGGAGGTATACTAACAACAGTTGAAAATCATGGCTCAGAAGATGAACCAAATTATAGAGCCCAAATTGCAGACCCAGCAGGTACCTATTATTATGTCAATGCAAACCAACAGTGGCAACCAGAAGGGGCAGCAGATTTATCTCAATTAGAATCTACTGAATATGTTCTATGTGTAGGACGCGTCAGATCATTCACACCTGAAGATGGAGACAAAACCTACATTACTATTTCAGTAGAATCTATTCGCTCCGTTTCGGAAAGCGAAGTAAATCAATGGGCACTAACCGCATGTCAAAATCTATTTCGTAGATTTTCAATTGTTAAAGAAGCTGCAGAATCAATAGGTCCAAGAGAAGAATCAGGAATTTCTCTGGCCAAAGAGCTACACTCTATGACCGAATTCCCTACTGAAGAAATGGCATTGCTGTTGATGGATCATTTACAAAATCTCACCGGTGCAGAAATTACTACCACTCAAAAAGTGGAGGAATTCAGTGGTAACTTTGAAACTGCCTCAGATATCGAAGAAACCTCTTCAGAAGATCAACCAACGGAAAAACATGAGCAGAGATTACTTGATAAAATCTCAGCTTTGGATGTTGACGGTGAAGGCACGATGTATGAGATGTTAGTCGAAGTCGCCAACGAACTCAAAATGGACACGGCCCGACTTGACGAAACGCTAGATTCTCTGTCTGAACAGGGATTGATATACCAACCCTCTTTCAATCAGTTCAAAGTTTCTTAGAGTTTCGATATGCCAAAAATCTCACTAAATACTAGTGATGAAGTCTACAAACCGGCAGAGGATAGTTGGCTACTAGTTCGGTCACTACCACCTCTGCCAGGCACTGTACTCGAAATCGGTACCGGTACGGGAATCGTAGCCATCTCTCTCGCTCTTAATGGTTCTAAAGTAACTGCCACAGATATCAATTCTAAAGCAATAGATTTAGCTACAAATAATGCCAAAAAAAATAACGTTTCAATAGAGTTCTTATTAGGTAATCAATTTGAACCAATATCCAATCGCAAATTCGATAATATTGTTTGTAACCCCCCTTATCTTCCAAAAAGCTCTACAGAATATCATGATCAAGCACTAGAGTTAGCAGTAGAAGGAGGTCCTACTGGCGCTGAGTTCACCATTAATTTAGTAGAACAAACACCTCATTATCTTGAAGAAAATGGAAGCTTGATATTACTTATTTCTAGCCGCATGGGTGATTTACCTAAAGGTTGGAATAGGGAAATTTTAGCAAGAGAAAAATTTCTATTCGAGGAGCTCCGAGTCGAGAGATGGACTCTCATCAGATAATTTTTGTATTTCACTCCAATTACTCATAATTTTCAAACCTCTTTGTAGGGCTTGACCAAAAGGTATTGCTAAAAGAGAATATATCAAAATCCAATGAGGTAAGAACCACCATTTTTCTATTAAATCCCATCTTGGATTCCAAGGTAATGACAGTTCTTGCAAGGTCAAACTTTCCATAAATTGATACAACCACATTATTATCGGAATAGCTACAATCATGGTGAAACCCATCGGCCTCATTTGATTACTCATCATCTCTCCCTGCATCGACATTACTTTTGGTTGCATTTGCATCAGCTTACGTAAACGTCCTTCTTGATTAGAAGAACGTGCTTCACGAAGCGCTTTATTATATTCTGCCATTTTGCCTTGTATTTCAGCAGCCAAAGTCCAATCTATTAGGAAATGCCTAACTATTGTGTTTGAACAAATCATAATAAGACCGGCTGCAAAAATAGTTAATATTGGATACTCACCATTAAAACCAACATATGGCTCCAACACTGAACCAGCCACATTACCCATTCCATCTCGCATACTCGGATTTATCATAATATATATCATGAACAGCATAGTGATCAACATCCCTCCCATCGCAGGCGGCTGTGCTTCTTCTGTAGATGCTTCCTTTTCGCTCATTTCCCTAGAATTTCCCTAAATTGCTCAACAGCAATGTCAATTTGATTATCGTGATTTTTAACTATCGCCACAGTAGCACCAGTCATAACAGCAGCAACAGCAGCATATTCTCGATTCACACTTTGATGTAATTTAATATCATCATCATCCCTTATACGGCTCGAATCTTTGCTCCGCCTACCTTCTATCTCTTCAGGTGCGGCTTCTACTAGTACTATAATATTCGGATTCAATGCTCTAACAGTCCACTCAGGTAAACCGGGCATATATCCTGCAGGAGTCAATATTGATGCGTGCGTATCAACAACAACATTACCCATTTCTGAGATGGCTTCACCTGCCATTTTTTGATATTTTCTTTGACTAGAAACAGGAAGTTTACGCATCGCATCTCGATCCACAACACCATCCTTAGAGGCTTGCTCAAACATTACAGTTCCAAAATTCACTATTTTAAATCCAAATTCTTCTGCAGCATTCATCACAGTAGATTTTCCAACACCCGGAACCCCAGTTACAACAACTACACTCATATTTTCTCCTTATCTACTTACGGATATCAAACAAGTCACAATTAAATCTTTTTGGAGCAAATTTTAAAAATTAAAATCACTCATTACCAAAGAAACTTCTTAGAACTGGATGCATCTCCATCATCTGTTCTTTTCCAATTTGTTCATAGGTACGTATCATTATTCCTACCGTTAGCAAAACACCAGTACCAGAAGAATTACCTGTAGTCCCTATCATATCTGCTCCAGCAGCTAATACACCAACAGCTATTCCACTGAATGCAGTTACGGTTGGGATGTATCTTTCCAATACTTTCTCTACAATTCTCGGATCTCTTCTAAATCCCGGTATTTGCATACCGGATCCTTGAATTTGCTTAGCAACGGACTGAGGACCCATATTGGTGGTCTCAATCCAAAATTTAGCAAAAAGCATAGAACCAAACACCATCACGCCAAAATAAATTAATACATGAATAATCAATTGTAAATTTGTATGTCCATCTCCAGGTATTGCATAATTATCACTTATCAACGGCAACAACCAATCTCCCAAACCATTCACTCTATTGACGTAATACGCCCCCCCCATAGTGGGAAACGGATTTCCACTTTCATCATAATCAAATGCACCAATCATCCAATTACCTCCAAGTATTGGCCATTTTGATAAAGAGGGATGACTCCAAAACAATAGAGCAAACATGTTAACATTAGCTAACAAAGCTGCCATCAAAATAACAGGAATATTACTAGCATAAATCAAACGTATTGGATATCTACCTCTAGCACCACGTACTTTTCCATGAGCCAAAGGCAACTCAAGCCTAGATGATTCTGCATATACAACAATAAAGAAAACCACAACAGTTCCAATTAATGCAACAACTGGATTAGGTGGCTGTAATAAAATAAATTCATATCCATAATCCATCAATTCAGTTGATGATGAATTTTTAGCAAACCAAATAATTTTAGGTATTGTTCCTACTGGCGCAGCTGGTGAACCAGGAGCACTCGAAGTAGCTTCCCAATTCAGCGTACCTGTGAACAATGCTTGACTAACACCTGCAGCTATGAAAAGAGAAATTCCAGAACCTATCCCCCATTTCGAAACTACTTCATCCATTAAGAAAACCAAATAAGAACCAATTATCAATTGAGTGATAATGGTCATTCTCGCCCAAGTCAAACCCACATCTGAAATATATTCACTACTAGGTTCTAAGAAACCAAAAACTTGAGGAATGGCTTCCACTACTATCATCACAACAACTAATGTTTTTTGAGTACCTTGATAGATCGCCTTATCTCTTGCATTCTGTAAATTTAGATTTATTATCTTTGCACCCGTAAAAAGTTGCATAATAATGCTTCCAGTCACAATAGGACCTATTCCTAAATGCATCAAACTTCCAGATGCACCGGCCAAAATTGCACGATATTGCACGAACAGATCTTTTGAATTTTCACCTAAACCATATATCGTCACATTAGTCATGGCAAAATACAAAACCAATATGTACAAAGTCCACAACATCTTAGTTTTGAAATGAACATGACCTTCTGCCTTTCCAACAACAGGCATCCTTTCTATTATTGGCTGTAAACCATACAATCTAGAGTCATTTCCTGAATATGAAGTTACAAGATAGACTAATATTGCTATGAAAGCAAATAACCCCCCCATTAAGAGAGCGGCTGTTTCAGAAGGCATTCTCCATTGATACCAAAGAAAAAAACCAATTACTACAAAAATTACAGGCCCTATTGCTTGCGCTGGATTTCTGGGCGTTTGCTCACTCATTTACGATTTCTCCCCCCGCACTCGTAATCTTTTCAATAGCACGAGTTGATGCCGATGGTACTACTACACGGTAAGCCTTACTAGGGGTTCCGTACGATAGTAATTTGTCATATCCTATTTCCAAAAGAGAAACGGTAATGACATCTCCTTTCTTTTTTGCAATTCCATCTTTAATCATCATTTCCAAATTCTCTTCAATCTCTCTTATATTTGTAACACTAGAAGCTTTTACAACACTCTGAGGTCTTTTGAAACCATATCTCCCCCAAATTCTTCCTACTCTTTCATACATTACTCTTTTAGTTTTATGAGAACCAGCATTACCACGTCCACCTCTTAGTCCTGCCCCTCTACCTTTCTTATGTCCTCTTCCACGAGTACGGCTACCAGTTTTTTTTGCTTTACTTCTGGGCATAACACATCCTCTCTATCAGTCCGTTTATTTCTTTTCCACGATAACCCAAAGCTCCACCTTCTTTGTAACTACGTTTATTTCCCTCATATCCTTTTATTGGTGGATGTAATCTTATAACTGGTTTTATTTTCTTTATGTTGTTAAGTTGTATCTCCCCTTCAGAAATCTGTTTAGCAAAATCCTTAACACTCTTTAAACCAAGATCTTTCAAGTTCTTACTAGAAATAACCTCTCCACCTTCTAAAAGTATTCTATCCTTAGCTAATAATTCTACAGATGCTGGAGTTATTTCTCCCCATGTAACATAATCCTTTACAATATTTAACATACCTTTGTACGATTCATTTTCTGGTACAATTATGCAATGATTTGGTCTATGTAATCTAAGAAATTTCAATGTTTTAGATATTTTATCTTTAACATTTACAGTTCCTCTTACTCTTATTATTGCCCAACTCATTTTCTACCTCCCTGTATCATGTTCTGTTCTTCTTCTTGACCAGCTAGAAGTTTTGTTGTTGAAGTTTTCTTTAAAGCGGTGTAAAGGGCATTTGCGAAATTGTAAATTGTTTTTGTTTGACCCTTTGAAAAAGACCATACGTCTTTCACTCCTGCCAAACCAAGCATTATTCTTCCAACTTGATTAGTTACTAAACCAACACCAGGTGGTGCAGGTTTCAAAGTCACTCTAGTGGAACTGCATCTACCTTCTACAGAGAAAGGCAATGAATTGGGTTCACTAGTAGTAGATTCCCACGAACCACTTCCTCTTCTTATCTCAATCAAATTCATTTTAGCTTTGTCAATCGATTTAGCAATAGTAGGTCTTACCAATTTTCCAGATGCCCGTCCTAGACCGATAGCTCCATCTTCATTACCCACAACTGTAGTTACAGCAAATCGTATTCTTCTACCAGAATCACTCATTCTTTGAACCATATGGATGTCTAATACTTCCTCTCTAATTTCCGGAACCAATATATCTATTATTTCAGGTTCTCGTAGAGGCAGTCCACAATTCAAAGCATCATGTAGATTGTCAATCTCACCTGAAGAGACCATTTTTCCAAGTTTTGTTTTAGCATCCCAAACTGCCAAACGTTCCTCAGCTTGTTTTCTTCTTTGTTCAGTAGGCGTAAGGGGCGCAGGTCTTTCAGGACGTTTTTTGTCTCCACCTTTACCTTTAGGTTTACCACCACCTCGTTCAGAAGTACCACCTTTATTCATCTATTTTACCCCCTCATCAATCTCTTTCATAATCTTATCTATTTTCTTATCTATCTTTTCTGAAATGTGAGATCCCTTTATCCTTTCTTCTACAGGATACACACTTTCAGAATGAGGTATTTTCATACCTCCATCTACTAGACCCTTCAAAGATGCAAATATTCTACCACCAGGTGTAGTATTTGCTCTTCCAACGTCTAAAACTGCTTTTTTCACACCATTTTTGACAGATCTCTTCCCAGCTAAATAACCAGCCAAATATGATGCAGGTATGCTTTTACTAGATTCACTCCACCCATATCCACTGAGCTGTTTCGATGTAGCAGATGCAAGAATCAAATCTCCTTTCATAGAGAATTCTATTATTTGAACCATAATCTTAGTATTAGTAATTCTAACGGACGCTCTTGGCATTTCAGATTTTATCAGTTTTAATCTTCTTCTGTAATCAGTCTTTCCTTGACGTCTTCTTCTAAAAGTTTTCTTTCTTGAAACCATTATTTCTCCTCCTTAAGAACGCCATCAACTTTAAGATTGTACAATAAGTGTGCTCTCGAATTATACAACCCTCCCTTTGATCTTAGATAATATTTTCTATACTGCGAGGCTGTAACTTTCTTTTCATCTCTTAAATTCTTTAGTTCGTCTCTTAGAGCTCTTATTTTAGACATCCATTTTTTCTTACTAGGTGTTCTTGCATTTTTACCACCCTTTCTTCGACCATGTCCTCTTCTTCTTCCTTTTGCTTTTTGTTGGTCAACAAATCTTGCTCGACCTCTAGATACGCCCTTCTTTTGATGTTTTCTTATAAATCTTTGAACTATGAGTTGTCTAATATCGTCTCTAGTAACGGCTTCAGATATTCTCTCTTGAATTTCTACTCGATCATCAATCCAAACTCTATGCACTCCACATTTAAGTAAATCTGCAGATACTCTTCTTTGATAATCTAATTTCATTCTTCACCTCCATTCAATACTCTAAGTCCCATTTCATTCGCCTTTAACATTATCATTTCACGCTTTCTTGAACCAACACCACCAGCTATTCTAGCAGCATGCCTTTTCACATCTAAATTATCCAAATCCTTTACATTTTGAATTAAAACTTCTTCAAAACCAGAAGGATGATATCCTCTAACAGATTTCGGTCCACGAAATCCAATTTTTACTTTAGAAGGCCTATATTTGAATCCTCTTCGTAGTTTCGAATGTATTCCTCTAGCCCTTCTCCAAGAAGTACCAAGACGCTTGTATCGGAACCAATTCTGTCTCTTGAATTCAGGTCTGGATTTATTTTTCTCATTACGCCGTCCCAAATCTCTTTGAGTTTCTTTTGAAACTTCAGGCTTAATTTTCGCTTTGTAATCGTTATCATCACTCATTCGAAATCACACCCTTACTAACTACATATATTCCATCTTGGAAAACTCTACGATCTCTATTGTTGATGGTGGTACTATTTTCAATATTAGCAGCAGTTTGTCCAACTGCTTCCTTGTCAATACCTTCAATTCTAATATCCTTTCCCTTGACTACAACTTTCGTTTCTCCAACAATTGCAGCCTTTCTAGGTGCTTTCTCACCCAAATAATTGTCTGTAATTACAACATTTCCTTTAACCGCTACTTTCATAGGAAAGTGAGAGTAAACTATTTTCATTTCATACTTGAATCCAGAATTAACACCGTTTATCATATTTTTCAAATGGGCCTTCCAGGTACCCAAAAGAGCTTTGTCATTTCTTCTTACATTCTTTCCAGACACACTAACTTCCTCTTTACCAGTTTCAACAGTGAGTTTTGAATCATACATTTCTCTAGTTAATTCACCCTTAGGCCCTTTGACAGAACACTCGCCGTCTTGATAGGCTACGGAAACACCTTCAGGTATGCCAATACGGTGTTTTAATTCAGGTATATTCATTAGTAAATGTAAGCTACTAGCTTCCCTCCTGTTAACGCTTCTTTTGCCTGTTTGTGTGTCATAACTCCGCTCGGTGTGGATACAATAATAATGCCAAAATCTTTAGCAGGTAAATATCTAGCTTCATATTTTTCCATATCTCTCATTTTCACAGAAAATCGAGGCTTAATCGCACCACAACTGTTTATCCTTCCAGTAAGGTCTACATTAAATTTACCACCTCTTTTATCCTCTATAAGTTCAAAATCAGATACATATCCCTTCTCTCTCATTAATCGTAATGATTCTCCGATAAGGCGTGAGGCAGGAACAACGCATTTATTTTTATTTGAAAGAGTTGCGTTTCGTATCGTGACCAAAGTGTTTGAAAGTAGATCGTTACTCATTTTTACCTCAAGAATATTTTTTAAATCCTAATCTGGGAGCTATTTCACGGAAACATTGTCTGCAAACATTCAGATTATATCTCCTAACCATTCCCCTTTTACGGTTGCATCGTTTACAACCTTGGATTCGGCCCTTGAACACTTTTCTTTCTTTTAATTCACTCATTTACAGGACCTCCAATCCGAACTTATCGGACATAAATTGTTGACAATCTTCTCTAGATACTCTATGACTCTTTCCTATCTTTTTTCTTGTTTGTTTTCTTCTAGAAATCCTATAACCGGCCCTCTCAAAAGAAACACAAACATCTAATCCATATATTCCTACATCAGGATCATATCGCTGTTCTTTGTATGCAGTGTAATCAGGAATTCCAAAACTGAGTCCTCCTCCGGTCTTAGAGAAACAATATTTCGGCATTTTATTTTCTCTTACCCACAAAGAATCTCTAAGAACTTTCTCTGCATTTCCACCTCTCAGTGTAACTTTACATCCAATAGGTACGCCCTTTCTCAAACCCAGTTCTCTATTTGTTGTTTTTGAAATAGTTCGTATGGGTTTTTTGCCAGACAACATAGAAAGCACTTTCTCTGCTTTTTCTAATTTATCTCCACCCTCTCCAACTCCTATATTCAGAACTACCTTTCCTATCTGAACATTTTTCATTATATTCATGATTTATTCTCCTCTATGGTTATCAAAGATTTTTTCGTATCACCAACGACAAATACATATGGTTTCACAGTCTCAAATCCATCACAAATTACTTCATCAACTTTTGAACCTCTTATCTTTTTATTTTCCTTTATTTTGGTTATTCTACCAACATTACTTCCGCCAGTTATGTATGAATGTACGCCCTCTTTCATTTCTAAAACTTTCTTAACTTTTCCACTTGGTATCTCAATCTGAAATACATCTCCAACTTTACATTTCTTATCATAAATTAAATTTCCACCATCATGGAAATTCACTTGAGTTTTACCTCCACGAACGGTAGTCTTTCCCTCCACTCTTCTTAACTTCCATCCCGCTTCAGTCTTTTTAATCGGATTAAATCTCAACTTACCATTTTTATCTAAAATAATTCTGAAATAAGTTTTTGTGGAGGGTATTGAAAAGACATCCATCAAACCCACACCCCACTTATGTTTTCTTACAATTCTCCCGTCTACTTGAACTAACCCATCATTCACAATCTTCTTTGCTTCTTTTACTTTATCACAAATTTTCAAATAATCTCTGAGAACTGTGGATATTGGAATGCTCAAATCCAATGAATGTGGTCCTGGGTTTGGTTTAGTGGTCCACACATTCGCTTTTTTCTCAATGGACCAACTTCTAGGAACTGTTAATCTTTTCATATAACTCATTAATTCTCACTCTCCTTTATTCTTTCAATCAAATCTGCTTTCTTTCCTGATACAGGAAGTCCCATTTCTTTCAAAACTTCCTTCAACTCAGTAACTTTCATATCATCGTAATTCGTTTTATTTTCAGCCTCTTCTTTCACTTCTTC
>DAHL01000021.1:6310-28595 GCA_002509225.1 Euryarchaeota archaeon UBA102 | reverse complement strand
TCAGCCTCTTCTTTCACTTCTTCAATAGGAGCCACTTCTTGCTCATGTTCTTTCTCAACTTCTTCTATTTGCTCCATCATTTTTTCATCATCAATACTTTCGTTAATTCTGTCTAATATCTTCCTTCGTTTTAAATCGGTCCAATCTGGATTTATTATTACAACATTAGAAGGGTCTATCGGTCTTTGCAATTCAGTTCCATCGGATTTGAAATATGTATGATTTTCTAAGTATATTTTCCTCTTTCTTCGATCAATCTTAGATATTTTATGACCCTTACGTTCTCCAGATTTAATTCGCCCTTCACCACGAACAATTATTACGCTGTCTCCAACTCTCACAGGCATAGATCGAGGATAGAATACATTATTCGCCTCCTGTTTCAATCTAAGTGCATTATCTATTGGTGCAGACATTTCAACTCTACGTCTATGTAACGATGCGTTGTATCTTGCTAATCTCTGTTTACGTGGTTGTTTACTCTTCATATTACCTCATACTATTGCAGAGGCTAGTGCTGCAATACGGGGCCACCGTTCTGCAGCTTCTCTTGCTACAGGACCCTTTATCCCACTGCCTTTTGTCTCTCCTTGTTGATTAGTTAGAACTGCTGCATTATCTTCAAATTGCACCATAGTGCCATCTGACCTTCTAAATGCTCTACGACATCTAACAATAACTGCATGAACAAGCTCTCTTCTCATTTCAGGTGTACCTTTCTTTACAGAAGCGACCACCATTTCACCAATAGCTGCAGATGGAGATCTCCTCTTTACACCTTTATATTTCAGTACGGTTACAATCTCAATTACTTTTGCACCAGAATTATCTGCACAATGTAAACGAGCTCCTTGAGGCAATCCTCTTGTCTGCGTTCCTGCTACGGCTCTCACTTATTCCCCTCCTTTTCTATAATTACAAATGATTTTGTTTTGGATAGTGGTCGACATTCCATTATCACGACTCTATCACCTTCTTTTGCATCAACACTGGCAGGACTATGTACCGAGATCTTACTAGTTCTCTTTTCAAATCTTTCGTATTTAGTTTCAAATTTTGTTCTTTCTATACTAACAACTGCTGTTCGCTGTGCCTTACTCTTTACAACAACACCTTTCAGCATTTGACCTCTAACAGACAAAGTACCATAGAACGGATCATTAGGATCCCCGTCCCATTCTCCTTGAGGTAATGATACATTAACTCCAATATCACGAGGCTTTTTCAAATCTTCACCTTCCTTATTCTGTCCTGCGGTCGATGTTTCAATAAATCCCCATTTAATCTACCAGTTTCAAACTTAAACATAGCACTAGTTTTAGATACTCTTTTAATTCCATCAGACGAAGATAATGTAACGATTTCACGAGTTTCATCTACAACAACACCACTCATACCAATTATATTGCAATCACTATGTTTCTCAACAGTCACACTCTTACCTAAAAATTCTTCAAACCCCTTCATACAACCTCCATCGGAAAACCCAAATCTCCCAAAACTATTTTCACTTTCTTAATGTGATCTCCTTGCAATACAATAGTATTTCCTTTTTTAGTTCCACCAGTTGCACATTTAGTCTTCAATTTCTTACATAGGTCATCTATATCAATATCATTACCAAGCCCCTCAAGTATAGTTACAATTTTACCATATCTTCGTTTTTCAATTCGGACTTTAACAGATTGTTGCTCCCTTGCTAAATCTTCACAAACACAAATTTCTTGAGGTAAACCGCACGTAGAACAAATTTCTGCCATTACATTTCACCCCTTATTTTTTCCTCTCTCATAACAGTTTCAATTCTCGCTATCTGTCGTTTTAGAGCTCTCATTCTTCCTGGTGAGTTTGGCTGTCCACCCATCGAGGCGATTCCCTTTTCATTCATTAGTTCAGAACGTAATTCATGTAGTTGTTTATCGCGGTCGTCTTTTGGCATATTTCGTATTTCCACCATTCGCAAACTCATGATTTCTTCTCCTTCTTTTCTTCTTCAGCAGGCTTCTCTTCAGCCACCACTTCTTCAGCAGGTTTCTCTTCAGCCACCACTTCTTCAGCAGGTTTCTCTTCGTTAACTTCAGCTACTTCTTCTATCTTAACAGGAGGAACTACGGTAATCTCATCCGGTAATTTAGCCTCTGGAGGCATTAATGCCACCTTTACACCAATAGTTCCAGGCTTCAGCTTAGCCTGCGCATGTCCAATCTCCATACTTTGTAATGCAACTTCTCCACAATGTTTAATATGCCCAGAAATAAATTTCTCAGTACGGTGTCTTAATCCAGTCAATTTACCAGCGATGGTTATCTGACAACCTCTCGCTCCACCATCCATTATTCTTTGTAATATTGAATTTCCAGCTCTTCTATAGTTCCATCCACGTTCTAACGCACTAGCTACTTTAGATGCCATTATCATTGCATTCAATGCTGGCTTATCAACTTCATTAGCCTCTATCTGAAGATTTTCATAACCAAACTTTTCTTCTAAGTTCCTAGTTAGTTTCTGTATTTCAGATCCCTTTCTACCTATAACCAATCCAGGCCTTTCAGCTATAACTCTTATATGAGTTCCTAACGGCGTTCTTTGAATGGTCAAACCACCAAATCCAGCCCTTTCCATTGACCTTTGAATATGCTCCTTAACCAGAACACGTTTTACTTTATCATTAATCAATTCAGTAGCAACCGTCATTCTCTTTCCTCCAAAATTATCTCTAGGTTAACGCTCTCTCTACGTTTTGCAGTTGTTCTCCCATATGCTCTAGCAAATCTAGACATAGTCACAGCTCCTCTAGATGCTGCGATGTGTCTAATCCATAATAATTCTACATCTTTACCTAAATTTTCAGCATTAGATTCTGCTGATTCTATTGTTTTCAATATGGCAGCAGCAGCCTTTTTCGGATATCTACCAGGTCCAAATCCATCACCCTTTCTATGGCCTACTTTACCATTGAATTTCTTGAATGGAACTGCTTGTTTTTGAAGCACGACCCTCTCTAGATATGACTTAGCTCTTTCAATATTCCACCCCTTTATTGCGTTACATACTTCAATAGCATGTTTTGGGGAAATATTCAAACCACTACCTCTAGCAACCGCGTGCTTTTCTGTGTCATAGTTAAACGAATATCCTTTCATAATATCACTTCAATGGCATAAATTTAGATGATCGGGTAGCACCGACTCCGGGTCCCGAATGTACTCCACCCTTCCTAGTTTGTGACAATTCTCCGAAGAAATGTCCCAACATTTCAGGAATGAATTCTATTTCCACAAATTCGTGACCATTATGTATTCCAAATTTCCGGCCTACGAATTGCGGTATAACTATCATATCTCTTTTGTGTGTGCGTATGGTTTTTTCAGGGCTTTTTTCTACGTCTGTTATAATTTTTGCGTGCTCATGAGTTAACCCTCTGGAAAACGATCTGCGTTTTCTAGCAGATACCAATTTCAAAAATTCATCAAAACTTAATTCTTTCAATTCTTCCATTGTTTTTCCTCTAAATGTAAATATTTTCTTCTGTCGAATCTGTACGCCTGCCTTTCTTTTCCTTTCCTTTCTTCTGGCAGCTTTTGGCGAAGTCATTCCTTTACTTCTTGCCATTATTATTTCCTCCCCGTTCTCTTAGGTGCAATATTTCCAACTTTTCTTCCAGGCGGTGCAGTTCTAGATATAGATGAAGAAATACCCACGGTCTGTTTTCTTCCGCTTCCATGAGGGTGATCTACTGCATTCATAGCTACACCTCTAACTTTAGGCCAAATCTTGTTTCTGGCCTTTGCAGCATAAAAATTCTTACTAGCCTTTGCCTTTGGCTTATCGATTCTTCCTCCACCAGCAACAGTACCTATCGTTGCTCTACACATCTTATTTAATGAAATGAATCTTCTCGATGGCAGTCTTACAGTGGTTTTGTCTCCATGAGATGCTATTGTCGCTCCTTCACCCGCAGCTCTTACCATTTTTCCACCATCTCCAGGTCGCAATTCTAAATTGTATATTTTCGTCCCCTCAGGTATACTTCCAAGATAAACAGTATTTCCAATATCATTTTCAGCACCCTGTCCTACTTTTATTTCTTGACCTACAAACATTCCATCATGGGCTATCATAGTATATTTTTCATTTTCACCAACTATTTCTGCTATTGGTGCAGTTCTTCCAGGATCGTGCTTTAAAGATGCAACTTCCCCTGTAAACGAGTCTGCGTTAGGGTGTCTTGCTATTCCTTTAAATCGGTGACCAGATACACTATATCTATTTCCACGACCACGTCTTTGAGGTATAATTCTTTTACCCATTTTATCACAAGATTCCTAGTCTATTACTCAGATCTTCTGCTGAGTCTTCAGGGGAAAGCTTGACTATAGCTATCTTCCCTTCTTTTGCAATTCTCGTATTAACTCCTGACACCTTTATTTTAAATAAATCTTCTATGGCAGTTCTAATTTGAGGTTTAGTGGCCTTTCTTACCACATTAAATTCAATCTTATTTTCTTCTAATAAATACAAAGCCCTTTCTTTAGATCTAGGTCTAATAATCACGTCATAAGGCTTCATGTTCTATCCTCCAACTTTTTCAACGCGTTTTTAGTAAATATCACAAGTCTGCCAGGCGCTCCTCCAGGAGCTAACAATTCTGTATTGAGTTGTGCAGCAGTCGTCACATCAACTCCTTGTATGTTACGAAAAGCCAATTCCGTACCATTGAATTCTGATAAAACTAAAAGAGCGGATTTAGGAACTCTATATTTTCTACCTCTTAGTTTTCCTTTACCAGCTCTTATGTGTCTTCCTTCCTTTGCTCTTTGAATATCTGCAGAAATTCCCAGCTCTTCTATAAGATCTGTAGCTACTCCTGTAAGAGATTCATCATCATTTACATCATTTATTTTTTCTATAGCATCATCAACTACAAATGGTAATGCAATTCCATCATCTACTAAATGACCTCTGTTTTTGACCATGTTCAAATCAGTAGTAGCAGCTAATGCAGACCTGAATGCCTTTCTTCGTTCTTTAACATTCATTTTTTCACCCAATTTTTTCTCTACTACTGGTGGATGTGCTCTTCTTCCTCCTACAGTATTTGGAGCTTCCGCACCAGGACCACTCCCTCCAAATTTTCTGGGGGTTCTGGCCATACCTCTTCCTTTTCCAGGCCAAGAAACAGAATGTCTTAAACCAGCTCTCTTCGACGGACCATATGATTGTCTACGATTAGCACGAGCCGCTTTTACAGCTCTTCTTATCATATCTATTCTAATGGGGTCTCCAAAAGCATTAGGTAAATCTATCTTATTCTTGGAAAGTTCCCCATTCGCAGAATAAATCGGTACTTTCATTTTACACTCCCTGCGGACTTTCTTTAGAAATCATAGTAATTTCTGGAGCAACCTTCGCATCCGCACTTCTTCCAGAAAAGCGAATCGCTCTTCTAAATCTTACTAATCTCTTAGTAGGTCCAGGCAACGAACCATGAAAAATAGCATATTTGTTATTCACAAAACCATAATGTAAAAATCCGCCTTTTGGATTAATATCTTCGGGATCGTCTCCAATCGTTAGAAGTCTCTTATTGTATTCTGTTCTTTGATGATATCCGGTTTGTCCAGCCTGAGGGACGCTAGATCGCACATAGCTAGGATTCCAAGGTCCTAAAGTACCAATCATTCTTCTATGTTTAGAATTCTTATGTGTAAGAAGTTTAACTCCCCATCTTTTTACATGTCCTTGAAAACCTCTACCTGTTGTAATAGCTAAAGCATCCAACATTTCTCCATTTTCAGTAAAATCCCCAATATCTATCTCTTTACCTAACATTTCTTTACTATATTCATATTGAGAAGGTAAATCTCCCCCATCTACTTTAATTTCCATTATTTCCGGTTTCTTTTTAGGTAAACCAGATACCTGTTTTGGTTTAGTGTATACTAAAAATCTTATCTCTTCTAAATCAGCATCATCCATACGTTTCCACATGGTTTTACTATTTCCACTTTTTTTAGCCAAAGGAATTCTCATTTCCAATTCTTTGTCTACATCTTTTGCCCATACCTCTCCAACACTTCTCAAACCATATGGTTCCATAATATATCCACGAACTGCAGCAATCTTCATAGGGGGAAATTCAACAACAGTAACAGGCATTCTAATCTCCTGTCCTGCAGTGGTCGATTTTTTACGATAATCAATCGCCATGACGTGTGTCATACCGACTTTGTATCCCGCAAATCCCTGTATTCTAGGAGTCCCTTCACTATCGATAGCCCAACTACCTATATGGGCAGTTTCAGACCTCGCTCTCTTACGAGGGCTGTAAGCCATAGATCCTCTACGGGGGTTGTGTTGTCCTGGCATTTTTCTCCTTAAACCAATCTATAGCACTCGCTTTCAAGTACAAAGAACGGCGTAGTTACCACATTTATCAGAACAACCGTGACAAGTATGCTGAGCTGTAATATCAACCCAGATGCGGGGATTATTGCCCCAGATGTCTGGTTACTCCGTGCGCGGTTCGGTCGCAGAAGCGGAGTGTATATAAGCGCTACCGTTGAACCATCGTCGATAAACTAATTCCTTATTCAATTTCAATCTCTATTGCAGTTGCCAAGCCACCCCCAAGGCAAGCAGTTGCAAAACCCCTTTTTCCGCCTGCATTTTTGAGGGAACTAATCAAAGTCATCACAATCCTCGCTCCTGAACAACCAATTGGATGTCCTAGTGCAATGGCACCTCCCCAAACATTAAGCTTCTCTCTAGAAAGCCCAAGTTCTTTCGCTACTGCTAAAGATGCAGAGGCAAACGCTTCATTATGCTCATATAAATCATAATCCTTTTCCGTGTGTCCAGTTTTTTCCCACAAAAGCTTTACAGTAGGAACAGGCGCATACATTACATCCATTGGAGCACACCCACTAACTGCCTGACCAGTTATAGCTGCAATTATTTTCAATCCATTATCGGTAGCAAATTGTCTTGAAGTTACGATGCATACGGCACCTCCATCTGTTATCTGAGATGCATTTCCAGCAGTAACGACTCCATCTTTAGAAAACAACGCATTTAATTTATTTAATTTTTCAATACTCGTATCGCTTCTAACTCCTTCATCACTTCCTATGATATTTCCTTCAACTTCTATCTCTCTAACAGTGTGTCTGAACAAATCCTCATCGTATGCTTTTTTCGCTCTCATGTGAGATTCATAAGCAAATTCATCACATTCCTCTCTAGTTACATTCATTTTTTCAGCAATCAAATCTCCAGTTGATGCCATATGCACTCCATTATATGGGTCGCAAAGACCATCTCTTAACATAGAATCTATGAATTTTACCGAATCATCTACCTTTCCTTCTTTATTTCTCGGTTTTAGGTATGATGCATTGGACATAGATTCCATTCCACCAGCAATCACAACATTATGTTCTCTAACACGTATTGAATTTGCAGCTAACATCAACGCCTTCATTCCAGATCCGCACATTTTGTTAATGGTGGTCGCCCCCACATGTAGAGGTATGCCTGCTCCCATTGCTGCCTGTCTTGCTGGATGTTGCCCTACTCCTGCTTGAAGCACATTTCCCATAAGCACCTCATCAACAACCTCTTCCGACATTTCAATTTTCTCTAACGCCTTTTTAATAGCAAAACTACCTAATTCAGGAGCACTCAAGCTAGACAGACCACCCAAATATTTTCCTAAAGGTGTCCGAGCATAACTTACAATGACTGGGTCGTTGTCATTTTCCATCTACAGCGGTCAACAGATACTCTAACGTATAAGCCCTACGGTCTCTAAGATTAACTTTATGTGCAACGGCTAGGAACTCCCCTATTAGATGGTAAAACCAAAAATCCAGGAAAAGCGCTGGTCTATTGATTTAGAAAAGAAAATTCAAGAGGAGCATTTCTCAAATCAAAAAAAATATAACGACCGCTACAGTTTCGATTCAAAATCAAAAAAAGAACTATTTGTTATAGATACTCCACCACCATATCCTTCTGGAAGATGGCATATCGGAGCAGTAGCTCAATACTCTATGATTGATGTAATCGCCCGCAGTCAAAGATTGATAGGAAAGGAAGTTTATTTTCCATGGGGGGTCGATCGAAATGGTATCAATATCGAATTCACAGTAGAAAAAAAGACCGGCCGTAAAATGAAAACATATGAACGCGCGGAATTTTTAGAAATATGTAAAATAGAAATAGAAAAATATACACAAGAAATGCGCAATATCGCAAAACGTGTAGGGCTGTCCTGTTCTTATGAAAACGAATATTTGACAGATTCACCAGAATACAGAACTATCACACAATCAATCTTTATTGATTTATTCAAACGAGGAGATATAGTCGAAGAACTTCGCCCTAACCTATATGATCCAATAGAAGGAACAACTATAGCTGAAGCTGAAGTCGAGAGAGTATCTCGCAAAACCCATTTGGTTGATGTACGTTGGTCTGTCAAGAATAATTCCGAGCATGAACCAGTAATTATTTCTACTACTAGGCCAGAATTAATTTGCGCATGCGGCATTGTAATTGTACATCCCGATGATGACCGTTATCAACATCTGATAGGCAAAAGTTTGGAATTGCCAATCGAGACCTCCTCTCGTTCTAAATTTGTAGAAGTCAAGGCACATCCAAGCGTCAATATGGATTTCGGCTCAGGTGTGTTGATGGTTTGTTCATTCGGTGATCAAAACGACGTCGCAGTATTTCGAGAATTAGAATTAACGCCTTTCCAAGCTATCGATTTAGCCGGTAACATAACAGAAATTGGCGGCCCCTTGGAAGGACTTTCTGTTATAGATGCAAGAACGAAAGCCATCGACATTTTAGATTCTTCGAATAGAATAGAATCTATGGTTGAAAGAGATCAAGAAATCCCAGTTTCTGAAAGAGGTAAAAATCCAGTAGAAATCATTTTACTAAAAGAATGGTATGTCCGTCAAACACACATTCAAGATAGGATGAAAGAACTATCGAATGAGATTAATTTTGTTCCTAATCGTAACAAACAATTTCTATTAGATTGGATGGATAATATCACAATCGATTGGCCAATTTCTCGCCGTCGGTGGTATCATACTGAAATACCTTTATGGTACTCTGAAGATAGAACTAAAGTAATAGTCCCTCCGCATGGCGTTTATACTCAGCCATGGAAAGACGATCCTCCAAAAGATTCTATTGTTATGAATCGTGAAACTCGCGAAGAATATGGTTCTTATGAGGACTTAAAATCTGACTTAGGCACCTTACAACCCGAAGAAAAAGTATTCGACACTTGGATGGATTCCTCCAATTCAAATTTATTCGTTTCTGGCTATTTATCAAACTCAACAATGTTCGAAAGAGCATTTCCCACAGGGGTTAGACCACAAGGAAAAGAAATAGTCCGTACTTGGTTGTATTATACTCTTTTAAAATCAACTTTATTGCTCGATAAACCAGGATTCGCCAACGTTTGGATTGACGGTTTAGGTATGGATCCATGGGGGCGTAAAATGTCTAAATCCCTTGGCAACGGTATCGATGCCGAATCTGTTTTAGAATGTGGAGCAGAAGGGCGTACAGGTTCATGGAAAGTTAAGGGTCCCGAAGGTAAGCAAATAACATTACAAGCTAAGAAAATAGGCTCCGAATGCTTTAGATTTTGGAAAGCCGCCGATGCACAAGTTGGAGATGATTTCCAAATAAATCCAGAACAAATCGAATCACGTTATTTCGGCATACTAACAAAAATCTTCAATGTAGGGCGTTTCGCTTCTCAATTCGATTTCGACGGCGATTTAGATACAGTACCGGCTAATCTCGAAAATGAAGACCGTTGGATTTTGGCCGAATTTTCGAACTTACTCGAAAAAGCCAAGGCCGGCTATTCAGATTTAGACATATACACAGCAGCTCAAGGAATCAAAACATTCAGCACTGGTATTTTTGCTTCTCATTGGCTAGAAATGGCCAAAACACGACTCTATAGTGGAGATTCTTCTGCCACATGGACCCTTCATCGTATTTTTAGAGATTTAATGTCAATACTGTCACCAATATGTCCATTTTTTACACATCATCTATCAACAACATTATACGGCAATTCTGCAGTAGATGTCGATACTTTCCCATTAGCTCCGATATCTGAAACAGAGTCTTGGACTGCTATGACTGAACCGCTAGTCAATTTCAATTCTTTAGTATGGAAAGCTAAGAAAGACGCAGGAACTTCATTGGCTGAACCGATATCTGGTCATACCGTTCCAGATTCCTTAGAACAGATCAAACAAGCATTAATTTCCATGCATAAATTAGAATAATACGTTAACGAATCGCGTTTACCAAATCTATTGCTTGTTTACTTTCTTTAACATCATGTACTCTAATTATATCTACACCAGATAAGGCACTCACAACTGCAGCAGACAAACTACCACCTAATCTTTCTTCAGGTTTTGCACCACTGAGATGTTCAATAAACGATTTCCTACTTGCACCCACCATCACACCTCCAGCAATACCAACAAATTCATTTATTCTTTTTAAAATCTCTAAATTGTGCTCCAAAGTTTTACCAAAACCGATTCCAGGATCAATCAAAATCTTCTCTTTTTCTATTCCATTCTTAATTGCATTTTCGACCCGGTCATTTAACCAATTTCTTATCTCATTCACAACATTATCATATTGAGGTTTGTCTTGCATATCTGTAGGAGTTCCTTGCATATGCATTATTACAACATACACTCCACTTTCAGATACAAGTTTAACCATATCTGGATCAGTTAATCCCGACACATCATTCACCATACCTGCTCCAACTTCAATTGCTTTTTTCGCCACTTCAACCTTTTTTGTATCAATAGAAATATTTGCACTGCATCGATTTTTAATTGCTTTAATGGTTGGAATAACTCTATTCAATTCCTCTTCAATAGAAACTTCTTTTGAACCTGGACGCGTCGATTCTCCACCTATATCTACTATTTTAGCCCCCTCTTCTACCATCTTAATCGCGCGTTTAACAGCCTCTTCTACAGTCTTATATTCTCCCCCATCAAAAAATGAATCGGGCGTAATATTCAATATCCCCATAATGTTGCAGACCGCGTTATCGTAGAACAAATTACTATTCATTAAATTACTCTCTTATTATAAATTGAGAGGAACAAACTGGACAACCAACTTGAATCGGTCTTACATCTGTATGTATCGAAATAGCACTATTACAGTTAGGACATGCTAATTCTACAGGCCCACCTGCACTTTCAAAATCATATTCTTCTTCATCTTGTCCACCAACAGCTTTACTTATGACAAATGCAACAGCCAATAATCCTATAATTCCCCCTATCACACCTAAAATCCAAGATGGTATTCCTAATCCACCAGCAATATCTGTCGCACTCTTTTCTATTACAACAGTCACTGTACTAGAACTAGATCCTCCACGCTCATCATAAACACTAACAGTTGCTACGTATGTTCCAGGTTCTGTGAAAACAAAATTAAAATTCCGATCATCTTCTTTATCGCC
Source organism: Euryarchaeota archaeon UBA102 (assembly GCA_002509225.1). Lineage (GTDB taxonomy): Archaea > Thermoplasmatota > Poseidoniia > MGIII > CG-Epi1 > UBA102. The sequence goes on along the minus strand of DAHL01000021.1, from coordinate 17,041 downwards.
CAAATTCAACATATTAGGTGATACCGGTCCTTCCAAATCCCAGTGATAAATTAACTCCCCACCATCTATTTCTTGATCAGGATCAAAAGAACCCTCTGCTGTAAACGTAATTAGCACATCAGTTTTAGCATTAAAAGTACCATTCTCTTCTGAAAAACTAGAACCTAAAATACCAGCTTTGGCCACTGCTATTGGATTATTATTGGCTGCTCTCTCTACACTTACCGTCACTATTTCAGAAAATCCATCAAGAAGATTTTCATCTCCGAATGAATTTTCCATTTCTCTGACAAATAGTATAGCATCATACATCGAAATTTCCATCCCACTTTCTACTGTATAGAAATAACCACTTTGGGTGTTTAAATTCGAATAAAGCTTACCATTATTCATGCTTAGAACGATAGAATTACCATCACTATCTTTTGCAGAATCTCCCGATTGCATATTGCCAGTTTCTGGATTAAATTGAGCATTTTCGAAAATGTAAATGGAACTCTCACCATTTTCAAACCAATTCGAATCCCTCCCATCTCCAAATTTAATTCTGTATTCTAAATCAGATCGCCCATCTGGGTCATTAGATTCACTTACATCAAATACCACATCCTCTCCAACAGTTATGGTCGTTGAACCTACTACTTTCAATATGGCCTCTGGCGCAGTGTTTTGTTTAACAGTTAACATTACAGTGGTTATCTCTGATTCACTACCTCTTTCATCCCTAACTTTGATGTTTATCTCATATTCTCCATGACTCTCAAAGGAAACAACATATTGATAATTACTAGGACCATTCCATCCATTACCATAGTCGAAGAAATATTGTAAATCGGCCTCTCCATCTAAACTATCAGCCTCGCCATTAGTATCTGAAAACTCACAATCATCATCAGGACAAGGATCAAAACTGTCTCCAGCTTGAACATATACCTGTTCATTCACCCACGCCACATCTTTTTCAAGATCAGCAATAGCTACAGGAGCTTCATTTGGAACAGGTTTAATGACAACTATTCTTTCTTCATAATTATTATTTTTAATGGTCTCTGTTGGAACAACTGTAGTTACCCACGCATAATATTTCCTTTCATAATCATCGCCCTCCTTACCTGGCTGAGTGTATTGATACGGTATTTTGAATTCATATTCCGTCGACGTTTCACCAACTTCTATTGATTCATCAACATTTTCATTTGCACAACAACTATAACTTTTCAAAGTAGCATAGTCTCCTTCTCTAGGATCACCATCAGTTATCAGTAATTCCCAATACGTTGCCGTTGCTGTTCCTTCCCAAGTATTGCTAATCCTAACCTGAACACGAAGATCGTCCAGTTCTGTTATTTCCTCACCATCTTCCCACTTTTCAACACTAAATTCTTCAATGATTAGATCGGGCCTGTCTTGTTCATCTCCTGCTTGAAATATCCATAGATAACTTCCACTACCAAATACCAAATCAGGAGTTTCATCACCATCTAAATCGCCAACATCAATTCCACCAAATTCTCCTATATTTTTCGATAAATGTTGAGAACTTCCTTCAGACTGTATATCTGCTTGTTGAGTCCCTATCACTAGGTCATGTATTCTGATTAAACCCCCACTAGAGCCGTATATTACTTCTGGCTGAGAGTCCTCATCTATGTCTCCTATTTTGACCCCATGCAATGAAGTTCCCGCACTCTCAGATATAGTCAATTCATCATCTTCTTCTAATCCATTTCCATTATAATTATACACAATAATTTTAGCATTTCCATCTCCCGAATTCGGTAAAGAAGTACCAACTAGTACTTCTACATCTCCATCATCATTTACATCTCCAATCTCAATTCCATATGTTTTTTTCATTCCAGTACTTTTATCAATTCTACTATATTCACTACCACTTTTTTCAAATACGATTACCTTACCTCTTTCAGTCCCTATTACGAATTCATCTAGACTGTCACCATCTAAATTTCCTGCAGCAGCCCCACGCAAATATCCATTGTAGGGATTATTACCTAAATCAGAACTTTTCCATTCCTGCTCATAGCCGTTGCCATCAAATCCATAAGTATGTACATACCCATGTGGCGTTTGTTCTGATTGACTCAGAGCATAATACGACGTCGAGACTATTATTTCTGGATATGTTGACCCATCCGTTTCACCCACAGATAAACCAAGTATAGCATCAAGCTCATCTTGCTCCGTTATTCGTGCTTGCGCTTCGGTTTCTGAATATATCCCATCACTGTCTTTATCAAATACATATAGGTAACCAAGAGCCAACCCTTGTTCATTGTTACCAACCGGTCTCTGAGGTGCGAGTTGCCCAGTCCCTATCAAAATCTCTAAATCTGAATCTGCATCAAGATTAACAACCTCTATTCCATTAGGACAACATTCTAAAATCGGACTTACCCAATCTACGTTTTTATTAACACCATCAAACGCAACAACTCTTCCATGGGTGGCACCACTTTCCGCAGTTAAACCCCCACCATAACCAACTAAAATCTCCATATTTTCGTCATCATCAATATTCGCAATAGTTGTTGACCATGCCCTTCCACCAGGCAACGAGTATGCTCCTAATCCTTCAAAAGCAGGATCAGAACTCCACATTATATCTGGTGCACCTTCATTAGAAAAATCAGACTGTTTTAGAGACCATAATGTAATCACTCCCAAATCACCACCATGGACTATTCTACTTTCTCCATTGCCCATTATTTCTATATCTACACCACCGCCCGGTGATGATTCTAACGTCCCTAAACTTTTACCAGCAGGTCCTGTATTCCATGTTTTTATTATATCGAATGAAGGTTCTCCACCACTCATAGTCATTCGAACAATGTTAATCCAGCCACCTTGAGTCATAACAACAATTTCATCCATCTGAGGCAATTGTCCATCATTAGGAGTATAGACATCTCCTGCAACTACACCATATCCTTGATTGATATCTATGAAGTGAGGATTTTCAAAATCACCATCTACAACAACGTAGAATGCATCGTCAATAGCCATTATCAATTCGTCAATTCCATTAAGATTCAAATCATGCGCATAAACCAAGTAAGAACGACCATCATTGCTATTTCCCTGAGCACAGTCCCCTCCATCATCTATTTGATCTATATCACAATACCAGATTAATTCCGGCTCATTCACATATGTACAACTATTCGGATCATAATCTCCCAAATCATTTACAACTGCAACATATCCGTTTTTGGAGCCAAAAGCCAATTCATTATCTCCATCTCCATTAAAATCTCCCAAAGTAACAGACCAAGCATTCTTGAATGCACCTTCAGGGCTGTTTTCCCAGTTCAATTCATCTAGTTCTATCTTATGTAATACTTCACCACAAGTTATTTTCAAATCTCTGTTTTCATTAGGCTCCATCGCAGGTATTATCCAAACATTACCCTTTTCAGATCCAACAACAAGAACAGGCTCATCAATATCATCTACTAAACCTGCCATCAAACCATTCGTTGCCATTTCATTTCCACCAGAACCAGATTCATCATCTATTATCAAACCGAGACTGGTGTATTCATCTTCAACCTGAAAAGTAACCCCATCCATTACCATAATTATGTTACTTCCATCGTTAAAATTCGCAGTAATTATTATCTCTTCATTACAATCTTCAATACAATCTTCTCCTTCATAAACCCCATCAACATCTTCAGTATCTATCCCTCTTATTCCTCCTCCTAAACTCTTACTTTGAAAAACTTCGATATAACTTTCTAACTCATCATTCCATTGTAATATATGTACAAAACCACCATTATTTCCTATGATTATCTCCATATTTCCGTCATCATTCACATCCGACATTTTAATCGAATTCAAACCACCAATTTGCACTCCTAATCCAAAATGATCCATTTCAGTAAGGTAGCCATCATCTTTCACAACTCGTTCAATATAGTGCCCACCATGAGCAAAACCAACTACGTTTACAAACAAAAGTAAACCCGTTATTAAAATTGCAAGATATCTTTTCTGATTAATCATTTCTACGCTCAAGCGAGAACCCAGCATATAAAGCATTTAACTAACCCACGTTTTAAGGAATTTTCTAAATTTTTTTTTGATTATTTCTCTTTATTTTCTACTTTTTTAACAATTTTGTCTCTCATTTCTTTTTCATTCATACCTGATGTATCAATTCCTAATCTTTCAGCTGACGCTCGTATTTTTTCCGATTCTGATGGTGTTTTCATAGAACCAAGAGGATAATCTCTATTCACTCCATTAAATTGTTTATACGCACGCCCAGCATTTCTAGCAAATAAACTAATCTTTTCAGGACCTAATAATACCCAAAATATTAAGAAAATAACAATTATTTCTATTAAACCAATTGAATTCATATACTTTCAGAAACCGCCCCTTCTAGATATTTTTTAATGTCAGCTTCTTCATTAGCATCTATTCCAAAATAATCTAAAAACGATTCGGTAGTTTTCAGAGCATACGTTCTCCCAATTCTTTCTCTTTCAATCATACCATATTCTTCTAATTCACGTAAATGTTCGTAAATTTTAGAACCTAGATGTCGTTTCAATTCCGTCTGCAACATTGGCTGTTCATGAGCTATCAAAGCTAATGTTTTGAGCAAGTAAGAAGGAACCTCTCTAGGTGCTAATTTTCTTCCATACGTGGTTGCATCTTTCTTTAACTGTAAAGCGTATTTACTTCCTAGTTTTACCACTTCTAAGGCTCCTTCTCGTTGTTTATAATTATTAATTAATTCATTTATTGATTTCTTACATTCACTTATCTTAATTCCAGTTGCTTCAGCTAATTCATTCACTGTCAAAGGTCTTCCAGATGAAAACAAAGCCGCCTCAATAGCGATTGGCTGATTCATCACATCCCCTCCAAACTCTCAACATATATCTCAGGTATACTTAGATCTTTTTGATTTATATTTATTCTTTTTTCATGAGCCAAAAATAAACTTCCAACAAATATTTTCATTAATTTTATTTTATTTCTTTCCCCAATAACATCATCCAAAAGCACGTTTTTACTTTCGAATTCATTTATTCTATTCCAGACTTTCTCTTTATACAGAACTGGATTATCGTTATGTATATTTTCTCCCATATTTTTTGATGCTTCTTCTATCGCCTTCTCTCTCTTTTTTCGAAGACCCTTTAATCGCTCACTTCTCCTTTCTCTTTCAGTAGCAACTTCTCTAGCCTCTTCTAAAGCACCAACTAATTCCATTAGGGTCACTCTTCTCTTTCCAGAGTATCTAACAACCTCTTCGATTGGAGCTTCCACAGAATTTTCTAATTTTTCTATAAATGTAGGCTCCCATCCGAAGTCAAAAGGCTCCCATTCTTCTTCCTTTTCAATAGCTTCTGTAGCTACTATGGCTTCTGACGATTTAATTTTTAATACATCCCATGCCCAACTAATCATTGCACCAGCCATGGGCAAATCAACCTCATTTTTGAGAGCATGATTTTGATATTCCTTGATTACCGTTGGCAAGTCTAATGACCACGGATCCAATTCATTTTCCGTTACTAAATGAAATAAAATCGCAATACCTTTAGTAAATGAATCTTCTACTACAGCAACCTCAGTTGCAGATTCAGCAGCATTTGCCAATTCAAGATAATTGTCTATTTTATCATTATTAGAGCCGAGAATTGCTTTGTGAAATAGTAAATGATTTTGTACAACGCTCAAACTTCAACCTCCGCAGGCAAAGTCGAAAGGAAATTTTCCACATCAGGTATTTGTCTAATGTTGGAAACCCCATTATTCATGAATACGCCAATCACATGGTCCGATTCTCTCAAAGCCATATGATGCAAAGTAACCACAATAAATTGTGCAACTTTAGACTGTAACGCAATAGCCTTTCCAATATTCTCAGTATTTACTCCGTCTGTATTTTGATCAGGTTCATCTAGTAGATAGAACGGACATGGCTCATATCTTTGTATAGCAAATATAAATGCCATTGCTACCATTGATTTTTCACCACCAGAAAGCAACTCTACTGGAAACAATCGTTTTCCAGGCATTCTCGCTTTAACTTGAATTCCACCTTTGAATATATTTTCCGGTTTTTCCAATTCTAACCAAGCCTTTCCACCACCAACAAGTTCTTTGAATGTTTTCTGGAAATTTTTATTAATATCTTCAAAGACACCCATAAATTTCTTATCTTTACGCTTAGAAATTTTATTCTCCAAACTCTCTAATCGTCTTACATCTGCTCTTAATTCTTTCATCCTCTTCTTAATTTCTTCAAATCGTTCTTCTTCCTCTCGATAGTGTCTTAGAGATAACATATTCACATATCCCAATGCACCTTTTTGTTTCTCCAAACTCTCTTTCTTAGATACTAATTGATCATTAACAGGTATTTTTTCAGGCTTCTCTACTTTAGTAGGTAATTTCTTACGAGCTTCTTTTAACTTCTCTTCTTTTGTTGTTATTTCCAACTGTAAATCATCTATCGCCCTCTCTCTAGCCCTTCCAAATTCACTTCGCTGTTCAGTTTTAGATTTATAATTAGAGAGATTATCTCTTAGTCTATCACGTTCTGTTCTCAAACCTTGTAATTTATCAAATTCAGTCTCTTCTCGTTCTTTCAGAATTGCAACTTCTTTCTCCAACTCTCTCGATTTTTTCGAATCAACAGTTAGAATTTTTTGCTGTTTCTTCTGTTCTTGCTCATTATTTTCAATATCTTCTTTAATAATTTTTAGACCAGTTCTATAGTTCTCCAATTTAACCTTCATACCTGATAAATTATTAGATTTCTCTCCAAATTCAGTTCTTTCAATCTCTATTTTTTCTTTTAATTCATTCATTTTGTCTGCTGTTGCTCCACCGGCTAGCATTGCCAATTCCTTCTCTTCATCTGATACTTTTTGATTACATTTTTCAAACTCTTCTTTTACCGATAGAAGAACACCTTCCTTTTCAAGTAACGATTTTCTAAGTATTTCAACCGAATCTTGTTTAGTTTTCACATCCTGCTCTGCTTTAACTAACTCATTTTGAGCTTTCGTTGTTTGACCATCATAGTCAGTGACCCTCGTTTGTATGGATGCAAACGCATTCTCTATACTAATTCTTGCTTCACTCAACTCTGCAATTTCATTTTCTAATCCATCTCTTTCAGAATCAAATTCTCTATATTCTTTTTCCAATCTATCTATTTCAATTCTCAAATCATCAACTTTCTTTCTATCCCCTCCTCCAAATGAAACAGACGTTTTCGAAACGGTACCGCCAATTAATGCCCCACCCTTTTCCAGTAATTCACCTTCAAGAGTAACCATCCTTCCTTTTCCAAGATAATTCTTTGCATCTTTCAAATTTTTCATAATGATTGTATCGCCAAAAACATTTCCAAAAGCATCTCTATATCTTTCATCAAAATCAACAAGATCTATCGCAAACCCAATAGCTCCTTCTTGTCTTGAAATTAGTATTGAGTTGGCCCCAGGTTTGTAATTTCTTAGTTTATTTATCGGCAGAAATCTAACTCTTCCTAATTTCCTATTTTTAAGAAAGTCAATAGCTCTTGATGCTGCATCATCATTCTCTGTTACTACAGATTGTAAATTCATACCTGCTGCAACTCTCAAAGCATCATTGAACTCTTCATCAACCTTGCCTAATTCAGCAACAGTTCCTATTATCCCTCCCAATTCACCACTATCACGTGCTTCAAGTATTTCTTTTACAGCATTTACATATCCATTCTGAAATTCTTCACGAGTTTTTTCTACTGCTACTAAAGATGCATATTCCACAGATAATTTGCGAGATTTATCTTCTGTATTTACTAAACAATTTCTAACTTCATCCAATCTATTTCTAACCTTTTCTTCTTTCGTTTTTATTTTATTCAAATTATCATTAGCCGATTTCTTACCAACTTTTAAATCTTCTAAACTGAATATCACTTCATCAACATCTTCTTTTACAGATTTTAACACATTTTCTGCACCAATCACTAATTCATCCGATTCTTCAATTTGTCGCTCTATCTGTTCTTTTTCAACTTCAAGACGATTTATTTTTATCTTTAATTCACTTTCATTTTTTCTAATCTCTTCAAGACTTTCTCTTTTCTTACCTACACTTTGTGAACTATCTGCTATACTATCTTCTAAATCCCCTAACATTTCAGTGTATTTTTTCAACTCTTTCTGATTTATTTTACATCCACTTTCCAAATCTTTACAATCTTTTTCTATATTCTTGAATTCAGCGTCATTTTCTTGAATTTCTTCAAGCATATTCTTTCTCTCTTCTTCTAATTTTCTTAGCATCTCTCCTGCGTGCTCAGAATTACTTTTTGCAAGAGCAGATTCTACACGAACAGCATCCAATTTTCTTTGTAATTCTCTAGCAGCTTCACCGCCTGCTTCGTTAATATTTTCCTCAACATTTTCCAACTCATTTTCAGTCTCTTTAATTTTTCCCTCTAAATCGCGTAGTTCTCCTGCCAATTTTTCTATTTCTTCAGAATATTGATTAACAAGATCTTGTCTTTGTCCTATATCTGTTTCTAAATCCATCACAATTCTAAATTTCAACAATATTTCTATCTCTGCTAAGCTTTCTTGTATCTCTTCTAATCTCTCAGCATCCCTCTTTTCTTTTTCTAATTGTTTAAGCAATCTTCCACATTCTTTCTGTCTTTCAGAGAGTAATACAGTATCAGCTTCAACAGCCTCTCTAGCACTCTTAGTTCTTCTTAGACGGGTATCATAAGCAGTTATGCCTGCCACATCCTCAACCTTTCTTCTTCTTTCTGCCCCAGACATCAAACTCGTTTGAAGAACATTTCCTTGTTGTATAACGTTGTAACCATTAGCATACAATCCAGCCCGCGAAAACAATTTTTCAAACTCACCTGCAGTAGAGGCTCGTCCATTCAATCTATAAAATGTAGAATAATCTTCACCCTTTATTTTAATTCCTCTAGTAAATTCAACAATATCACTATCAATAGCTAAAAATCGATCACTATTTTCAAAAACCATTTTTACTTTACAAAAACCAGCCAACCCTTTCGTTTTTGGATTTTCTGGGTTGTGTCCATAAACCAAATAATTGAGTCTTTTAGCTCTCAAAGCATTCGTCCTTGGCACCATCATAAAAATAATGGCATCAGTGATATTTGATTTCCCAGACCCATTCGGTCCAGTGATACTTGTGAATCCATCCCCAAAAGGAATCGAGATACGGCCCTTAAACGATTTGAAATTTTCTAGCTCAATTTCGAGCAGTCGCACTCAGAAGGCCTCCAGTTGCGTTTGCCTTCTCTGACTCAACGCACTGATATCCCCCTCTATACTGACTCTATGCTGTTTTCTGTAAATGTTCCAAAATCCATCAACAAGTTTCTTAGAATCTCCTCGATCCCCAGCAACTAACGCAGCCAAATAATCATCTTTATCTGTCTTTTTCCAATTAGGCGATGAAAAACCATTCTGTCTTAGCATTCCATCAAATATAAGCCTTCCAAAAACTCCATTATATTTTTCAAACGGTTTAATTTGCATTAATCTATGGTGAAATAATACAGATTTCTCAAAAGGATGCATGAGTGTTGGCCTCTCCCACCATTCAATCAAACCTTCTAATTCATCCTCTATTAATGCATTTGGAGGCGGTACAAAAGAAGAACCGATTAAAGCCTTATTTTTCTCTCTAAATTCACCTAAAGTGCCCAAACCTTCATTCACTTCTTTATATATTTTCTTCATTTTCTTAATATTCAGATTCTTAATCTCTTTTACAATCTTCAAATCCATTTTCCTAAGATTAGTTACTCTAATAACGTCTGTAACTGTAACACCACTCGGTACGTTACTCTGTTCTAAAATCGATTCAACATTTTTTACGGAAAGATTATCGTTCGAAAGAGCCAAGTTACCCTTGACTGAATTAACAAGTCTCAACCGTTCATTCATAATTCTATTCTCAGGTTCGTCCATTCTATTCATTGTACGATTTAATAAACGCAATCTTTCTAATGAATATGTCTGTTCATCCTCTAAGAATGGGGGGTTGTATTGCTCAACAGAAGCCTTAGCCATCCTCCTAATGGCTTCCATCTCCATATCTGGAGTCATTTCTCTTTTTAGTTTTTCTAATTCTCGCTTAGAAGGTTCTTTTTGTCCAAGATATTCTTGTACTTTTCCTACCATCCCCTCCTGTTTGTAAGACTTCACAAGATAGTAATATCGTTGCCCCCTGGAAGTCTTATGTGTAAGATAAACCATAAGGTGTGTTCATTGGTTCCACCTTTTAAAGATTTCCGATAATGTTTTTTCCTCTAAAAATGTACGATGTTCCACTTATTTTTAGATAAAAATCGTCGGTAGAACTGAAATATCAAATTAAATAGAACAACTCTTCTTCATTTTTTATATTCTTTCTCTAGAAAGTTTACTGCCTCAGGCATACTGTTTCACATCACTAAATCAAAAAACTCGTTTCTTTATCTGGAGTTTCACAAAAACAAAGTCCCTTTCCATGAATTTTACATTCTATTTCATCTCGTTTACAAGACAAGTTTATCGCCGTTTCACAAATATCAGTTGAGTATGCTAATGTACGAATTATAACATCCATTGCAATAGAAAATTCTCTAGGGTTGTCTATCTCTTTTTTGTATTTATCTTGAAAATATTTCCTCGATTTTTTTAATATATTTTT
>DAHL01000021.1:0-5910 GCA_002509225.1 Euryarchaeota archaeon UBA102 | reverse complement strand
TTAATTGAATCATCTAAAACATCAATCGATTTATTTGCAAATCCTACAACTTGGTTTGTTGAAGCTTTACCAGCTTCAGTGCCTATGGCTGCAAGCCTACAAGAGTGATCTGCTATTCGTTCGAGATAACGTGCCACATTTGAATAGAATACAGCTTCAGAAGGTGGGATGGATATCTTATGACCTAATGCACTATTCTCAAGCATCATGTTGAATTGCCTTTCTATAAACCATTGTAGTTTGTCTACTTCTTTATCTCTGTCAATAATGTCTAAACTCAAATCTTTAGACCCTTCTAAAACCCTTATCGAGTCTGTAAACATCGCTCTTACTATCTTATATTGTCTTTTGATGGCCCTTCTAAAAGTTAAAGCTTGCGGATTGGTCACATCACTCAACAAAACCTCATTCCCCTCTTCTTCTATTATTTCAAATCCTATAACATAAGAAGAGAATTTTCGAATCTCCTTTCTTTGATTTATTGATAAACGAGGTTTGCCAAGAACTTTAATCTCATTAGAGCCAGTTAAGTAAATCCCAATCAGACTTCTAAAAAGATGATTCCCAGTCCCTTTCTCAACTTCCAAAATCTGGCATCTTTTCGAAAGAGCATTCATATCTATATTTGGATCAATATTCAAAGAACCATCTGTTTGCTCTATAAGTCTCACTTCAGAACTGGGCGTCAACCCCAACTTTTCCGTCCATTTTTTAGGTAGCGAAACTATTATTGTCGAACCACCCGTTTTCTGTAATTTCCTAGTTTCCACAATTCTCATTAAATATATAGATATATATATTTTACGTAGTAAATATTTATTTATGCACTTATCAACTCAGTTATATGTTTGGTTTAGATTTGATGATATTCCTGGCCATATTGGTTGCAGGATATATGGCTTGGAACATAGGTGCCAATGATGTAGCTAATGCTATGGGCACTAGTGTTGGTAGTGGAGCGTTAACTTTTAGAAATGCTATAATTGCGGCGGCAATTTTTGAATTTTTAGGCGCGTTTTTTGCAGGAGACGCAGTCACAGATACTGTTCGTAAAGGAATTTTAAATTTCGAAGAAGCGGATTTGGCAGTTTATTCTACCGAATTAAAATACGGGTTTATCGCAGCTATGTTTGCAGCAGCACTATGGTTGACTACAGCAACAAAATACGGCTTACCTGTTTCTACTACACATAGTATTGTAGGCGGTATCCTCGGTATTGGCCTTTATGTTGCACCGGAACATGTAGATTGGGCGGTAGTAACTAAAATTGTGATGAGTTGGGTAGCGTCTCCTCTTTTAGGAGGAATCCTAGCTTTCACAACTTTTAACGTAGTGAAGAAAGTCATAATGGATGTAGAAAATCCCGTGGAAAGATCTAGAATAATGGCACCAATTCTCGCTCTTCCTACCTTTTTCGTATTAGGATTAGCCCTTCAATACAAGGCTATGAAAGGTCTAATCAGTCGTTTAGATGCTGAAGGGTTTATCAATAAGGCGAACTGGTTACCTGCAAAGGAAGGAACAACTTTCAATATTTTTGAAGAAGGTGCATGGTTGCCCCTTAATTCTTTACTATTGGCACTTCTTATTGCTGTCATAGCCAGTTCTATTCTGTATTGGATTTTAAGAGATTATGAGTTTGAAGAGACGGGCTATCAAGGTGTAGAGAAAATTTTCGTTTGGTTACAGGTCATAACAGCTTGTTACGTTGCTTTTGCTCACGGTGCAAATGATAGAAGTAATGCAATTGGACCAATGGCCGCAGTTTGGCAAATTCACGAACAGAACGTTTTACAATCTGAAGCAGTTATACCAACTTGGTTAATTCTCTTGGGCAGTATCGGCATTACTCTAGGAGTGATGACCTGGGGTGCTAGAGTTATGGTTACTGTAGGTAAAAAGATCACACACATCACCCCTACACGAGGATTCGCCGCTGAATTCGGAGCAGCAACCACTGTATTAATTTTTTCAATGCCTTTCTTAGCGGTTCCAATCTCTACTACACACACACTAATCGGATCAGTGGTTGGTGTTGGGCTGGCAGGAGGAACATCATCTGTCGATTTCAAGGTTTTCGGAAAAATTGCCGCAAGTTGGGTAGCAAGTATTCCAGCAGCTTCATTAGGTGCAATCGGACTTTACATGATATTCGGTCTCAATGAAACCAGATTTATCATCTCTGTAACAATTATCCTATCGGCCATTTTCTGGCTCTTATACACTTCAATAAGGGATGAGCGAAAGGCTGATATTCAGTCGGAGGCTGAGTTATAAGATGAAGATATTCGAAAGTAGAATAGGCCCAAGCGTTTTCAAATCGTATTATGAGCATGCTGAGAAGGTTTTCGAAACAGTTGAAAAGATGAATGAATGCGTTAAAGAAGCCTGTAACGGCAACGATATTTCAACTCACATCGAATCAACATCTAAATCTGAATTGGAAGCAGATAAGATTAAGACAGAGATACGAGACATGCTACGAGGCAGTGTCCGTTTAGCAGTAGATAAACCCGTTTTCTTGGAGCTAATCACACGTCAAGACAGAATAGCCGACTATGCTGAGAACGTAACGGAAATCCTATCATTTAGAACCTTATATTCTGATAAAAAAGCACAATCATTGACGCTCGAATTAGCCGAAGCAGTTACAGCAACTGTTGACGAGTATCGAAAAACAGTTGGTCAATTTGAAATTATTCTGGAATCGGCCTTCGCCAACAAAGAAAAAGATGTTATGCACAAGCATATCGGCAGGGTGAATGATCTCGAACATCAAGCCGATTTAGTCGAAGCGAAAGCAGCAGAATACGTCTTTTCCAATGGAGATGCAGAACCTTTAGCCGCTGTTCACATGTATCGCCTCATACAACGTCTAGATGACGTAGCTAATGCAGCTGAACACGCAGCCAACAGCCTTTTACCTATTATATCAAAATAGACAACTATTATTTCGGCTAGATGATACTCAAAAATAACCTCTAGATTAACTGAGGGGTTTTTTTAGAACTGTTTTATTCCAAATATGATGACAATTGATTTATTAGTACTGGCAGAGGTATTTGTCATCAGTTCATTATTTCTTTTTATCACAGGATATTTTCTGTTCGACCGTGACAACCTACCATTTGCCAAAGGCATGCCCATCATAGTGATTTACATTACTATTCTGGGTTTTCTTATGTTCTTTTTTGGTGCCTTCGCCAGTTCTATCCGTGAGCATGGGGTTACTCTTGGATTGCCGTTCGAGGAGATGTACCTAACTTCTTTGATTTTGATTGGGTTGTCCATTTTACTACTTTTCTTCTACCGAGACCCGTATCGTGAAATCCAAGATGGAATAGTCAGCCCTGCAGACGGTCTTGTCCAGAAGGTCGATAAACACAATGAAATGATACACATTTCAATTTTCATGGGACCTCATAATGTACACGTTAATCGATCACCAATCGATGGCACGGTCCTGTCCCAGAAACATAGAAATGGTGGCAATATGCCAGCCTTCTCAAAAGATTCAGATCAGAATGAGAGATTGGTCACCAAATTAGATACAGATATAGGCGTCTTCAAAATTACCCAGATTGCAGGAGTCCTAGTGCGCCGTATAGTAAGTTATCTAGAAACTAGATCTAGTATATCTAAGGGGGAGAGAATTGGGTTGATTCACTTTGGTTCCCGCGTTGATTTAAAATTTAAGGCTGAAGGAATAGATATCAAGGTGAGTGAAGGCAATCGTGTTCTGGCAGGTCAGACATTGGCTATCTTCACCTCCCCTTTATCACCATCTGTCAACGAGAAAATAATAGGGGAACCCAAACATTTATTGTCAAAGATAGAAGCTACTGCCGAAGGAGATTGACTTGTCTCTCAATAAATTTTTCAGACCCCTGACTTTGCTTTCCTATGCAGATATCGCCACTCTCACAAGCGCATTCTTGGGGTTCCTTGCTATTTCCTACATCATCGATGGTTCTCACGAGAGTTTCATCGTTGCCATGATAATACTACCATTTTCGGCTATTATTGATGGAATGGACGGGGCCTTGGCCCGTAGATTCGGAACCAAGCACGATTATGGCAAGCACCTCGATTCCATAGCTGACTCTATATGTTTCGGCATGGCCCCTTCTATACTGATTTATTCACTGTATTATAATATTGAGAGGGGACCTGCTCTAGAGTTCATTAATGATGATCTAGAATTCGCCTTCCGTTACAATATAGAAAATCTGGTTGCAATCATAGCCGCCACAATGTTTGTCTTGCTGAGTATTCTGAGGCTTGCTAGGTTTACTAAAGGCACACAAGGAGAGAACACCTACTTCTCTGGTTTACCAACACCAGCCCTAGCAATGTTCACAATAGTCATATCGATTAAGTATTCTATAATCAATGATTATGATTCAGTGCTTATTCCTTTTATTATCGGATTAGTCTCTCTTCTTACTGTTACCACAATACCTTATGCTAAGCCCCGGGGCCGTTTCAGAAATCCGGTATTGTTCGGAATATTAGTCTTGATTCTGACAATTGTCCTTCACTACTTTGAGAACTCTATGTGGGAAATGCTGTGGTATGTTGCTTTTGGTTTGTATATGATTTATTTCGCACTGATTCCAGCCATGATATGGGGTAATTACTTCGAATAATAAGATAACTGTTATTTGCCCAGTCACTATTTGGTCTTTCGTGAAACTTTCCATTCCATTCTATCAGCAAACTATGGATTTCAGCTGCGGCCCCGCGTGTATTGCCATGGTTTTGAAATATTTTGATTATGTGAGTGAAATGAATAGAGATTTAGAAATAGAATTGTGGAGAGAAACCAGCACAATTGAAATTGCAGGCTGCGGTCGCTTCGGCATTTCTGCTCCATTAGCTCTACGAGGCCTTCATCCACATATCATAAGCAGTGCAAAAGATATGGGTATTATGGAAGGCGCTTCATCAGTTTTAGAACTCGATTCAAGAGCTTTAGATATATTTCATACAGCTCAACAAAGACTCTGTGCACAGAATGAAACAACCTATGAAACTAAAATTCCAACTTTGACAGATATCAACCAAGCATTATCCAATGAAAGAATACCACTCTGTCTCGTTTCAACAATAATATTTGGCGATGATGAAGACATACCTCATTGGATTGTAATAACGGGCTCTGAAGGAAATCTTTTGACCGTTCATAATCCCTTAGATGAAAAATCGAACAACCATAGAGATGTCCATATTGATGATTTATTTTACACCGGCCGTGATTTCAAAGAAAAAACTATAGTCACAGTCGGTTTATCTTCAGTTCTAAATGCAAAAATCGTTGAGGAACCGGAACTACCTCCGTGGCCTTTAGATTATCAATATCATATAGAAAAAGACTAAGACACAGACACAACTTTCCAATATTGATAGAGCAACCACATTCCCACAATCATCATTACTGCTCCACCACCTTGTTCAATACGCCCAACAGAACCCCTCATCAAATTAAGAACAGTATCTTTGGAGTATGCTGCTAGTATCGTGAATATTACCATGAATACTGCTGCAGATATTGAAAATAGAACAAACACAATTATCGCATCAATCAAACCATCTTTCATTGTAGCAGCAAGTAGAGCTAGGAATATGGGGGCCATACATCCTGCTGCTGCTGATCCATAACCAAAACCATAGAAGAATAAACCAGACAACCCACCTCTTTCAGATTTTTCACCAGCTATGTCTCTTCCACCCGTAATTCTATTCCAAATAGCTCTAATCGGGTCTAACATCCAATTTATATCATATCCAGTAATCATTACAATCCCCATTAACAACAACATTGTCCCCACTATTGGATTTAATTCATCTAAATATTTCGCCACTATTTGTGAAAAGGGTATGAATAGTATCGCAATCAAGATGAAAAC